>NZ_VFMN01000001.1:610543-915815 GCF_006715055.1 Lapillicoccus jejuensis
CCTTGCTCGGGATGAACGCCGCCATCCCCCCGATCGCGTGCGCGCCGCGCTTGTGGCAGCTGCGCACGAGCAGCTCGGTGTAGGCGCGCATGAACGGGACGGTCATCGTCACCTGCGCGCGGTCGGGCAGCAGGAAGTCGCGCCCGCGGGTCCGGAACTTCTTGATGACGCTGAAGATGTAGTCCCAGCGGCCGGCGTTGAGCCCGCTCGAGTGCTCGCGCAGCTCGAAGAGGATCTCCTCCATCTCGAAGGCGGCCGGGTAGGTCTCGACGAGGACCGTCGCGCGGATCGTCCCGCGCGGGATGCCGAGGGCCTCCTGGGCGCGGACGAAGACGTCGTTCCACAGCCGCGCCTCGAGGTGGCTCTCCATCTTCGGCAGGTAGAAGTACGGGCCCTTGCCCGCGTCGAGCTGCCGCTGCGCGCAGTGGAAGAAGTACAGGCCGAAGTCGAAGAGCGAGCCCGACAGGCGCTCGCCGTCGACGAGCACGTGCTTCTCGGTCAGGTGCCAGCCGCGCGGGCGGACGACGATCGTGGCCAGCGGCGCGTCGGTGCGCAGCGCGTAGGACTTGCCGGTGTCGGCGGTGAAGTCGATGGTCCCGTCGAGCGCGTCGCGCAGGTTGAGCTGGCCCTGGACCGCGTTCTCCCAGGTCGGTGTCGAGGCGTCCTCGAAGTCGGCCAGCCACACCTTCGCGCCGGAGTTGAGCGCGTTGATCGTCATCTTCCGGTCGACGGGGCCGGTGATCTCGACGCGCCGGTCCTCCAGACCGGGGGCGGGCGGGGCCACCTGCCAGTCGCCGTCGCGGACCTCCTGCGTCTCCGGCAGGAAGCCGAGGGTGCCGCCGGCGGCGAGCGCGTCGTACCGGGTGTCGCGCGCGGCGAGCAGCTCGCGGCGGCGGCCGTCGAAGCGGCGGTGCAGGTCGGCGAGGAAGGCCAGCGCCTCGTCGGTGAGCACCTCCTCGAAGCCGGGCTGGAGGGGACCGGTCACCTGCACGCCGTCGGGGGTGGGCATGTCTGCTCCTTCGCTGACTCTTTCACCATGCGGAAGACTTCTCCCGCTGGACGGAAACCAGACTGCCCACCCCGACCGGCGAGGTCAACCCCCTAGGAACCGGAGACCTCGGACGCGAGGGTCGCGAGGGAGTCCTCGAGCTGGTCCTTGCTCACCAACGGGAAGCCCACCTTCTGCAGCAGGGCCTTGTCGGTGACCTTGGACCAGTCGTAGGTCAACGAGACCTCGGTCGCGTCCGGGCCCTGGGCGACGAGCTCCCAGACCCACTCCCACCCGGGCGGCTCGGTGCCCGCCGGTGCGGTCTGCCAGGCCAGGAGCGTGTTGCGGTCGTAGCCGGTCACGTGGTTGTCGGTCTTGTACTCCCCGCCCATGTGGTCGCCCTCCATGTTCATGGTGAAGACCTGGCCGGTGCCGGTGATCCGGTCGCCGTGGTCGACCGAGACCACGAAGCCCGAGCCGTCGAGGTCGACGTGGCGCTCGGGGTTGCTGAGGACGTCGAAGACCCGGTCGGCCGGGGCGTCGATCGCGCGGGTGACGGTGAGACTGGTGTCTGCCATGTCCGCCGGGTACCCCGGGCGACCGGGGCGGACACCCGCCCGTGGGAGGGGGCCGTGCGGGGCGCCGTACGGGGAGGCCGGACGGGGGGCCGGACGGGGTCCGCTCAGGGCGGAACCGGACCGACCGGTGTCGGTGGAACCCGGTAGGTTGACCGGACGTCTGGTGGGGTGGGCCGAGGCCGGTCCTCCTCGCACCGATCTCAGGGGAGCACAGATGTTTGGGGAGCACCGATGACGGACCAGCCCGCGCCGACCGATGCCGCCGCGGCGGTCGCCCCACTGGCCCCGCCCCAGCCGACGGCCACGCTGACGCTGGCCCCACCGGCCCCGACCACGGCGGTGAGCGAGACCGCGGCGCCCAAGATGGCCCCGCAGGTCCCCGAGGCCGCGATCGCCGGCCTCGACGCCAAGGTCGACGGCTACCTCGAGGCGCTGCTCCAGGCGCAGGCCAAGAGCCCGACCTTCGAGGCCAAGGCGGCCGACGTCCGCACGATGGGCGACGACGAGATCCGCCGTGCCGCGGAGTCGAGCAACCGGCTGCTCAAGACGCCGGTCAAGGCGCTCACCGACGGCGGGCTGTCCGAGGGCTCGAAGGTGAGCAAGACCCTGCTCGACCTGCGCCGCACCGTCGAGGACCTCGACCCCGGCCAGGCCAAGGGGGGCAAGAAGGTCCTCGGCATGATCCCGTTCGGCGACAGGATCACCGACTACTTCCGCAAGTACCAGTCGGCGCAGAGCCACCTCGACGGCATCCTGCACGCGCTGCGCAGCGGCCAGGACGAGCTGCAGCGCGACAACGTCGCGCTCAACCTCGAGAAGCAGAACCTCTGGGACTCGATGGGCCGGCTCAACCAGTACGTCTACATCGCCGAGCGGCTCGACGCCCGGCTCACCGCGCAGATCGCGACGCTCGAGGCCACCGACCCGGAGAAGGCGACCGCGCTCAAGCAGGACGTCCTGTTCTACGTGCGCCAGAAGCACCAGGACCTGCTGACCCAGCTCGCCGTCTCGATCCAGAACTACCTGGCCATCGACATCGTCATCAAGAACAACCTCGAGCTCATCAAGGGCGTCGACCGGGCCTCGACGACGACGATCTCGGCGCTGCGCACCGCGGTCATCGTCGCGCAGGCGCTGGGCAACCAGAAGCTCGTCCTCGACCAGATCACCGCGCTCAACACGACGACGAGCAACCTCATCCAGAGCACCTCGGAGATGCTGCGCGACAACTCGGTCGCCATCCAGCAGCAGGCCGCGTCGGCCACCATCGGGCTGCCCCAGCTGCAGGCCGCGTTCGCGAACATCTACCAGACGATGGACGCCATCGACACCTACAAGGTGCAGGCCCTCGACACGATGTCGCAGACCATCGGCGTGCTCGAGTCGGAGGTCGGCAAGTCCCGCGCCTACCTCGAGCGGGTCAACCGGGCCAACCCGCAGGTGCAGATGGGCTCGCTCGACCTGGGCCGCTGAGCCGCTGACAGGCGTCACGGCGCCGCACGACACCTTCGGGAGACGATCGAGGACATGGGCATCGGTGCGTGGTTCGGCTTCGGCCGGCGCTCGACCGAGCCCGCCGAGCCGGTCGCGACGACCCCGAGCGCGCCCACGGCCGCCGACCTCGTCGAGTCGGTCGACCGCGTCGAGCAGCAGGCCCGCGAGGGCAAGGTCCCGGCCATGGTCCAGTCGCGGCTCGGCCGGGTCTGCCGGGTGGTGCGCGACACCGTGCCCCGGCTGGACAGCCTGGGGGCCGGCAGCCCGATGGGGTACGACGTCGTCGCCACCGCCACCAACTACCTGCCCGACGCCATCGGCGGGTACCTGCGGCTGCCGCGGGCGTGGGCCGACTCGCGGCCCGTCGACCGCGGGCGCACCCCGCTCATGCTGCTCATCGACCAGCTCGACCTGCTCGGCGCGACCATGGACGACGTCTTCGACGCGGTCTGCCGCGCCGACGCGCAGGCGCTCGTGGTCCACGGCCGGTTCCTCGAGGAGCGGTTCGGGGCCGGGGCCTCGGGGGGCGCGCTGACCCTGGGTGCGACCCCCTCGACGCCGATGCCGCCGACGACCGACCTGCTCGGGGACGTCGCCGACATCCGCCCGCTCAGCCCGCCGTCGGGGAGCGGCCGGTGACGACGACCACCCACGACCTCACCGGGGCGCTCGACGCCCTCGCCGAGGTCGCGCGATCCGTCGGCGTCGACCCGCAGGAGGCGCGCCGCGAGGGCACCGCGCTGGCCGCCACCGTCTGCGAGCCGGCCACCCCGCAGTACGTCGCCGCGCAGGCCTGGGCCGCCGCCACCGGCCGCGCCGACGCCGCGGACGTCGCCGCCGCCACGACCGCCTTCTTCGACGCCGCCTCCTCGGCCCGCCGGTGGCGGGTCGACCCGACCGACGCGCTCGCGCGGCTGCGGGCGGGAGGCGGCGACGCGACGTCGTACGCCGACGCGCTCGTCGCGGTCGTGCAGGCCTGCGCGACCCTGCCCGGCGCCGGGCCGCGGGTCGTCGACAACGTCGTGACCGTCTCCGCCGCGCAGCGGGGCGCGGTCGCACCCCTGCCCGGCCTGCCGCCGTCGACGCGGTCCGTCGCACCGCCGGGGGCGCCGTCGTTCATGAACGGCGCGGGCGTCGACGAGGCGACCCAGCGGTCGGCCCAGCTGGCGCAGATGCTCGACGTCGTCCGGCGGGGGCTGCCGGGGGTGGTGCCCGGTGAACCGGGCCCCGTCGGGACGCCGCCGGCGACCCCGCCGGAGCCCGCCGTCCCCGCCGTCCCCGCCGAGCCCGCCGAGCCCGCCCAGCCCGCCGAGCCCGAGCCGACGGTCGAGGAGCTGCTGGAGCGTCTCGACGCGCTGGTCGGTCTGGCCGGGGTCAAGCGCGAGGTGCGCCAGCAGGTCGCCATGCTCAAGGTCGAGGCGCGCCGCGCGGCCGCCGGGCTGCGCAACCCCGACATCACCCGCCACCTGGTCTTCGTCGGCAACCCCGGCACGGGCAAGACGACGGTCGCCCGGATGGTCGGCGCGATCTACAAGGCGCTCGGGCTGCTCGACGGGGGCCACCTCGTCGAGGTCGACCGCAGCGAGCTCGTCGCCGGGTTCCTCGGGCAGACCGCCGTCAAGACCGCCGAGGTGTGCGCGAAGGCGGTCGGGGGCGTGCTGTTCATCGACGAGGCGTACTCGCTGACCGGCGACCAGTACGGCGCCGAGGCGGTCAACACCCTGGTCAAGGAGATGGAGGACCACCGCCGCGACCTCGTCGTCATCGTCGCCGGCTACCCCGACCCGATGGTGGCCTTCATCGGCCAGAACCCGGGGCTGGCCAGCCGGTTCAAGACCACGGTCGAGTTCGAGGACTACTCCGACGACGAGGTCGTCGCGATCCTGCACAAGCTCGCGGGCGACGCCGACTACGACGTCTCCCCCGCCGGCGAGGCGCACGTCCGCGAGGTCCTCGCCCGCACCGAGCGGACGACCGCGTTCGGCAACGGCCGGTTCGCCCGCAACCTGCTCGAGGAGGCCATCGGGCGGCAGGCGGTCCGGCTCCAGGACGTCGAGGACGCCGGCACCGAGCAGCTGCGGACGCTGACCGCCGCCGACCTCGGCGCCGATCCCGGCCCTGACCCGACGGAGCCGAGCGACCCCCTCGTGACGTCGGAGGAGCACCAGGACCCGACCCCCGAGCAGGAGCCCCGATGAGCCAGGCCGTCGCGCGAGCGCAGCCGCCCGCCCCGAGCGGCTCCCCGGCGCCGACCGGGCGCCCGGCCCCGATGCCGGCGCCGCGGGTGGGCGGCACCGTCGTCCCACGCCGTCGCGGGCCGGGCGCGCTGCTGCGCGCCTCGCTCGAGGGCACCCCCGGTCGGCTGCGGCTCGTCGCCGCGGCCGCCGCCGTCGTCTGCGCGGTCCTCGGCCTCGTCGGCGGGGAGGCGCTGTGGTCCTCCTCGGCCGCCCTCACCCGTGCGCAGGCCGACGTCGCCCAGGTCGTCCGGGTCGAGCAGGTCCGCTCCGACCTGCTCGCGGCCGACGCGGCGGCGACGACCGCGTTCCTCCAGGGCGGGCTCGAGGACCCGGCCCGCCGGCAGGCGTACGACGCCGCCATCGACCGGGTCGGGCGCACCATCGCCACCGCGGCGACCGAGCAGCCCGCCGACGGCACCGCCCTCGGCGTCCTCAACACCCAGGTGCAGCAGTACGTCGCCCTCGTGGAGCAGGCCCGCGCCGACAACCGCCAGGGCCTTCCGCTCGGGGCGACGTACCTCTCCCAGGCGAGCGCCGGGCTGCGCAGCGGCACCGTCCCCGTCCTCGACGCCCTGTCGCAGGCCAACACGACGCGGGCGGACGAGGAGCTGGCCCGCTCGTCCGGCGGCACCGCCCTGGCCCTCACCGGCGCGCTCGCCGTCGTCGTGCTGCTCGCGACGATGGTGCTGCTGGCGCGGCGCAGCCACCGCTACCTCAACGTGCCGCTGGCCGTCGCGACCGGACTCGTCCTCGTGGCCCTGGTCGCCGGGTCCGTCACCCTCGCCGGCGTCCGGTCGTCGGTCCAGGACGCGCAGGACCAGCAGGTCGCGCAGGTGCTGCGGCTGACGACGCTGCGCTCGGCCGCCTACGACGCCAAGGCCAACGAGAGCCTCGCCCTGGTCAACCGGGGCAACGGGGCGTCGTACGAGGCGAAGTGGAAGGACGACAGCGCAAGGGTGCAGGACACCGCCGGGAGCCTGCGCGGCGACCTGTTCACCCGGTGGAGCACGTACGTCACGCGGCACCAGGCCATCCGCAAGGCCGACGACGACGGCAACTGGCCCGCCGCGGTGAAGCTCGCCACCGCGACCGACGGCGACTCGGCCGACGCGGCCTTCGCCGTCGTCGTCACCGGCGCCGGGAGCCAGCTCGACAGCGCCCAGACGGCCGCCGCCGACGCGATCACCGCCCCCGGCACCCGCACCACCGTCCTCGGCTGGGTCCTGCTGCTGCTCTGCCTCGGCGCGGCGGTGCTGGCCGTCCGGGGCGTGGGCCAGCGGCTGGAGGAGTACCGGTGACCCGCCGCCCGCTGCTCGCCGCGGTCGGCGCCGCCACCGCCGCCCTGCTCCTGGCCGCCTGCGGCGGGGTGCAGTACGCCGACACGCCCGTCCCGGCCGCGCCGCCCACGACCACCGCCCCGGCGCCCACGGCCGCCGCGACCTCCTGCTCCCCCAGCGCCGTCACGTCGTACGCGCCCCTGCCGTCGACGGACCCCTCGCAGCTGCCCGCGTCGGTGCGCCAGAAGGGCAGGCTCAGGGTCGGCGTCTCCGCCGACACCCTGCTCATGAGCGCGCGGAACCCGTTCACCGGCCAGATCGAGGGCTTCGACATCGACGTGGCCCGGCAGATCGCCAAGGCGATGTACGGCAGCGAGGACGCCCTCGTGCCGGTCGTCGTCACCAGCGCCGACCGCATCCCGAAGCTGCGGTCCGGGAGCGTCGACATGGTCGCGCGGACCCTGTCGATGACCTGCGACCGCTGGTCGCAGATCGCCTTCTCGGCCGAGTACTACCAGGCGGGCCTCGAGCTGCTCGTCCGCAAGGGCTCGTCGGCCACGACCTTCGCGCAGCTGGCGGCCTCGCCGGACGCGGTGGACAAGAAGGTCTGCGCACCGACCGGCACGACGACGTACGCCGCCGTGGTCGCCCAGCAGGGCATCACGCCCGTGGGGGCCGCCACCCACACCGCCTGCCTCGTCCTCTTCCAGGACGGGAAGGTCGGCGCCATCGCCGGGGACGACACCGTGCTCGCCGGGCTCGCGGAGCAGGACCCCTACGCGTTCGTCCCGACGACCCAGAAGCCGCTGACCTCCGAGCCCTACGGCCTGGGGTTCCGCAGCGACGACGTGACGACGGCCCGCTTCGCCAACGCCGTCCTCGACGCGATGAAGAAGGACGGCCGCTGGCAGGCGCTCTACGACCGGTGGCTCGCCCCGCGTCTCGGCGCCGGCTCGCCGCCGGCGTCGGTCTACGGACGGCCGGTGCCGTGATGTCCTCGCTCGACCTGCCCCCCTCGACCTTCGGCGGCGCCGCCCCCGCGTCGGGCGCCGCCGCGCCCGCCGGCCCCCGGCCCGGCGTCACCGCGGGTCTGGCCGGCTCGGCCCCCGAGGCGCCCGGTCGGCTCGGGGCGACGCTCACCCCGGAGCAGGCCTTCGCCTACCTGCGCGACCTGGACCTGTGGCGCGGCCGCCGGCGCAGCGAGCTCGACGCCCTCGACGCCGCCGCCCTCGCCTCGAGCGACCGCGACGCCTTCAGCCGCGACATGCTCGTCTCGATGGCGTTGTGGAAGGCCATCTCCGACCGCTACGACCTGCTCGAGGTCGCCTTCGCGGGCGGGCGCGTCGGCCCGGCCGAGCTGACTCGCGTCTCGGCCCTCGTCTGGGGCCGGCTCGACGTGGCCCCGGGCTCGGCCGCGGGCGCCATCGCCCCGTCCACCTCGGGGGCGCTCGCGCTCTCGCTGCCGGAGGCGTGCCGGCTGTCCGACGCGATGACCTCCTCGCTGCGCGCCCGGCTGAGCCTCGAACCGTCCGGGGCGGAGGTCGGCACCCGCCTCAAGGACGTGCGCGAGACGGTCGAGCGGATCCGCGACCAGGTCGGGATGACGCCCGTCGGGTCGGAGCGCGACGCGGCCCGCACCCTGCTCGTGCGCCTCGAGCAGCGCCTGGCCGACGTCACCGAGCGCGCCAAGCGAGGCGCCGACGTCGGCGGCCTGCTCGCCCCGCTGGAGTTCGACGCCTCGAGCGCCGAGCGCGACCTCATCGTCGGCGCCGGCCAGCGGCTCGACGACGCCCGCGACGCGGCCCGGGCGGCGGAGCTGCGCCGGGAGCTCGTCGCCCGCGGCGAGGCCATCGGGCTGCTCGCCGACCAGTGCGTCGCCGCCGTCACCCCCGCCCCGCGCCTCGGGGTCCCCGACGCCCGCGCGCTCGGCGAGGTCCCCACCGACCCCGTCGCCGTCGACCGCTACCTCGAGCGGCTCGACGCCGTCGGGCGGGCGCTGACGACCGCGCACGCGGCGTACGCGGAGGCCCTCGCCGAGCGCGAGGAGGTCCTCGGGCTGGTCGGTGCCCTCGGCGCCCAGGGCCGTGCCGTCGGGGTGCCGGCCTCCGACCTCGTCGCGCTCACCGCGCCGCTCGAGCAGCTCTTCCGGGCGACGCCGACCGACATGCGACGCGCCCGCGCCCTCACCGCCGCGCTGCAGGCCTACCTGGCGACCTGGTCGCTGCCCGGCGCCCGACCCACGAGCGGGGGACCGCGATGACGACCACGACGCTGCGCTGCACCCAGCCGGGCTGCACCGGCACGATCCTCGACGGCTACTGCGACGTCTGCGGATCGCCGGCCCCCGCCACGCCCACTGCCGCACCCACCGCTCCGGCCAGCGCGGGCGGCTGCACCCAGCCGGGCTGCCCGGGCACCGTCGTCGACGGCTACTGCGACGTCTGCGGCACCCCCGGCGCCGGCGGCACGAGCACGGCGGTCCCGACGGCGACCGTCGGCGGGTCCCCCGGCGGGGCGTCGTACCCCGCGGGGTACGGCGTCGACCCCGACGGCGACGACGGGTCGGGCCTGCCCCCTGCGCGCCAGCAGGTCATCACCTCCGACGTGCCCGACGGCACCCCCTGCCCCCAGCCCGGCTGCGGCGGGCACCTCGTCGACGGGTTCTGCGACGTGTGCGGCTCCTCGGCGCAGGCCGTGCCGGAGCCGGCGGGGGTCGCCTCCCCCGGGTCGACCGCGTCCCGGGCCAGCAACCGGCTGGCCTCCACGGCGCTCGGGTCGGTCCGCGCTCGACAGACCGGCAGCCGCGCCACCCGGCGGGTCGGCGCCGGCTCGCAGCGGATGCGCAGCGCGCGGCTCGGCGCCGGGCTGACGACCATCCCGCCGGTGGCCGCCATCGACGCGTCGACCGCGGTGATGGACGACCCGGTCGTCCCGGAGCCCAAGCGCTTCTGCTCGACCTGCGGCACCCCGGTCGGCCGCGGGCACGACGGCCAGCCGGGCCGCACGACCGGCTTCTGCCCCAAGTGCCGCCAGCCGTTCTCCTTCGACCCCAAATTGCGGCCCGGCGACCTCGTCGCCGGCCAGTACGAGGTCGCCGGGTGCCTCGCGCACGGCGGGCTCGGCTGGGTCTACCTGGCCCGCGACCGCAACGTGTCCGACCGCTGGGTCGTCCTCAAGGGCCTGCTCAACTCGGGCGACCCGGACGCCCTCGCCGCGGCGATCGCCGAGCAGCGCTTCCTCGCCCAGGTCTCGCACCCGCACATCGTCGAGATCTACAACTTCGTCACCCACGACGACGCCGGCTACATCGTCATGGAGTACGTCGGCGGCACGTCGCTGAAGTCGCTGCTCAAGCAGCGGATGCGCAAGGCCGGCCGCTACGACCCGATCCCGGCCGACCAGGCGCTGGCCTACGTCGTCGAGATCCTGCCGGCGTTCCAGTACCTGCACGACCTCGGGCTCGTCTACTGCGACTTCAAGCCCGACAACCTCATCCAGGTCGGCGACGACCTCAAGCTCATCGACCTCGGCGGCGTGCGCCGCATCGACGACGACGAGTCGGCCATCTTCGGCACCGTCGGCTACCAGGCCCCTGAGGTCGCCGAGCAGGGCACGACGGTCGCCTCCGACGTCTACACGATCGGGCGCACGCTCGTCGTCCTCATGACCGAGTTCCGCGGCTACCAGTCGACGTACGTCGCCTCGCTGCCCGCGGTCGCGGACACCCCCCTCTTCCAGCGCTACGACTCCCTCCACCGGCTGCTGGCGAAGGCCTGCGCGCCGTCCCCGGACGACCGCTTCGCCTCGGCTGACGAGCTGCGCGTGCAGATGATGGGCGTGCTGCGCGAGGTCGTCGCGCAGGACCGCGCCGAGCGGGCCCGCGACGGCCGCGGCGGGCGGGCGACCGGGTCGGCCTCGTCGCTGCTCTTCGAGAGCCCGGCCATCGCGACCGACCGGCTCGACTGGCAGACCCTCCCCGCCCTGCGGGTCGACCCGAGCGACCCGCACGCCGGCTGGCTGGCGGGGCTCGAGGGGCTGCGACCGCTCGAGCGGCTCGAGGCCCTGGCCGGGGCGCCGACCCCGCCGTCGCCGGAGGTGCGGCTCGAGACGTGCCGCACCGCGCTCGTCGCCGGGCGCCCCGACGTCGTCGACGCGACCGCCGACCAGCTGCTGCGCGAGGACCCCTGGGAGTGGCGCGCGGTGTGGATGCAGGGGCTGGCCGCGCTCGCGCGCGGCGACTGGGCCGCCGCGCAGAGCGCGTTCAACGCCGTCTACGGGCAGGTGCCCGGCGAGCTCGCGCCCAAGCTCGCGCTCGCCCTCGCCTGCGAGGCGAGCGGCGAGTCGGACGTCGCGATGGGTCTGTACGCCGCCTGCGCCCGCACCGACCTCGGCTACACCCCGGCCGGCGCGTTCGGGCTGGCCCGGCTGCGCGCCCGCGCCGGCGACCTGCGCGGCGCCGTCCTCGCGCTCGACCTCGTCCCGTCGACGTCCGGGGCGCACGCGCTGGCCCGTCAGACCCGCGCCGACCTGCTCGCGCAGCCGGGCGCCGGGCTCGACGCGCTGGCCGCGGCCCGGGCCAGCGTCGAGGGCGTCGTCATGGAGCCCGCCGACCGGGCCCGGCTCGACGTGCGGATCTACGACAACGGCCTGCGTGCCGTCGTCGAGCGCGGCGAGGACCCGGCGCTGCGGATCGGCCCCCACCCGGCGACGGCCAAGTCGATGCGGCTCGCGCTCGAGGACGCGCTGCGGCGGCTGGCGTCGCTGACGCCCGACAAGCAGGAGCGGGTGCGGCTGGTCGACCAGGCCAACACGGTGCGGCCCTGGTCGCTGCGATGACCCCCCTGACGACCGGCGACGAGGACGAGGACGGGACGACGATGACCACAGGGGTGCGGACCTGCCCGCAGTGCGGGACCGAGCGGATCGAGGGCGCGCTCTTCTGCGAGGCGTGCGCCCACGACTTCACCGCCGACGACCTGGCGGCGGGGGTGACGCCGCCCGCGCCCGCGGAGGTGCCCGCCGCCGGGCACGCGCAGACCGAGCCGACCCCGGCGGCGACCCTGGCCGGCACCCCGCAGGCGGCCCCGCCCGGGCAGGAGTCCCCGCTCGACGTCGGCTGGACCGGCCCGACCGTCGTCGGGGAGGCCGCGGCGCCGCAGAGCGGGGCCGGGTCAGGGCCCGGGTCGGCGCAGGAGGGGAGCGCGTGAGCGTGACGACGGAGGCGGGCACCTGCCCGGCGTGCGGGGCGTCGTACGGCGTCGGGGCGCAGTTCTGCGAGGCCTGCGGGACCGACTTCACCGGCGGGGCCGCCGGGGCGCCGGCGGCTGCCACCCGCACCGTGCCCGCCGACCCGGTGACCGCCGAGGCGGGCGAGGAGTCGCCCCTCGACGTCGGCTGGACCGGCCCCGTCTCGCGCCGGAGCAGCAGCGAGCTGACCGGACCGGTCGCCGCGCCGGCCGCGGTGTGCGCCGCGTGCGGCGAGGGGCACTTCGAGGACGGCTACTGCGACGTGTGCGGCGCCAAGGAGCCGGACCCGCGCGACCACTACGAGGAGGCGCCCGCCGCGTGGGTGGCCGGGGTCTGCGACATCGGCCGGCGCCACCACCGCAACGAGGACGCCCTCGCGCTCGACGCCTCCCCCGAGCCGTTGCGCCGGGCCGCCCTCGTCGTCTGCGACGGGGTGTCGAACTCGGTCGACTCGCACGTCGCGAGCCTCGCCGCGAGCCGCGCCGCCCGCGACGTCCTCGACGACCCCGTGCCGCGGGGGGCGGGGACGCGGACGGCGTTCGTGGCCAACGCGGTCCAGCGCCTGACCGACGCCGTGCTCGCCGCGCGCGATGCGGTCGTCGCGACGGCGGCGCCGACCGAGACCCCCCTCGACAGCCCGCCGTCGTGCACGCTCGTCGCCGCCCTCGTCGGCGACGGCGTCGCCGTCGTCGGCAACGTCGGGGACAGCCGGGCCTACTGGCTGCCGGACGACCCGGCCGGGGACGCGCGGCAGCTGACCCGCGACGACTCCTTCGCCGCGGAGCAGATCGCCGCCGGCGTCCCGCGCGAGGAGGCCGAGACCGGCAAGGGGGCGCACGCGATCACCCGGTGGCTCGGCGTCGACGCCCCCGAGGACCTCACCCCGCACACGGCCGACCTCGACCTCGACCGCGACGGCTGGCTGCTCGTGTGCAGCGACGGGCTGTGGAACTACTGTTCCGACGCGGAGGCCCTGCGGCTGCTCGTCGCCGACACCGTCGCCGACCTCGGCGCCGACGGGCACCACCCGCCGACGCTGGCCCGGGCCCTGGTGGACTGGGCCAACGACCGCGGCGGCATCGACAACATCTCGGTGGCGCTCGCCCGGGTCGGCCCGACGAGCGCGCCCGACCAGACCGACCCGATCGACGACACGAAGGACACGCCCTGATGGCACAGTTCACCGCCGAGGTCTTCCAGAACGAGTACCTGCCCGACGGGGGCACCGACGTCCACGCGATCGTCCGGGTCACCTGCCGCGACGCCGGGACGGCCGGCTCGGGGACGGCCGACGCGGCCGAGGTCATCATCGTCGACACCTCGGGGTCGATGGGCGAGGCTGGCATCGCCCAGGGTCGGCACGCGGCGACCGCGGCGCTGACCGAGATCCTCGACGGCACCTGGTTCGCGGTCATCGCGGGCAACCACGTCGGCACGCTCGTCTACCCGTACGCCGCCCCCGGGCAGCCGCAGATGGCGCGGATGGACCCGGTCACCCGGCAGCAGGCGATCGCCGCGATGGGCGCGTTCCGCGCCGACGGCGGCACGGCGATGGGGACGTGGCTGACCAAGGCCACCCAGGTCTTCGACTCCGTCCCGCAGGCGACCCAGCGCCACGCGATCCTGCTCACCGACGGCACCAACGAGCACGAGACCCCCGAGCAGCTGACGGCGGCCATCGCCGCCGCGAGCGGGCGGTTCCAGTGCGACTGCCGGGGGCTCGGGTCGCGCTGGCAGATCGACGAGGTGCGCCGGATCTCCTCCGCCCTCATGGGCACCGTCGACCTCATCCCGTCGGCGGGCGACATGGCCGCCGAGTTCAGCTCGCTGGTCCGGCGCTCGATGGCCCGCGGCGTCGCCGGCGTCGACCTGCGGGTGTGGGCGCCGCAGGGGTCGCAGACCCTCTTCGTCAAGCAGGTCGCCCCGACCCTGGAGGACCTGACGGCACGCCGCACGCAGGTCAACCCGCTCACCTCCGGCTACCCGCTCGGGGCGTGGGCGGACGAGAGCCGCGACTACCACGTCGCGGTCCGGCTGCCGGCCAAGTCGGTCGGTCAGGAGCAGCTCGCCGCCCGCGTGCAGGTCGCGCTGGGCTCCGAGGTGCAGACCCAGGCGCTGGTCAAGGCCACCTGGTCGGCCGACGAGTCGCTGACCACGCGGATCGACGACCACGTCGCGCAGTACACCGGCAAGGCCGAGCTGGCCCAGGCCATCCAGGACGGGCTGGCCGCCAAGGCCGCCGGCCGCGACGACGAGGCGACCTCCAAGCTCGGCCGCGCCGTCCAGCTGGCCACCGCCGGCGGAGACGCGGAGATGACCTCGCGACTGCGCAAGGTCGTCGAGATCGACAACGCCGAGACCGGGACGGTGCGGCTGAAGAAGGGCACCGACAAGCTCGACGAGATGGCCCTCGACACGGCCTCCACCAAGACGACGCGGGTGCGCAAGTGATCTGCCCGAACGGCCACGAGTCGCAGGCCGACGACTTCTGCGACACCTGCGGCGCCCCGATCGACCGGGAGCACCAGCCCGTCGGGTCGGTGACGTCCGCGTCGGCCGAGCCCGCCGCGGCGTCGAGCCAGGCGTGCCCGCACTGCGGCACGACGAACCTGCCGGACGCACTGTTCTGCGAGGCGTGCGGCTACGACTTCACCACCGGGGCGCTGCCCCGGGGCGAGCGGGCCCCCGGGGCCGCCGCCGAGGGTGAGGGGGACGGCCAGGGCGTCGTACCGGCGTCGTCGGAGGGGCCCGACACCGAGCCCGACGAGCCGGTCGCCGCCCCGGCGCCGGCCGAGCCGGTCGTGCAGTGGGTGGCCGAGGTGTGGGTGGACCCGGCCTGGTACGAGGGCCAGGAGGCCGAGGAGCCGCTGCCCTCCCCCGGGCTGCCGACCGTCGTGCCGCTGACCAAGCGCAGCAACCTCGTCGGGCGGGTCTCGGCCAGCCGCAACATCGTCCCCGACGTCGACTGCACGAGCGACACCGGCGTCAGCCGCCGTCACGCGCAGCTGACGACGGACGGGCGGCGCTGGTTCGTCGAGGACCTCGGCTCGTCGAACGGCACGTACGTCGGCCCCGCCGCCGGCCCGCTGCCAATCGACCCCATCGCCGTCGGCCCGCGCACCGAGCTGAGCGACGACGACCGGGTGTACGTCGGCGCGTGGACCCGGATCGTCGTCCGCGAGGCCACCGAGGAGGAGCGGGCCACCCCCTGACCCGACTGCTGCGGAAGCGGACGTCGACGTCACCCCCCGCAACCCGACTGCTGCGTGAGTGGGACGTCGACGTCAACCCCGGATCCCGACTGCTGCCCGGACGGGACCTGGGCAGCGCCTGGGAGATCGGTCAGGGCCCGGTCAGGAGGGGGTCAGCGTTCGACCGAGCGCGTCGACGACGAGGGCGAGC
This sequence comes from Lapillicoccus jejuensis, assembly GCF_006715055.1. Taxonomy (NCBI): domain Bacteria; kingdom Bacillati; phylum Actinomycetota; class Actinomycetes; order Micrococcales; family Intrasporangiaceae; genus Lapillicoccus; species Lapillicoccus jejuensis. Next base: position 625,767 of record NZ_VFMN01000001.1, read on the forward strand.
GCTCGCGCGGCCTGCCTAGCGTCGAGCCATCCGCCCGGTCCCTCGCCGGGCCCACCGGAGGGCACCACCATGTCGCACACCACCACGCAGTCCGAGACCACGATCCGCCCGGCGAGCGCGCCACGCAGCACCGCCTTCTCCGTCCTCGTCGGCGTGACCAGCCTCGTCGTCCTCCTCCAAGGGCTGTGGGCCGGGCTGTTCATCCACGAGGGCAAGGACTACACGGAGTCGTGGGTCGAGGTCCACGCCCGTGGCGCGGACCTGGCCATCCTCCTCGCGTTCGTCGCCACGGTGGTCGGCGTCGTGAAGCTGCGCGCCCGGCGCGACCTCGTCGTGGGCTCGGCGGCGCTCCTCGTCCTGCTCGTCCTCGAGGCGTACCTCGGCGGGCTCATCGGCGATGCCGCGTCGATGACCGCCATCCACATCCCGCTGGCGATGGCGCTCATGGGCCTCGTCGTCTGGCTCCCGCTGCGCGCCCGCCGTTGACCGCCGTGGGGTGACGTCGAGGTCCCTCACCCGCACCAGTCCGGGTCACGGGGGTGACGTCGACGTCCCGCCCCCGCAGCAGTCCGGGTCACGGGGGTGACGTCGACGTCCCGCCCCCGCAGCAGTCCGGGTCACGGGGTGACGTCGACGTCCCGCCCCCGCAGCAGTCCGCGTCAGCCGGCGACCCGGACCTCCTGCCAGGTCCGGCCTGCGTCGGCGCTGCGCCAGAACGACCCGTTCGGGACCGCGGGCAGCGCCAGGTAGGTCCCACCGCCGGACGCGCCCAGCCAGCCGAACCCGCCGTCCGGCGGGTGCAGCGAGGCGGGGGCGGCCCAGGTGGCGCCGCCGTCCACGCTGACCTCGACGTCCGAGGCGCCGCCGCCCGACGCCCCCGCGGCGACCACCAGGCGCGTGCCGTCGGCGGCGGCCGCCGACAGCAGCGGGGCGTCGGGAAGGGCGACGGAGGCCCCGGACGGGCCGGGGGTCCAGGTGGTCCCGTCCGCGCTGGTCTGCGGCGCGAGCAGGTGCGCGCTCCCCGCGCTGCCCGGACCGCGGCAGAAGCCGAGCAACCGCGAACCGTCGGCCGCCGCCACGACGAGGGCGCCGCCGTCCACGGACGCGCCGCAGTCCGGCCCACCGAGCGGCGTCACCGACGTCGTCCCGACCTGCACGGGGACCGACGCCTGGCTGCCGCCGACGACGGCGACGTACGCCGTCCGGGCCCGCCAGGCGACCTCGAGCCCCGCGTAGCCCTGACCGACGCCGTACGGCGCCCCCACCGGCGCCGCCGACGCGTCGGCCACCGCCGCGCGCGAGACGGTGACGTCGCCGGTGCACGTCGCGGCGGTGCAGCGGTCGGCGGCGGCGAGGACGACCTCGCGCCCGTCGGTCTCGAGCCCGAGGACCGGTCCGCCCCCGTGGGCGTACGTCGTCCAGGTGCGCCCGCCGTCGGTCGTGCGCAGCACCTGCGCCCCGAAGACCCAGCCGGTGCGGTCGTCGGCGAAGCGCACGTCCGTCACGTCGGCGGCGGCGCCCACCCCGGCCGCCCCACCGGAGACGGGGCGCGCGGGACCGGCGGTGACGCCGGGCACCGTGCCGGCGACCGACCAGCTCGTGCCCCTGTCGGTCGAGGTGACGACGAGGGCGCACGGCGTCCCGGCGCAGGTCGCGGAGCCGAGCCCCCACAGCCGCCCGCTGGCGACGCTGGAGACCGACACGAGGCGCAGGTCCGCCGGCACCCCGGCGCGGGTCGTCGTCGCCGGGGGCGCGGAGGTCGAGGGGCTGCTCGGGGTCGCGGCGGTCGGGTCCGCGGCGGTCGGGGACGGGTCGACGTACACCGTCCGGGTCACCGTCGGGCGCGGCGCGGACGCGACGGTCTCGCTCTGGTGCCGCCCGACGAGGCCGGCGACCCCTCCGCCGACGACGAGGACGGCGGCCGCGGCGGCCACCCAGCGCAGCGGTCCCTGCCGACGGCGCGAGCGCGCCTCGCGGGTGATCCGCTGCCACCGCACCTCGTCGGCGGCGAGCGGTCGGACGTCGTCGCGCTCGGCGGCGAAGAAGGCGGCGACGGGGTCGACCGCGTCCCGCGGCTCACCGGACCCGTGCTCACCCCACCCGTGCTCCCCCGACCCGTGCTCGTCGGGCGCACCGGACGCCGCCGACCAGCCGTCGGCGTCGTACGGGTCGTGGGGGTCGCGCGGGCCGCTCGGGGGCTGGCTCATCGGGCCTCCTCCAGGAGTGGGGCCAGCCGTCGGCGGGCGTCGAAGAGGTCGCGCTTGACCGCGCCGTCGCTCTTGCCGAGCTGGGCGGCGACCTGCGCGACGGTGAGGTCGGCGAAGTAGTGCAGCAGCACGGTCGTGCGCAGCCGCTCGGGGAGGGACTCGACCGCCTCGCGGACGCTGACCCGGGTGGCGACGTCGACGCCGGGCGCGGGGTCCCCGTCGCCGGCCACGCCGAGCTTGCCGTAGGCGACGTGCTCGCGGCCGCGCTTGCGCCAGGTGTCGCGCACGAGGTTGGCGGTGACGCCGTACAGCCAGGGACGGGGGTCGTCGACCTCGTCCCAGTGCCGCACCAGCCGGACGAAGGCCTCCGTGGCGAGGTCGTGGGCCAGGTCGCGGTCCTCGACGAGCTTGGTCGTCCACCCGGCCAGGCGGCCGTAGTGCGCCTCGTAGACCTCGCGGACCTGCTCGTCGACCGACGCCACGGCGCGCGCGGGCGCCATCCCCACCCCCCTCGTCGCCCGACGGGCGGGCAGCGTCACGATTGTCACGACCCCAGGACGCCGCAGCGGCACGCGCGGTTGGGGCCCTCGCGCGTCATTGTGCCCGAGGCAGGAACCCGGGCACGCCGACGACCCCCGGAGCGGAGGACCGGGGGCCGTCAGGGCGCCGACGTCGCCGTCGGCACGAGGCCCAGGGGGTCAGACCCGAGGGGGGCGGGTCGCGAGAGCCTCCCGAGCCGGGGCACCCGGCTCCCCCGCAGGGGCAGGCGGGGGGAGCCGGGTGAGCACGACGCCACCGGCACCGGGGGCGTCGCGCAGCAGGTGGGTGAGCAGGGCGACGCCGTCGCCGGCCCGGAGCCGGTCGACGACCGGGTCGGCGCCGGGAGCCCCGACCGGGCCCCCCACGAGGTCGGCGACGCCGCGGGGGGCGTCGAAGGCGGCGTCCGTGAGGACGACGAGCCGGTCACCGGGGGCGAGCACGACCGTCCCCGGGGTGCCTGGGACCTGCGGCACGAGCTCGACCGGGCCGGGCCGGACCCGCACGAGCAGGGCGGGCGGCGCGAGGCGGGTCCGCACGGTGACGACGCCGTCGTCGTGCGCCCAGAGGGTGGTCGCCGAGTCGGGCACCCGCAGCGGGACGTCGTCGGCGAGCGGCCCACCGGGGCCGCCCGGGCCGCCCTGCTGCCCGACGACGGCGCCGCAGCGGCGCAGCCCCGGCAGCAGCCGCACGGTGCCACCGGGCCCGGGGGCCCACCGCACGACGTCGTACCCGGCGACGAGGTGCCGGGCGACGCGCCCGGGCAGCGGCGTGGCGTCGACGAGGGCACGGGCCCGCGGAGGGGCGTGCAGCACGGCGGTCACGACGCCGCCACCTGCAGCACCTGGCCCAGGCCCGTACGACGCAGCTGGTCGCGGCTGCGACCGCCGGCCCCGACGAGCACGAAGACGACGTGGCGGGCCGTGCAGGCCCGGCGCACCCACAGCAGGGTGGCGATGCACCCGGACGAGAGGTGGTCCAGCTCGCTGACGTCGAGGTGGACGGTGTGGGCGGAACCGGGGACCAGCTGGCCGAGCCGCCACCGCAGCTCGTTGAGCCCTGCCGCCAGCTGGTCCCCACGGAGAGCCACGGTCACGACCCCGTCCCCACGGTCCGTGACCCGCACTCCCACCGGGGCCGAGCAGGCCGGCACCGTCGCACCCGATGCCGTCCGCGTCGTCCCCAGGTCCATCGCTCCTCCTCCGTGTCCCTCCTGCTCCGGCCCGGACGAGCGGTCCGGACCGGTGCCGGTCGGGTCACCCCGTCCGGCTGACCCCACTGTGGCAACGCGGTGTTGAGGTGGTCCGGCGATTCTCTTGCGGTTGCGTGACATCTCGCCGCCGACCCCCGTACGACCCCCTCGGCGGGGCCGTCGGTGCCCGCGGCGCTGGCAGGATGGGCCCGTGGTCACCCTGCTCGTGCTCGAGGACGACGACGGCATCCGTGCCGCCATGGCCCTGGCCATGGAGGACGAGGGGTACGACGTCGTCGAGGCGGCGAGCGCCGAGGCGGCCCTCGTCCTCGTGGGCCGCACCCCGCCCGACCTCATGCTCGTCGACCTCATGCTCGGCGGGATGGACGGGCTGTCCTTCATCCGCCAGGTGCGCCCCTTCAGCCAGGCGCCGATCATCGTCGTCAGCGCCCGCCGCGACACCGACGACATCGTCGCCGCGCTCGAGGCGGGCGCCGACGACTACGTGACCAAGCCGTTCCAGGTCGTCGAGGTGACCGCCCGGCTGCGGGCCATGCGGCGGCGCCACGCGGCCCCCGTGGGCGGGCCGGACGCGGGGCCGCGCGGCGACGGCGTGGTCCTCTCCCCCGACGGGCCGCTCGTCCTCGACGTCGCCGCGGGCGTCGTCCGGCGCGGCGGCGAGGAGCTGTCGCTCACCGTCACCGAGTTCCGGCTGCTCACCGAGCTGGCCACCCACCCCGGCCACGTCCTGTCGCGCCGCGCACTGCTCGAGCGGGTCTGGGACCGGGACTACTTCGGCGACGAGCGCATCGTCGACGTCCACGTGCGCCGGCTGCGCACCAAGGTCGAGCGGGACCCCAGCGCACCCGCCGTCGTCCTCACCGTGCGCGGCCAGGGGTACCGCGTGGACGTGCCGTGAGCCGGGCGTGAGCGGTGGGTGAGGCCGGCGTGAGGGCCGCGTGGCGTCGTGCGGTCGGCCGGGGCGCGGCCGCGGTGGTGCGCCGGCCGATCGGGCTGCGCGGCACCATCACGCTCTCGTTCGCCGTCGGGGGGCTGCTCCTGTCGCTGCTGCTGGCCGTCGGCACCTACCTCGCGGCGCGGCACTACCTCGTCGAGCAGCGCGAGCAGGTCGCCCTGCGGCAGACGTACGTCGACGCGGCGGTCGTCGTCGACAACCTGCGGACGTCGGGGGTCCGGGTGCAGGAGGACGTCCTCGGCGCGGCCGGCTCGTCGGCCGACTCCGACCTCCTCCTCGAGCGCGGGGGCCGGTGGTACACCTCCTCGCTCGACCTCGGCCCGTCGGCGGTCCCCCCGCAGGTCGTCGCAGGGGTCGACCAGGGGTCGGTCACCTACGCGTGGACGCGGGTGCGGGGGCGGCCGGCGGTGGTGGTCGGGGTGCCGCTGCGCGAGTCCGGCGCGCGGTTCTACGAGGTGTCCACGACCGACGAGCTCGCCTCCACGCTGTCGACGCTGCTCGTCGTCCTGCTCGCCTTCGCGGTCCTCGGGACGGCGGCCGGCGCGGCGGCGGGCCGGCTCGCCTCCGCGCGGGTGATGGCCCCCCTCGACGACGTCGCCGGGGCCGCCGCCCGGATCGCCGCCGGCGGCCTGCAGACCCGCCTGCCCCCGACGAGCGACCCCGACCTGGCCACCATCGTCGGCTCCTTCAACAGCATGGTCGAGGCGCTCGAGGAGCGGATCCGGCGCGACGCGCGCTTCGCCGCCGACGTCGGGCACGAGCTGCGCTCCCCGCTCACCACGCTCGTCGCCAGCGTCGAGGTCATCCGGCGCCGACGCGACGAGCTGCCGGAGCGGACCCGGCGGGCGCTCGACCTCGTCGACGGCGAGCTCGACCGGTTCCGGCGCACCCTCGAGGACCTGCTCGAGCTGGGCCGGCTCGACGCGGGCGTCCGCGGCACCGTCGTGCCGCTCGACGCCGCCGAGCTGCTCGCGGAGACCCTGGCGGCCAGCCACCGCGACCCGGGCCTGCTGCACGTCGAGGGCGGGCCCGTCCCGCCGGTCGTCGTCGCGGACCGCTGGCAGCTGTCGCGCGCCGTCGTCAACCTGCTCGACAACGCCGACCGGCACGGCGGCGGGGCGACCCGGGTGCGCGTCGGCGTCGTCGGTGACGCCGTCCGCGTCTGCGTCGAGGACGCGGGACCGGGGGTGGCCCCGGACGAGCGGACCCGGGTGTTCGAGCGGTTCGTGCGCGGCGGGTCGAGGGGGAGCCTGCCGGGCAGCGGCCTCGGCCTGAGCCTCGTCGCCGAGACCGCGGCGGCGTACGGCGGGCGGGTGTGGGTCGAGCCCGCCTCCGCCGACGGCGGGGCGCGGTTCTGCCTCATGCTGCCGCTGCAGGTCGACGCGGCGGCCCCGGCGGGGGCGGCGTGAGCGGCGCGAGCGGCGCGGGACCCCGCACGGGCCGGGCGGCGGCGGGCGCGGCGGTCGTGCTCACGGTCGCGCTGCTGGCCGGCGGGTGCGGGCTGCCCGGCGACGGGCGCGGGCAGCGGGTCCCGCCGGAGCAGGTGCCGTCGGGGCTGCTCGGCCCGACGTCGACCTCGACGACGACGCCGACGTTCTCGACGGCGCGCGCGTCGGTCTACCTCGTGGACGACCAGCAGCAGCTCGTCCCCGTCGCGATCGGGCTCGATAACGCGCCGGTGCGGCCGCTGCTCCAGGACCTGCTCACCCGGCTCGCCGTCGGCCCGAGCGAGCGGGACCGGGCCCGGGGGCTGCTCACCGACCTCTCCCCCGGCACCGTCCTGTCGCTGCGCTCGCTCGAGGGCGGCACGGCGACGGTGCAGATCATCAGCCAGCAGGACCCGGCCCCCGGACGGCTGCCGGTGGCGGTCGCACAGGTCGTCCTCACCGCGACGTCCGTCGAGGGGGTCGAGCGGGTGCAGTTCGTCCAGGCCGACGGCCAGCCGCAGGGCGTGCCGGTCGCGCAGACCGGGGACCTGTCGACGCAGCCCGTCACGGCGTCCGAGGTGGCCGCCCTGGTCGCCCCGGACAGTCCGCCGCGGGTCAGCGTGACCCCGCTGCCCGGGGACGCCCCGGCGTCCGCGCCCGCGACGACGACCGCCGGCCCCTGACCCACGACGCGAGCGGTGGCCGCGGCGGCCGACCGGTGGTGTGATGTCGCTGTGCCGACCTCCTCGCCCGACGCCGCCCGTCCCTGCGAGCTCGTGCCCGCCGACGCGCTGCGGCCGGCCGACCCGACACCCGGCATGTCGCGCGAGATGGCCCTGTCCACCGGCGGGATGTGGAGCGGCACCGTCGACACCGAGCCGGGTTCGGTCACCGGCTGGCACCACCACGGCGAGCACGAGACGACGCTCTACATCGTGTCGGGGACGTTCCGGCTCGAGTCGGGTCCCGGCGGGTCGCACGTCGTCGAGGCGCGCGCGGGCGACTTCCTGCACGTCCCGGCCGGCGCGGTGCACCGCGAGTCCAACCCCGCGGACGAGCCGTCCCGCGCGGTCGTCGTGCGCTGCGGCAGCGGGGTCCCGACGGTCAACGTCGAGGGCCCCGCGCCGACGGCACCGGTGGCGTGAGCGAGGCGGTCGCGCGGGCGCTGACCTTCGGGTCGGTCGCCGAGCGCTACGAGCGCTACCGGCCCGGCTACCCGCAGGTGGTCGCCGACCTCGCGCTGCGCGGTCTCGGCGCCCCGGAGGGCCTGCGCGGCCTCGAGATCGGGGCCGGCACCGGCAAGGCCACCCGCCTGCTCGCGGGGCGCGGCGTCCGCACGACGGCCGTCGAGCCCGACCCGGCGATGCGGGCCGTCCTCGAGCGGACGACGGCGGGGCTGCCGGTCACGGTGGTCGCGGCGACCCTCGAGACGCTCCCCCCGTCGGCCGCCGGGACCCCGTACGACGTCGCGTGGGCCGCGGCGGCCTGGCACTGGACCGACGTCGCGACCCGCTGGGACCGGGTCGCCGCGCTGCTGCGCCCCGGCGGCGCCGTCGTCGGCGTCGGGGGCCCGACCGAGCTCGTCGACGACGACCTGCGGGAACGGGTCGCACGGCTGCGCGACGAGGTCATGCCGGGCGACGACGTCCCCTCGTGGAGGGTGGGCGAGCCCGAGGACGACCTACGCTGGCCCGGCACCGACTGGCGCGCCCACCCGGCCTTCACCGACGTCGAGCAGCACGACCTGACCTCGACCGGGACGGCGAGCGCCGACGACCTCGTCGGGCAGCTGGGCACGGTGTCGGCGTACCTCGTCCTCGACGCCGCCGTGCGCGAGGGGTTGCTCGCCCGGATCCGGGCCGCCCTCCCCGACGAGGTCGCGGTCCGCCACGAGGTCGTGCTGCACCGCGCCGTCCGCGTCTGAACGGGACTAGATCGCCTGCCAGGTGGTGAGGCGGTTGAGCGCGAACCAGCCGAAGGGGATCGGCAGCCAGTACGTCGCGAGCCGGTAGAGCAGCACCGACGACACCGCCGTGCCGCTGTCGACGCCGATGGCGATGAGCCCGGCCGAGATGGCCGCCTCGATGCCGCCGAGGCCGCCCGGGGTGGGCACGGCGGAGCCGATGATCGCGCCGGCGAAGTAGACGACGGCGACGGCCGCGACCGGTGGCTCGGCGCCGAAGGCCCGGGTCGCGCAGACCAGGCTGGCGACGAACGAGGTGTCGAGCAGCATCGCGCCGCCGAGCAGCTGGGCCACCTTGCCGGGGTGCTGGAAGACCCCGAGCACCTGCGGCACGACGGCCCGCACCTGCGGCAGCACCCGCGAGGCGATCGCCTTGCGGACCTTCGGGACCGCGAGGAGCGCGAGCACGACGAGGACGACGACCGGGATGGCCGCGACGAGCGCGGCCGGCGGGGTGAACGACGCTCGCGGCCCGGTCCCGGCGAGCACGCCGGAGACGAGCAGGAGGATGACGTAGGAGCAGAACTGCGCGACCTGGGCGAGCCCGACGCTCGCCGCGGCGACGCCGGGCGCGACGCCCGAGCGCAGCAGGAAGCGGGTGTTGAGCGCGAGGTTGCCGATGACCGCCGGCGCGACGAGCCCGCTGAACGCGACGGCCAGCTGGGTCATGTAGGTCCGCACGAAGCTCAGCCGGATCGTCACCGACCCCGCCAGCACGGTCGACGCGCCGGCGAAGGTCAGCGCGGCGGCGACGACGGTCGCGACGGCCCACGTCCAGCGCGCCTCACTGACGACGCGGCCGACGTCGACCTTGGCCAGCTGGGTGAGGATGAAGTAGCCGGCGACGCCGAGGCCGGCGACCGTGACGACGCCGCGGCCGGTGACCCGGCGCAGCTGCAGCGGCTCGACCTGCTCGGCCTGCGGCCGCACGCGGGTGATCTCGTCGCGCAGCCGCCCGAGCAGCTCCTTGTCGCGCCGCAGCGCCGCGCGGGTGGAGGTCGTGAAGACGATCGGCTGCAGCAGCGGCAGCGCCGAGACGACGGCGTCCTCGCCGAGCCGCGCGATCGCGGTGCGCACGGTGCGCTCGGCGCCGGCGGCGAGCGCGACGGTGACGAGCAGCTGCGCCGCGTCGATGCGCAGCGCGAGGTCCGCGGCGGCGACGTCGCCGCCGCCGACCCGCCGCAGGACGCCGTACGGCGCCCCGTCGTCACCGTGGGCGACCATCACCACGTCCGGACCCAGCCCGCGGTGCGCGAGCCGGCGGCGGCGCAGCGTGGCGAGCAGCTCCCACACGGCGGCCAGCTCGTCGTCGGTGAGGGCCTCGCCGACCTCGGCGAGGGTCCGCCCCTGCGGGTCGGTGTAGGCCAGGCAGGCCGAGAACGGGCCGACCTCGCAGACCGCGAGCGCCCGCGGGGCGCGGACCCCGGCGTCGGCGAGCGCGAGCGCGACCAGCGCGCGGTGCTCGACCTCGGCGCGCAGGTTGAGCGCCGGCGCCCGGGTGCTCGCCCCGCGCAGCCGCAGCATCCGCCAGAACCGTCGCCCGGTCGCGAACCCGAAGGTATCCCGGTCAAGGACCTGCACGTCGAGCTCGCCGGTCGGGGTGACGGCGCGGTAGGAGCGCTCCCCCGAGTCGTCGGGGTCCTCGAGCAGCAGCCGGCGCACCTCGAGCCCGGCGCCCTGGAGGGCGAGGGCGACGTCGCTGCCCGGCGGCCGGGTCGGCACGGCGCCGAGGCCGTAGCGCACGGCGAGCCCGACGCTCCAGCCGAGCAGCAGGGACACGACGACGGCCAGGCCGGTGCTCTGGCCGGAGGCGAAGGTCGTCACGGCCGACGAGACGATGATGACGGCGGCCGTGGGCTGCACCCACCGGCGGCCGCCGACGTCGGCGACGGTGATGAGCGCCGTGAGCGAGACGAGCACGGCGTCGGCCGGGGACGAGCGGCCGTCGACGGTCGGGCGGGTCAGCGCGCTGAGCAGGCTGGCCACGTGCCCCTCGAGGACGAGGGTGCGCAGCGCGAGGACGAGCAGCGCCCCGACCCCCGCGGCGACCAGCGCCTCGACGAGCTGGCGCGGCCGCGAGCGCCGCAGCAGGTCGGCGCCGATGACGAGCGGGAGCAGGACGACGGCGAGCCCGGCGACCCACGAGACGACCTGGAGCAGCAGCCGCGGGGCCCCGGTGGTGGCGAGGCTGAGGTCCTGCTCGAGCGCGCCGGCCGTCCCGACCGCGAGGTCGGCGAGGGCGATGACGACGACGAGGACCGCGACCGAGACGACGAGGCGCAGCAGGTCGGCGGGGCGTCGTACGCGCTCGGGGCTGGGCGGCTCGACCACCTCGGCGCGGGGGTGACCGGCCGGGTCGGCGGCGAGCAGCGCGGCGACCTCCGGGGTGACGACCGGGGCCCCCTCCACGTGCACCGCCGGGCGGCCGTCGGCGTCCTGCTGGCCGGGTGCGTCGACGGCCCGCCCGGGCACCCCGGGCGTGCGGGAGGCGGGGGCCTCGCGTGCGCTCACCGACCCATCCTGCCGCACCGCGACGGGTCGTCCCGGGAGCCGGCGGACCCCGGGTGTGGTGGGGCTCGCGCGCGGCCCGCCGCTGACGACACAATGCCGGGATGGACGCCACCGTCGACGAGGCCGCCCGCAAGGCCAACGACCACCCCGCGGTCGAGGCGGGCGCGCGCCTGGGCTACGCCGCCTCCGGGGTGCTGCACCTGCTCATCGCCTGGATCGGGCTCCAGCTCGTCCTCCACGAGGGCGTCGCCGCGTCGGCCGACCAGTCCGGCGCGCTGTCCTCCCTGGCCGGCAACGGACTCGGCCGCGCGCTGCTGTGGGTGATCCTCCTCGGCTTCGCCCTGCTCGGGCTGTGGCAGGTCACCGAGGTGTTCCTCCAGCGCCAGGCGTCGGGGAAGGTCAAGGCGGTGGCCAAGACGGTGACGTACGTCGTCCTCGCCGTCACCACCGGCCGCTACGCCGTCGGCGCCGGCGGGCGGTCCGGCGCCGACCAGAGCGCCGACCTGACCCGCACGCTCATGCAGCAGGCCTTCGGCCGGCTGCTCGTCGCCGTCGTCGGGCTCGTCGTCCTCGGGGTGGGCGCCTACCACGTCTACAAGGGGTGGAAGCGCCGGTTCCTCGCCGACCTCGAGGAGCACCCGGGCCGCCCGGCCGAGGTGGCCGGGCGCTACGGGTACGTCGCCAAGGGCGTGGCCCTCGGCGTCGTGGGGGTCCTCTTCGCCCTCGCCGCGCTGCACGCCGACCCCGCCGAGGCCCGCGGCCTCGACGGGGCCCTGCACACGATCCTCGAGGCGCCGGGCGGCCAGACCATGCTCGCCGTCGTCTCCCTCGGCATCGCGGCGTACGGCGTCTACTCCTTCTTCCGCGCGCGGCACGCCCGGGTCTGAGGGCCCGAGCGCGCGGCGTCAGCGCGTGCGGCGCTCCCGCAGGTAGCCCCACGCCAGCGTCGCGCAGACGATGCCGTTGACCAGCCCGACGAGGACGTCGGTGAGGTGGTGCATGCCGCGGTACAGCCGCGCGTACAGCACGAGGAGCGGGATGACGACGCACACCGCGGTGAGCACCCGGCGCAGCAGCGGGTGGCGGACCCGCTGCGCCAGCAGGGCGAGCGAGAGGTAGAGGGCCGTCGAGGCCCCGACGTGCCCGCTGGGGTACGACGACGTCGGCGGCGCCGGGTCGAGGTGCGGCACGTCGGGACGCGGCCGCCCGACGATCTCGGTGGCGACGACGAAGACGGTGGCCTGCAGCGAGATGGCGATGGCCGGCACGAGGGCGATCGACCAGCGCCGGGTGAGGGCGAGGACGACCCCGACCATCACGACGCACACCCCGATGACGATCTCGGTGTTGCCGATGTGCGACCACACGGCGGTCACCGCGTCCCAGGTGCTGGTGCGGGTCGACTGCAGCGCCCGGTTGACCGCGCTCTCGGACTGGAAGGAGTGCAGCCCGTCCTGGATGAGGAAGCCGACGGCGAGGATCGCCAGCCACAGCACGAGCGCCGGCAGCAGCAGCCGCCTCCCCACGTCGCGGACCACGTCGCGCCACGGCGGCACGGTGAGGTCGTCCCAGCGGTGCACCCACTCGGAGGTCCAGGGGCGGTCCGCCCCCTCCCGCCGTGACCTCGGGCGGCTCCCGTCGACCAGTGCCATCACTGCTCCTCCGTTCGGTGCTCGCCCCTGGCTGCGCCCGGGCGACGGCCCCAGGCGCGGAAGCCGACCCACGAGGAGAGGACCAGTCCCGAGCCGACGAGGACGCCCGCGACGGTGTCCGAAGGGTAGTGGACGCCGAGGTAGACCCGGTCGAGCGCGGTGAGCCCGACGACGAGGGCGACCACCGTGACCGCGCCCCCGCGGGCCGCCCGCCCGGGCAGCAGCGGCCACAGCAGGACCAGCAGCGCCGTGCCGGCGGCGGCCGCGTTGGCCACGTGCCCGCTGGGGAAGCTGTAGCCCGGGGCGGTCGAGACCGGGTCGTCGACGACGGGCCGCACCCGCTGGACGACGTACTTGAGGTCGAGGGCGACGTTCCAGGCGACCATCATCGTGAGGAAGCACCACACGGCGCGGGCGCGGTGGCCCGTGCGCCACCAGACGAGCAGGCAGACGAGCGACGCGACGACGTACACCGGCAGCGGCTGGAGCGCGGTCTGCCAGACGAGCAGCGCGCTCCGCAGGCCCGGGTGGTCCCGGGTGACGCTCGTCGCCGCCGCGATGGCCGCGTGGTCGGCCTCGACGAGCTCGCTGCGCGAGCCGCGGACGACGAGGGCGAGCACCGTCACCGGCACGGCGAACCCGATGGCGGCGAGCAGGCCCCAGCCGATGGCGGCGAAGCGGTGCCGGGGCACGCCGACCGGCGCGCGCGAGGAGAGCACGTCGGGGGCCGGGGCGTTCACCGGTGTGACGTACCCCGCTCCCCCGCCACCCATCCCCACCGCGCGGGGCGCAGCGACCCGGCCTACCGTTGCAAGAGGCAACCATGTGCTCGGGGACGGCAGGAGGGAGCTCGACAGATGTGTGGCATCACCGGCTGGGTCGCGTTCGACCGCGACCTGGGCTCAGCAGGCGACGGCGGCGACGTCCAGCGGACGATCGACGCGATGACGGCGACGCTGTCGTGCCGCGGACCGGACGACTCCGGGACCTGGCGACGCGGGCACGCCGCGCTCGGGCACCGGCGGCTCGCCGTCATCGACCTGCCCGGCGGGCGCCAGCCGATGGTCCTCGAGACCGACGACGGCCCGCTCGTCATCACCTACTCGGGCGAGACCTACACCTTCGAGGCGCTGCGCTCCGAGCTGCGCTCGCGCGGCCACCGCTTCGGGACCGACAGCGACACCGAGGTCGTCCTGCACGGCTACCTCGAGTGGGGCGACGGTGTCGCCGAGCGGCTCACCGGCATGTACGCCTTCGCCGTCTGGGACGGTCGCCGGGGCCGCGAGCGCCTCGTCCTCGTGCGCGACCGCCTCGGCGTCAAGCCGCTCTACGTCCGACGCACCGCCGACGGCGTCCTCTACGGCAGCGAGCCCAAGGCGGTCCTCGCGCACCCCGACACCCCGCGGCGCGTGACGCTCGACGGGCTGCGCGAGCTGTTCGCCTTCACGAAGGCCCCCGGCTGGGCGCTGTGGGAGGGCCTGGAGGAGGTCCTCCCCGGCCACGTCGTCACCGTCGACCGCGACGGGCTGCACGACCGCGCGTACTGGCGCCTCACGGCGCAGGAGCACACCGACGACACGCCGGCCACGGTCGCCCGGGTGCGCGAGCTGATGACGGGGATCGTGTCCGAGCAGCTGGTCGCCGACGTCCCGCGCTGCGTCCTGCTCTCCGGCGGACTGGACTCGAGCGCCGTCACCGGGCTCGCCGCGGCCCGGCTGCGCGAGCAGGGCGAGCGGCTGCGCACCTTCGCGGTCGACTTCGTCGGCCAGGAGGAGCACTTCGTCCCCGACGCGATGCGGGCCACCCCCGACGCGCCGTACGTGCGCGACGTGGCCCGCCTCGTCGGCTCGGCGCACGAGGACATCGTCCTCGACGCGGAGACCCTCTCCGACCCGGACGTACGGCGCCGCGTGGTCACCGCCCGCGACATCCCCGCCGGGCTGGGCGACATGGACGCGTCGCTCTTCCTGCTGTTCAAGGCCATCCGGGAGCACTCCACGGTCGCCCTGTCCGGCGAGTCGGCCGACGAGGTCTTCGGCGGCTACGCCTGGTTCCATGACGAGGAAGCGGTGTCGGCCGACACGTTCCCGTGGATGGCCGCGGTGCGGCGCATGGGTGGCGACCGCAGTGGCTTCCTGCGACAGGACCTGCGCGACGCGCTCGACCTGCCGGGCTACGTCGACGCGCAGTACCGCACGGCGCTCGCCGAGGTGGACCCGCTGCCCGGCGAGGACGCGCGGACGGCACGGATGCGCGAGGTCTCGCACCTGCACCTGACTCGCTTCGTGCGGATGCTGCTCGACCGCAAGGACCGGATGAGCATGGCCGTCGGGCTGGAGGTGCGGGTGCCGTTCTGCGACCACCGGCTCGTCGAGTACGTCTACAACGCCCCGTGGGCGCTCAAGACGTACGACGGCCGCGAGAAGAGCCTGCTGCGCGCGGCCACCCGGCACGCGCTGCCCGACTCCGTCGCCGAGCGGGTGAAGAGCCCCTACCCGTCGACGCAGGACCCGCGCTACGCGGCGAGCCTGCAGCAGCAGGTCAAGGGCCTCCTCGCCGAGCCGGACGCCGAGGTCTTCGCGCTCGTCGACCGGGGCGCGCTCGAGCGGGCGCTCGACGCCGACCCGGCCGGCCTCGACCAGGGTGGCCGGCAGGCGCTGGAGAAGGCGCTGGACCTGCAGACGTGGATCGAGGAGTACCAGCCCGAGCTCGACCTCACCGGGTCGGACTGACGTCCTCCAGCGGGACGCGGACGAGCAGGGCGGCGGGGAGCACCCGGGTGGCGAGGCCGTAGCGCTGACCCATCGGGTCCCCGTCGACCTGCGCCTCGATCCGCTCCTGCGTGACCACGGTGATCGACCGCCCCGCGAGCGGGAGGAAGCGCTTGTGGCCGCGGCGGTGGTGCGTCACGACGTCGGCCCCGAGCGCGGCCCAGCTGAGCGGGCCGCGCGGGGCGAGGATGGCCCCGTCGAGCCGGCCGTCGTCGAGCCGCGCGTCGGGCAGCACCTCGATCCCGCCCTGGAGCTTGCCGCAGTTGCCGATCAGCACCGTCTTGGCGCGCTGGACGCGCGGCTGCGGCAGGCCACCGGAGACGCGGACCTTGAAGCCGCGCCGCCACATCCGGGTCAGCCCCGACAGCACGTAGGCGGGCCAGCCGAGGACGCCCTTGACCTTCTCGCTCGTGCCCGCCATCACCTCGGCGTCGACCCCGATACCGCACATGACGAGGAAGATCTCCTCGTCCTCGCGGCGCGGGTCGTCGTCCGCCGCGTCCTCGTCGCCGAGCAGCGCGTCCGGCGACGGCGACTCCGGCAGGAGGCGCACCAGGCCGACGTCGACCCGCCGGGCGGTGCCGCTGAGCGCGACGCGCAGGGCGTCGGTCACCGAGTCGATGGGCAGCCCGAGGTTGCGGGCCAGCAGGTTGCCGGTGCCGCCGGGCAGCAGCCCGATCGGGGTGTCCGTGCCGACGAGGCTGGTCGCGACGGCGCGGACGGTGCCGTCCCCGCCCAGCGGGCAGACGAGGTCGACGCCGGCGTCGACGGCCTCCTTGGCCTGACCGACGCCGGGGTCCTCCGCGCTGGTCTCGATGAGCCAGGGGTCCTCCCAGCCCTCGTCGTGGCACACCTGCTGCAGCTCGTCGCGGACCTTGTCGAGGTCGTCGAACTTGGTCGGGTTGACGACGACGGCGACGCGACGGCGCGTGGCGGCGCCGGAGTCGCCGGTGCCGGGAGGGGTGGACATGGACCGACCCTAGTGGCCGGGCGGGGCGCCGTACGGCGTCGTCCGGCGTCGTCCGGCGTCGTCAGCCGGTCGTGGAGCGGTCCGCGACCTCGAGCGCCTCGTCGAGGATGGCCAGGCCCTCGCGGACCTCGTCGGCGGTCGTCGTCAGCGGCGGCACGACGTGCGTGGTGTTGAAGTGCACGAAGGGCAGCAGCCCACGCTCCTTGCAGGCGGAGGTGAAGGCGGCCATCGGCGCGTTCGCCTCACCGGTCGCGTTGTAGGGCACGAGCGGCTCGCGGGTGGTCCGGTCGCGGACCAGCTCGAGGGCCCAGAAGACGCCGAGCCCGCGCACCTCCCCCACCGACGGGTGGCGCTCCATCAGCGCGCGCAGACCGGGGCCGATGACGTCGGTCCCGAGCGCGCGGGCGTGCTCGACGATGCCCTCGTCCTCGTAGATCCCGATCGACGCGATCGCGCTCGCGCAGGCCAGCGGGTGCCCCGAGTAGGTGAGGCCCCCGGTGAACGGCCGGGTGCGGAAGGTGTCGGCGATGGCCGGCGAGATCGCGACGCCGCCGAGCGGGACGTAGCCGGAGTTGACGCCCTTGGCGAAGACGAGCAGGTCGGGGACGACGCCCCAGTGGTCGACGGCGAACCACTCGCCGCACCGGCCGAAGCCCGCCATGACCTCGTCGCTGATCATGACGATGCCGTGCTCGTCGCACAGGTCGCGCACGCCCTGCAGGTAGCCGTCCGGCGGCACGAGGATGCCGTTGGTGCCGACGACGGTCTCGAGCAGGATCGCGGCGATGCTGGCCGGCCCCTCGACCATGAGCACGTCGCGCAGGTGCTGCAGCGCGCGCTCGCACTCCTGCTCGGCGCTCTCGGCGTGGAAGGCCGAGCGGTACGGGTACGGACCCCAGAAGTGCACGACGCCCGGCATCCCCGGCTCGGTCGCCCACCGGCGCGGCTCACCGGTCGCGGCCATCGAGCCGGCCGTCCCGCCGTGGTAGCTGCGGTAGGCCGCCAGCACCTTGTGCCGGCCGGTGTGCACGCGCGCCATCCGGATCGCGTTCTCGTTGGCCTCGGTCCCGCCCGTGGTGAAGAAGACCATGTCGAGGTCGCCCGGGGTGCGCTCGGCGATGAGCCGCGCGGCCTCCGAGCGCACGTCGACGCTGTACGCCGGCCCGAGCGTCGCCATCCGCGCGGCCTGCTCCTGGATGGCCGCGACCATCCGGGGGTGCTGGTGGCCGAGGTTGGCGTTGACCAGCTGGCTGGTGAAGTCGAGGTAGCGGCGGCCCTCGGTGTCCCAGAGCCACGAGCCCTCGGTGCGGGCGACCGACATCGTGTCGGCGCCGGCGAGGCCCCAGGCGTGGAAGACGTGGTCCTTGTCGTGGCGACGGACCGTCTCGCCGTCGGTGGGCGCGGAGAACGTCGTCGGCTGAGGCATCGTCGTCGGGCGGTCGTCCAGCTGGGTCATCGCCGGTCTCCTCAGATCTCGGTCAGTCGCGGGGCCACCTGCTCGCCGAAGCGCGCGACGTAGCCGGCCGGGTCGGGGGTCACCGCGCGCAGGTGGATGTGCTCGACGCCCAGGGCGGCGTAGGACTCGGCGACCCGGAGGAAGCCGTCGACGTCCTCGAGCGGGTCGACCTGCGGGCCCATGACCGTCTTCTCGATGGTGTCGTAGTCGCGCCCGAGGGTGTCGCAGTGGCCGCGCAGGACCTCGAGCTTGTGCTGCAGGGCGTCGGCGCCGTCGACGATGAGGTTGGTCGCGTCGCCGTACTGCGCGACGAGCCGCAGGGTCTTCTTCTCGCCCGAGCCGCCGATGACGATCGGCGGGTGCGGCTTCTGGATCGTCGTGGGGACGTTGATCGTCTCGGCGAGGTGGTAGTGGGCGCCGTCGTACGGGCCCTCGTCCTCGCCCCACATCTGGTGGAGGATCTGCAGGGTCTCCTCGAGCCGCTCGAAGCGCTCCTTGACCGGCGGGTAGGGGACGCCGAGCGCGAGGTGCTCGCGCTCGTACCAGGCGGCGCCGATGCCGAGGAACGCGCGGCCCTCGCTGAGGACGTCGAGGGTGCTGCCGATCTTGGCCAGCAGCCCGGGGTGGCGGTAGGTCACGCCGGTGACGACCGTGCCGAGCCTGATCCGCTCGGTCACCGCGGCGACGTACCCCAGGGTCGTGTAGGCCTCGAGCATCGGGTCGTGGGCGGTGCGGAAGAACTCCATCTGGAACCAGTGGTCCATCACGGTGAACCAGGAGGCGCCGGCCGCCTCGGCGTTGACCGCGGTGGCCCGCAGGGCGGGGGCGTACGACGCCGGCCCGTCCGGGAGGTTGAAGTCCATGAAGTGGAAGCCGAAGCGCATGACCCCAGTCTGCACCCGGGCCGTGGAAGCATGACGGTGTGACGTCTCCCGTGCAGACCATCGCCTACCCCTCCCCCTCGGCCCGACCGCGACGCGACTCCCGCAGCGGGCTCGAGCCGCACGTCATCGTCCTCTTCGGCGCCTGCGGCGACCTGGCCCGGCGCAAGCTGCTCCCGGGCATGGCGCACCTCGTGCTGTCCGCCCTGACGCCCGACATCCGCGTCGTCGGCACCTCGCTGGAGGAGATGGACGACGAGGCGTTCCGCACCTTCGCGGGCGCGGCCGTGCGCGAGTTCGGCGACCAGGGCCTGACCGACGAGCAGTGGGCCGACTTCGCGTCGAAGCTGCACTACGTCCCGACCAGCGCCGGCGCCGAGGGTCTGCGCGAGGTCGTCACCGCCGTCGAGGCCGAGCTGGGCGAGTCGACCCGGCGGCTGCACTACCTCAGCGTCCCGCCGAAGGCCGCGCCGGTCGTCATCCAGACCCTGCGCGACGCGCAGCTGGTCGAGCGCTCTCGGGTCGTCATGGAGAAGCCGTTCGGCACCGACCTCGACAGCGCGATCCTGCTCAACGACCAGGTGCACGAGACCTTCGACGAGAGCCAGATCTTCCGGATCGACCACTTCCTGGGCAAGGAAGCGGCGCAGAACATCCTCGCGTTCCGTTTCGCCAACGGGCTGTTCGAGCCGATCTGGAGCCGCACCTTCATCGACCACATCCAGATCGACGTCCCCGAGACGCTCGGGCTCGACCGGCGGGCCGGGTTCTACGAGTCGACCGGCGCCTACAAGGACATGGTCGTCACCCACCTCTTCCAGGTGCTCGCCTTCGTCGCGATGGAGCCGCCGACCGCGCTGGAGCCGCGGGCGATCAGCGAGGAGAAGAACAAGGTCTTCCGCTCGCTCCTGCCGATCCAGCCCACCGACGTCGTGCGCGGGCAGTACACCGGCTACCGCGAGGAGGAGGGCGTCGCGCGCGACAGCGACACCGAGACCTTCATCGCCCTCAAGTGCCACATCGACAACTGGCGCTGGGCCGGCGTGCCCTTCTACCTGCGTACCGGCAAGAAGATGGCCGAGGGGCAGCGGATCATCTCCATCGCCTTCCGCGAGGCGCCGAAGTCGATGTTCCCCGCCGACTCCGGCGTCGGCACCCAGGGCCCGGACCACCTGACCTTCGACCTGGCCGACGAGTCGAAGGTGTCGCTCTCGTTCTACGGCAAGCGCCCCGGGCCGGGGATGAAGCTCGACAAGCTGTCGATGCAGTTCTCCACCCGCGAGAGCGTCCACGCCGTCGACGTGCTCGAGGCCTACGAGCGGCTCATCCTCGACGCCATGCGCGGCGACCACACGCTGTTCACGACGGCCGAGGGCATCGAGTCCCTCTGGGAGCGCTCGATCCCGCTCCTGGACAACCCGCCCGCGGTCAAGCCGTACCCGCCGGGCAGCTGGGGACCCAACGCGGTGCACCAGCTCGTCACCCCGCACGCCTGGCGGCTGCCCTTCGAGCGGGCCTGGCGCGACCACAAGTGAGGTCGTCCGGCCTGTCAGGTGGCGCTCAGGGAAACCGCAGGCAACCCACACCGCAAACCCCTTAGGTGCGCGACGGAACCGACCTAGCGTCGGGGCACCCGAAACATTTCCTGTCGTCGGGCGCAGGGGGTCTGCACAGGATCTCGCGCGCCCGGCGGCCTTGACGCGAGGATGTTCATGAGCTCTGCCTTCTCGCGCGCTTCGGCGCGCCGGGCGATCGTCGGCTCCACGGCCCTGGCGCTGTGTGGCCTCGGCCTCGCGGCGGCCCCCCAGGCCGACGCCGCCGGTCAGCACACCGCGATCGCGAACACCGTCCCCCGCTGGTTGGGCCACGCCCAGCAGCAGGCCACTCCCGCCGCCGCCTCCGCGGCCCGCCACGAGGTGCGGGTCTACCTCGCGCCGCAGGGCGGCCTCGACGCGGTCAAGGCGAAGGTCGCCGCGCTGTCCGACCCGCAGTCGCCGCAGTACCACCAGTGGCTGACCACGGCCCAGTACGACCGGCAGTTCGCACCGACCGCGGCGCAGGCCGACCAGGTGTCGTCGTACCTGCGCTCGCAGGGCCTGACGGTGACCGGGGTCGGCACCGGCCGCCGCTACGTCACCGCCACCGGCACCGCCCGGCAGCTGGGCGCCGCGTTCGGCACGAGCATCGCCACCTTCCGCCACGACGGGCAGACGGTCACGGCCAACACCTCCGCCGTCAGCCTGCCCTCGTCGGTCGCCGGTGCGGTCCTCACGGTCACCGGCCTCGACTCGACGGTCGCCAAGAAGACGCCCGACCACGTCGTCCCCGGCGCGAACGCCGCCGCCGACGCCGCCAACGCCACGAACCTCGCGCCGAACGTCAAGCCGCCGGCCGGGTTCGTCAACGCCCGCCCGTGCGCGATCAACTTCGGCACCCCGCTCGCGACGTACCAGGCCGACTTCAAGACCCCCCTGCCGCAGTTCATGGGCAAGACGCTGCCGTACGCCGTCTGCGGCTACACCGGCCCGTCGTACCGCGCCGCCTACGAGGGCGGCAGCACCCTGGACGGTGCCGGTGTCACCGTCGCCATCACCGACGCGTACGCCTGGCAGAAGATGGCCAAGGACGCCAACACCTACGCCGTCAACCACGGCGACGGCGCCTACGCCCCCGGCCAGTACACCGAGAGCCTGCCCACCGACTTCACCCACCAGGCCGCCTGCGGCCCCTCGGGCTGGTCCGGCGAGGAGAGCCTCGACGTCGAGGCCGTGCACGCCATGGCCCCGGCGGCGAAGATCCGCTACTACGGCTCGTCCTCGTGCTTCGACAGCGACTTCGCCGACACCCTCGCGCGCGTCGTCGACGAGAACAAGGCGCAGCTCGTCACCAACTCGTGGTCCGACGTCGAGGCCAACGAGTCCGCCTCCAGCATCGCGACGTACGAGCAGGTGTTCCTCCAGGGCGCGACCCAGGGCATCACCTTCCTGTTCTCCTCCGGTGACAGCGGCGACGAGCTCGCCAGCACCGGCATCAAGCAGGTCGGCTACCCCTCGTCCGACCCGTACGTCCTCGGCGCCGGTGGCACCTCGACCGGCATCGCCAACGGCACCGTCGTCTCGCAGACCGGCTGGGGCACCGAGAAGTACACGCTGTCCGCGGACGGCAAGAGCTGGAACCCGGTCGGCTTCGTCTACGGAGCGGGTGGCGGCTACTCGGCCCTGTTCAACCGCCCGACCTACCAGGACGGCGTCGTCTCCTCCAGCAACCGCGCGGTCCCGGACATCGCCATGGACGCGGACCCGACGACCGGCATGCTCGTCGGCCAGACCCAGTCCTTCCCCGACGGGGTCCACTACGGCGAGTACCGCATCGGCGGCACGAGCCTGGCCTCCCCGCTGCTGGCCGGCATGATGGCGCTCGCCGTCCAGAGCTCCGGCTCCGGTCTCGGCTGGGCCAACCCGACGCTGTACAAGCTCCAGTCGACGGCGTTCACCGACGTGACGCCGAAGACGGCCAACGGGGTCAAGGGCGCCGTCCGCGTCGACTACGCCAACGGCTTCGACGCCTCGAAGGGCCTGCTCTACACGGTCCGCACCTTCGACCAGGACTCGACGCTCTTCACGGCCAGGGGCTGGGACGACGTCACCGGCCTCGGCGTGCCGAACCCGGCGCTCTTCGCCGCGGTCAAGTAGTCGCGAGCAGATCAGCACGACGGGCGGGGCGTCCCCTTCGGGGGGGCGCCCCGCCTTCGCGTCCCCGGGGCGCGCACCGGACGGCCGGGTCGGCGAGCGGTCGCACCGGACGGACCGACAGGCAGTGCGCGTCGCCGTACGCCGCCGGACGCTCAGCGCGACCGCGGACGGGCGGCACTGCCTGTCCGTGCGGACACGACCCCTTTCAGGCGCCCGGACCAAGTCCCGTCCGGCTGTCAATCGCCCCGTCGGACGCCTGCGCTGAGCACGGACCGTCGCCCCACGCGGCGCCATTGACAGCCGGGCGGGACGGGGCGACCCAGACGCGGTCGCACCGGACGGACCGACAGGCAGTGCGCGTCGCCGTACGCCGCCGCGCGCTCAGCGCGACCGCGGACGGGCGGCACTGCCTGTCGGGGCGGACGCGCACCCGCCCAGGGACGACTTCTTGCTGCGGATGCGCCGTTCCGGGGCGCCGGACCGCCCAGGACGGGCACGTCCGGAGCACGACGTCGTCCCCTCAGGCGCCCGTACGACGCCCCGCCCGGCCGAGCAGGGCCCCGCCCAGCGCGAGCAAGGCGTCGACGACGATGAGGACGACGCGGGAGCCGACGATGACGGCGACGACGGGGCCGGACGGGATGAGCGTGCCCAGCGCGAAGCCGAGGACCACCTCGCGCATGCCGGCACCGGCGGGGGCGGGCAGGAAGAGCACACCGGCGCTGACCGCGAGGCCCATCGCCCCGATGCACAGGGCCAGGGTGCGCCCCGACAGGTCGCTCACCGCGGACGCCAGCACGAGCAGGTGCAGCCCGAGGAAGACCCACGACACCGTCGCCCACGCCGACGCGCGCAGGGTCGCCCGCCCGGTCATCCGCAGCCCGATCGGGGGCCGGCGCAGCAGCCGCAGGACGGCGTCGAGCAGCCACGGCAGGGTGCGCGGCAGCGCCAGCACGACGACGAGGGGCAGCGCGGCCAGGGCCCACCAGAACCGGCCCAGGGCCTGCGGCGACGAGAACGGCAGCAGCAGCCCCGCGACCACGAGCCCCGATGCGAGGCCGAGCACGAGGGTGACGAGGTTGGCCGCGACCATCGTGCGCCGGCTCGCGCCGCGGCTGCGGCCGGCCTCCATCTGCATGACGATCGGCCACACCGACCCGGGGAGGTACTTGCCCAGCTGGCTGACGAAGAAGACGCTGGCGGCGTCGCGGCGGGACAGCTCCACCCCGAGCCCGGCGAGGACGGCCCGCCACTGCAGCGCCGTCGCCCCGATCCCCAGCAGCCCGCACACGACGCTCAGCGCGAGGCCGCCCGGGCCGACCCGGTCGACGGTGTCGACGAAGGACTGGCGGTTGCGCACGACCGCGACGACGAGGGCCGCGACGACGAGGAGCAGCAGGGCGATGCCGACGAGGCGTCGTGCGCGCGACGGTCGGGGGGCGGGGTCGCCGCCGGTGCCCTCGGGGCCCGTGAGCGCCACCGTTCTCCTCTCCCTGCCGGACGTGACACCCTACCGCCATGCTCATCGCCGGCTTCGGCACCTACGACCGTGACCGGCACCCGCGGACCGGGATCGTCCTGGACGGCTTCCGCGACCTCGGCGACGAGGTGGTGGAGCTCGACCGCCCGCTCGGCTTCAGCACCGCCGAGCGGGTCGAGATGCTGGGCAAGCCGTGGCTCGCGCACCGGCTCGCGACCCGGCTGGTCCGTCGCTGGGCCCAGCTGACCGGTGACCGCCTGCGCCTGCGCGGCCGGCGTCCCGACGCGGTCGTCGTCGGCTACCTCGGTCACTTCGACGTCGTCCTCGCCCGGCTGCTCTTCCCCCGCACCACGGTGGTCCTCGACCTGCTGATCTTCGCCGCCGACACCGCCTCCGACCGGGGGGTGCGCCCCAGCGCGAAGCTGCGGCTGCTCGGGGTGCTGGACCGGCTGGCCGTCCGCTGCAGCGACGTCGTCCTCGTCGACACGCAGGAGCACGCCGTGATGCTCACCCCGACGGAGCGCCGCAAGGGAGTCGTCGTGCCCGTCGGCGCGCCCGACGCGTGGTTCGCGCCCGAACCCCCGCCCGCGGGGGGCGCGGACGGTCCGCTGCGCGTCCTCTTCTACGGACTCTTCACCCCGCTGCAGGGCGCGCCGGTCATCGGGCGCGCGCTCGCGCTGCTCGCCGCGCGCGGGGCCGACGTGCAGGTGACGATGGTCGGCGGCGGCCAGGACCTCGAGCGCACGCGCGAGCTGGCCGGACCGGACAACCCGCTGGTCACCTGGCACGAGTGGGTCGAGCCCGACCGGCTGCCCGTCCTGGCCCGCGAGCAGGACGTCTGCCTCGGCATCTTCGCCGACTCCGGCAAGGGCCTGCGGGTCACGCCCAACAAGGTCTACCAGGGCGCCGCCGCCGGGTGCGCCGTCGTCACCTCCCGCACGCCGCCGCAGGAGCGGGCCCTCGGCGACGACGCGCTGCTGGTCGCGCCGGGCGACGCCGACGCCCTGGCGGAGGCGCTAGGGTCGCTGGCAGCCGACCGGGCGCGGGTGCTCGAGCTGCGCCGTCGCGCCTGGGCGCGCGCCGACCGCGACTTCCGTCCGGCCCGGGTCGCCGCCGCCGTCCGGCCGGCCCTGACCCGCCCCTGACCCACCCCCACCGATCGACCCCCCGAGGACCGCGTGAGCACGACCCCGCCCGCCCCGCTCCCCCCGAACGCCCGGCTGCGCTGGTCGGTCGTCGACGCGGCCGTACGGCGCCTGGCCCCCGCCTCGATCCTCGAGATCGGCTGCGGGCAGGGCGCGTTCGGCGCCCGCCTGGCCCCCCGGGCCGACTACCTCGCGGTCGAGCCCGACCCGACGTCGTACGCCGTCGCGCGGCGGCGCATCGAGGCCGCCGGCGGGCGGGTGCTCAACAGCACCGACGACGGGGTCCCGGAGGGTCGTCAGGTCGACCTGCTGTGCGCCTTCGAGGTCCTCGAGCACCTCGAGGACGACCGGTCGGCGCTGCGCTCGTGGGTCCGCCACGTCCGCCCCGGCGGGCACGTGCTCGTCTCGATGCCGGCCTTCCAGGAGCGCTTCAACCCCTGGGACACCCTCGTCGGGCACTACCGGCGCTACTCCCCCGACCAGGTGCGCGAGACCTTCACCGCCGCCGGGCTCGAGCCGGTCGAGGTGACCGTCTACGGGTGGCCGCTCGGCTACGCGCTCGAGGGGGTGCGCGGCATCGTGGCCAAGCGCAAGGGCGTCGGCGCGGAGCACGGCGGCCCCGCCGACGACATGGCGCAGCGCACCGCCGGCAGCGGGCGCATCCTGCAGCCCAAGGCGCTCGTCGGGACCGCGGTCAGCGCGGCCACCGTGCCGTTCACCTGGCTGCAGCGGGTGCGGCCCACCGCCGGCACCGGGGTCGTCGGCCTCGCCCGCGTCCCCTCCTGACCCTCGTCGGCCCCGCCGGCCCCGCCGGCCCCGCCGGCCCCGGTCGACCCGGTCAGCCCGGCGCCGAGTCGTCCCCGGTCCCGCCGGCGGTCTCCCAGCCCCACGCCTTGATCTCCGGCAGGTCGTCGCCGACGGTCCGGACGTAGCGCCGGTGCTCGATGAGCGCGTCGGTCCACCGCTCGCGCGCGTGCCCGCCGACGTCCCGCAGCCGCGGCACCCGGTCGACGACGTCGATGGCGAGGTGGAAGCGGTCGATCTCGTTGAGCACCGCCATGTCGAAGGGCGTCGTCGTCGTGCCCTCCTCGCGGAAGCCGTGGACGTGGATGTTGGCGTGGTTGGTGCGCCGGTAGGTCAGCCGGTGCACGAGCGTCGGGTAGCCGTGGAAGTTGAAGACGACGGGCTTGTCGCGGGTGAAGAGGGCGTCGAAGGCCGCGTCGGACAGCCCGTGCGGGTGGGCGCGCTCGTCCTGCAGCCGCATGAGGTCGACGACGTTGACGAAGCGGACCTTGAGGTCGGGGAAGGCCTGCGTGAGCAGGCGGGTGGCGGCGAGCGCCTCCATCGTCGGGACGTCGCCGGCGCAGGCCATGACCACGTCGGGCTCCACCCCGGTGTCGGTGCTGGCCCAGTCCCAGACGCCGATCCCCTTGGTGCAGTGGGTGATCGCCTCGTCCATGGACAGGTACTGCAGCGCCGGCTGCTTCCCGGCGACGATGACGTTGACGTACTGCCGCGAGCGCAGGCAGTGGTCGGCCACCGAGAGCAGCGTGTTGGCGTCCGGCGGCAGGTAGACCCGCGCCACGCTGGCCTTCTTGTTGACGACGTGGTCGAGGAAGCCGGGGTCCTGGTGCGAGAACCCGTTGTGGTCCTGGCGCCAGACGTGCGAGGTCAGCAGGTAGTTCAGCGACGCCACCGGGCGTCGCCAGGGGATGCCGTTGGTCGTCTCGAGCCACTTCGCGTGCTGGTTGACCATCGAGTCGACGATGTGGACGAAGGCCTCGTAGCAGGAGAAGAACCCGTGCCGCCCGGTGAGCAGGTAGCCCTCGAGCCACCCCTGGATCGTGTGCTCGGAGAGGATCTCCATGACCCGGCCATCGACCGCGAGGTGGTCGTCGTCCTCCTCCGTGCGGGCGTTCCACGCACGGTCGGTCACCTCGAGCACGGCGTCGAGCCGGTTGCTGTTGTTCTCGTCCGGTGAGAGCACCCGGAAGCTGTCCGGGTTGTCGCGCATGACGTCGCGCAGGAAGCGGCCGAGGACGCGGGTCGCCTCCTCCTGGTCGACACCCGGCTCCTTCACCTCGACCGCGTGCTCGCGGAAGTCGGGCAGCCTCAGCGGCTTGAGCAGCAGACCCCCGTTGGCGTACGGCGTCGCGGACATGCGCCGCTCGCCCTCGGGGTGCAGCCCGGCGAGGTCGGGCCGTGGGGCGCCGTCCTCCCCGAAGAGCTCCTCGGGACGGTAGGAGCGCAGCCACTCCTCGAGCAGCCGCAGGTGCTCGGGGTTCTCGCGGACGGCGGCGAACGGCACCTGGTGCGAGCGCCAGTAGCCCTCGGTGCGCTTGCCGTCGACCTCCTTGGGCCCGGTCCAGCCCTTCGGGGAGCGCAGCACGACCATGGGCCAGCGCGGCCGGTCGCGGCCGTCCTCGGGGGCGTCGCCGGCGCGGGCCGCCTGCTGGATCTCGTGGATGCGGTGCAGGCAGTGGTCGAAGGTGGCGGCGAGCTGCTGGTGCATCGTCGCCGGGTCGTCGCCCTCGACGACGTACGGGTCGTGGCCGTAGCCGCGCAGCAGCGACAGCAGCTCGTCCTCGGGGATGCGGGCCAGGACGGTCGGGTTGGCGATCTTGTAGCCGTTGAGGTGCAGGATCGGCAGGACGGCGCCGTCGCGCCGCGGGTCGAGGAACTTGTTGCTGTGCCAGCTCGCGGCGAGCGGCCCGGACTCGGCCTCCCCGTCGCCGACGACCGCGGCGACGACGAGGTCGGGGTGGTCGAAGGCGGCGCCGTACGCGTGGCTGAGCGCGTAACCGAGCTCGCCGCCCTCGTGGATCGAGCCGGGGGTCTGCGGGGCGACGTGGCTGGGGATGCCACCGGGGAAGGAGAACTGGGTGAAGAGGCGCTTCATCCCCGGCTCGTCGTACGTGATCTCGGGGAACACCTCGCTGTAGGTCCGCTCGAGCCACGCGCACGCGACGGCGGCTGGGCCGCCGTGACCCGGGCCCATGACGTACATCATCTGCTGGTCGCGCTGCCGGATGAGCCGGTTGAGGTGCGTGTAGAGGAAGGTCAGGCCCGGGGTCGTCCCCCAGTGGCCGAGCAGCCGCGGCTTGACGTGCTCCGCCCGCAGCGGCTCGCGCAGCAGCGGGTTGTCCATGAGGTAGATCTGCCCGACCGAGAGGTAGTTCGCCGCGCGCCACCAGGCGTCGAGGCGGGCCAGCTCGTCGGGGTCGAGGGGGGCCTGGTCGGCGAGGGTGGTGGGCATGACGGCCTTCCATCGGGGTGGTCGCGGGACGACGGGCAGGTCGGGCGACGACGTTCTCCTACCCCCTCCCGCGCACGGCTCACCGGGGCGGGGGTGTCCGCCTGATGGCGCGCACGGGGACGAGCAGCCACACGACCAGGAACAGGATGAGGGCGCACCCGGAGGCCACGACACCGACCAAGGTCCCGCCGACGAGCCCGTAGATGAGCAGGACGACCGCGACGACGGTGAGGGCGAGCGCGACGAGCCCGGCCTTGGCCAGGCGGTCGGCGTCGCGGACGAGCACGTCCTTCTCGTGGCGCCGGAACAGGATCCGGTGCGCGCTGACCGGGGCGACGACGAGGACGGTCGTCGTCGTCGACAGCGCGACGGCGACGAGGAAGACGCCGTGCAGGAAGGGGGACAACGAGGCGAAACGCTGCTGGAAGGGCAGCGTCAACAGGAAGCCGGCGAGGACCTGGATGCCGGTCTGGGTGACCCGCAGCTCCTGGAGCAGCTCGCTCCAGTTGCGGTCCAGCCGCTCGGTCGGGGTCTCGTCGCGGCCGTCCCCGTCCGGGTCGGGTGCGCCCTCAGGCACCGTCGACCGGCCGGGCCTCGTGGTGCTCACGGCCGTGGGTGCGACGGTCCTCCTTCATCTCCGCCTCGAAGAGGTGCCGCTTGCCCCCGACGAGCTGCTCTCGGGCGGCCCGTTCGTGCTCGCGGAAGGCCGTCCAGTAGCCGTCGTCGTACTCCTCGACGACCTGGAAGGTCCAGCGGCCCTGGATGACGTTGCGTCCCACGAGGTCGGTCTCGATGCTCTCCGCGAGGTCGGCGTGCCCGGCCTCGCGCAGCAGGTCGACGGCCTCACCGAGGGCGAGGTCGGCCGACCCGCTCATCCGGTGGAAGGCGTAGAGGTGGCCACGGGCGTCCTCCACCGTCTCCAGGGCCTCGGAGAGCTTGCCCAGCGCCTCGACGGTCGTGTCGTCGACGCCGTCGGGGCGGGTGTGCGCCGCGTCGGGGCCGTCGGGCGCGTCGCTCACGTGAGGTCGACCGTGTCGCTGTCACCGGCGTCCGGGGTGGAGCCGGTGACCCGGGCCTTGAGCATCGAGACGAGCATCCGCGCGCGGCCGGGGCTGTCCCAGTACTGCGCCGACTCGCCCTCGACCTTGACGGCGACGACCGCCGGGTCGTCCTTGCCGTCGGGGAACCAGGCCTCGGTCATCTCGTTCCACAGCTCGTCCTTCTTCGCCGCGTCCTCGACCACGCTGGCGGTGCCGGCGACCGACAGCCACGCCGTCGCCCCGGCCCAGGTGACGTTGACCTTCGGCTGCGCCTGCAGGTTGGTGACGGTCTCCGACTCGCGGTGCACGAGGAACCAGGCGTCGCCGTCGAACTCCGCCTCCTGCGTGGTCATGGGCGCCGCGTGCAGCGCGCCGTCAGGCGCCACCGTGGTGAACATCGCGGTGCGCTCGGACTTCATGATGTCGCGCACGGTGGTCAGGTCCTGGTCGTCGCTCATGCGTCCTCCTCAGCTGTCGCGCAGCGCGTGGATGAGCTGCGACTTGGTCATGGTGGAGCGCCCGGAGATGCCGATCTCGCGGGCGCGTTCGAGCAGGTGCTGCTTGGTCCAGTCCTCGTAGTCCCCGCTCCGGCCGCCCTTGCGGCCGACGCTCGAACGGGAGGTCGCCGCGGCGGCGTTGGCGATCCGCGCGGACTTCTGCTTGCTGTTGCCCTCGTCGCGCAGCTTCTCGTAGAGCTCCGGGTCCTTGACGGACGGGCCGGGGGTCTCCTTCTTCGGCACCTGGGCCTCCTCGTGACGCTGGGTCGGGGACGAACCGGGTGTACCCCGGTGACCGCCCGGGCACACCAGGGCGGTGCCGACACAGGAACCGCCCGAGGCGACGCCGTGCGCGCGCCGGCCCGGGGTGATCCGCGTCGGGACCTCGGGCTGGCGCTACCGCGCCTGGCGCGGCGACTTCTACCCGGCGGGGCTGCCGCAGCGGCGCGAGCTGGAGCACCTGGCCGAGCACACGGACGCCGTCGAGCTCAACGGCTCGTTCTACTCGCTCCAGCGACCGGGCAGCTGGGAGGCCTGGGCGCGGGCGGTGCCGAAGGACTACCGCTTCGCGGTCAAGGGCAGCCGGTTCGTCACCCACCTCAAGCGACTGCACGACGTCGGGCCGGGGCTGGCGAACTTCTTCGCCTCGGGCGTGCTGCTCCTCGGCCCACGGCTCGGACCGCTGCTGTGGCAGCTGCCGCGGACCCTGCCCGCGGACCTGCGGCTGCTCGACGCGTTCGCGGACACCCTGCCGCGGACGACCGCCGAGGCGGTCGGGCTGGCGCGCGGGCACACCCTCGCCGACGACCGCGTGGGCTGGCCGACGACCGGGCGCTCGCATCGGCTGCAGCACGTCCTCGAGCCACGGCACGCGTCGTGGGCCGAGCCGTCCGTGGTGCGCCGGCTGCGTCGCCGGGGCCTGACCGTCGCCGTCTCCGACAACCCCGGCCAGTGGCCGGTCCTCGACGTCGACACGACCCGGGTGCGCTACGTGCGCCTGCACGGTCACACCGACCTCTACACGAGCGGGTACGACGCCCCCGCCCTCGGCGAGTGGGCCCGGCTGGCCCGGGCGTGGGCCGACGCCGGGCAGGACGTGTGGGTCTTCTTCGACAACGACGCGCGGGGCCGGGCGCCGCACGACGCCGTCGCGCTGCGTCGCGAGCGCGGCCTGCCCGGTGCCATGCTGCCCCCGTGAGCGACGAGGAGAGCCCTCAGGACGTCCCGCCGGCGCGGTTCACCCGCGAGTTCTGGGACGCCCGCTACGCCGGGTCGGACCGGGTGTGGAGCGGGCGGGTCAACGCGCGGCTGGCGGAGCACGCCACCGACCTTCCCCCGGGCCGGGCGCTCGACGTCGGGTGCGGCGAGGGCGCGGACGCGATCTGGCTCGCCGGTCGCGGCTGGCACGTCGACGCGGTCGACGTCTCGCCGGTGGCGCTGGACCGTGCCGCCGAGCACGCGGCGCGGGTCCTGTCGGACGGGGCCGCGGCGCGGATCGCCTGGCAGGAGCACGACGTGCTCGCCTGGGCGCCGGACGAGGCGTCGTACGACCTCGTCAGCGCGCAGTTCCTGCACCTGCCGCGCGAGCCGCTCCAGGCGGTGCACCGGCGGCTCGCCACCGCGGTCGCCCCGGGTGGGCGGCTGCTCGTCGTCGGCCACCACCCGGCCGACGCGCACGGACCGCACGGGTCCGACGCGTGGCGACCGACGGCGGACGAGGTGCTGGTCGCCCTCGCGCCGGATCCCGCCGGGTGGGAGGTCCTCGTGCGGGACGCCCCCACCCGCGAGCACGCCGGCGGTGACGGTGGGGTCGTCACGCTCACCGATGCGGTGCTGCTCCTGCGGCGTCGAGACCCAGCCCGCGACGACCGGTCGCGTTGAGCTCGGCCTCGGTGAACCGGCCGACCCAGTCGCGCTCGTAGTCCTCGGCCGGGAAGTCCGAGGGGCTGGAGCCGGTGGCGAACGCCTCGCGCACCGAGGCGGCGTACGTCTCGTTGCGGGGGCACCACGGCGCGGCCGGGATGTACATGACGTTGCCCCAGCCGCGCTGGTCCTGGACCGACGCGACGCTGTGGATCATGTCGCAGTGCCACCAGACCGAGTCCCCGGCGCGCACGTCGGGGATCCCGGACAGCGCCTCCATGAGCAGGCCGTGGTACTTGTCGCCGGCCGGGAAGACCTGGTTGACGGTGACGCCGCACATGTCCTCGTCGTCGACGTCGTCGAGCAGCGGGCGGAGCATGAGGTAGCCCATCGCCTCGGGGATCGGCACGGTGTGCAGCACGCCCTGGTCGTGGGCCATGTCCGACAGCGCCGTCCAGCCCTGGAAGGTGCGGAACGCCGAGCACATCGTCGACCCGGGGTACTGCGGGCCGGCGGTGCGGTACGCCGCGTCCCACGGGTCGTACTGCTCGACGCTGCCGTCGAAGAGGTGCCGGAAGGCCTGCTGGTAGGCCTGCGTCATCCACAGGTCGAGGGTCCCGGGGTCGAGGTGGGTGCCGAGGCCGGCGCTGTCGGCGCCCTCCGGCCGCCGACGGATCCGGTCCGGGTAGAGCGAGTCGCGGTCGGGGTCGAACCAGCGCCTGCCCTCGGAGTCGTAGCGCCACAGGTGGTTGAGGAAGGACTGGACCCGGGCGGTGCGCTCGCTCTGCCGGGCCAGCATCTGCGGGCGCGACCAGTAGATCGGGTAGATCTCGGGCTTCGAGCCGACGCTGCCGAAGAAGTCGTCGCCGGGGCCGCGATAGGTCTCGAAGAAGCGGTTGGTCTCGACGTAGTCGACGACGTCGCGGTCCCAGGCCAGGGCCTGCTCGTGCTCGACGTGGCCGCGGACGACGAGGCAGCCGCGCCGCGTGACGTGGGCGACCTGCTCGGGCGTGACCCGCCCGGCCTCGAGGTCGGCGTAGGCGATCTCGGGCCAGACCTGCTCGCCGCGGGCCTTCGTCGCGACGACGTCGTCGACGGCAGCCCGCACGCGCGCCTCCATGACGGCGAAGACCTCCTCGACCGTGCGGCCGGACGCCTCGATCCGGGCGCGGATGGCGGCCTTGACCTCGCGGGTGGCTTCGCCGAGATCGCTGGGGGTGCTCTCCCAGTGCGGCAGCTGCGGCAGCCGGGTCGTCGTCGTGGCGGTCATCGGGCTCTCCTCTTCCGGTAAAGTACTCTTACTCGATGGCGAGGATAGCGCGTGTCGCGCGATCCAGGAAGAGTCCCTTACCGGACGCTAGGCTGCTGTCGTGGCCCCCGACGACCGCCCCTCCCCCGCCGTCCTGCGCGGGATCACCGACGAGACCGTGCTGCGGGCCCTGCTGGGGGCCGGGCGGGCGACGCGGGCCGGGCTCGCCGCGACGACGGGGCTGTCCAAGCCCACCGTCGCCGACGCCGTACGACGCCTGGCCGAGCTCGGTCTCGTCCGCGACACCGGTGAGCGCACGACCGGACGCGGTGGGGTCGGGACCTACTACGAGGTGGACGACGCGGTCGGCTCGGCGCTCGCCGTGACCATCGCCCCCGAGGGCGTCGTCGCGCTCGCCGTCGACGTGCGGGGGCGCGTGCGAGGGCGGGGTGAGCGGGCCGTCGAGCGCCCGGCGCCGGCCGCCGCGGTGCGGCGGCGACTGACCTCGGCCGCGCGGGCCGCGGTGGCGGACCCGACGGGCGGCTCCGCCCGGCTGGCCGTGGTCAGCGCGGCGGACCCCGTCGACCGGGCCACCGGACGACTGGTCCACCTGCCCGACGCCCCCTTCCTCGTCGGCGACCTCGACCCGGTGGCGGCGCTCCGCCCGGTCGTCGAGGGCGAGGTGTCCGTCGACAACGACGTGACCTGGGCGGCCCGGGCCGAGGTCGCCGCCCGGCGCGCGGCCGGCCGGCCGGGCGACCACCTGGCCCACCTCTACCTCGGCGAGGGCCTGGGCGCCGCCGTCGTCGCCGACGGCGAGGTGCGTCGGGGTCGGGACGGTCTGGCCGGCGAGGTGGCGCACCTCGTGACGACCGGGCCCGGGGGGCGGGCGATGCCCCTCGTCGAGGTCGTCGGCCGGCTCGGGCTGCACCGCCCGGGGACGACGACGGTCGACCTCGACGCGGCGCGCGCCGCCCTGCGCGACGCCCGGTCGCGAAGGGCCCTCGCGACCGCGCTGGCCGGGGTCGTCGCCGCCCTCGTCGCGGTCGCCGACCCCGGCACGGTGGTGCTCGCGGGGCCGTGGGGCGCGGACCCGCGCCTGCAGGACGCCGTACGGGCGGCGGTGGGGGCGAACGCCCGCCCGGTCGCCGTCGAGGGGCCGGTCGCCGCGCCCGGCGCCGCGCAGGAGGCGCTGGTCGCCGCCGCCGTCACCGCGCTGCGCGACGACCTCGCCCGCCGCGCCCGCGCCTGACCGACGTCTTCTTGCTCCGGATGTGCCCGGATCGGCGTCGCCGACGGCGGATCCGGGCACATCGGAAGCAACAAGACGTCTCTCGGACCGCAGCAGAAGGGCCCCGGCGCGACGCGTCTGCGTCGGACCGGGGCCCTTCGTCGTGCCGGTGGCGGGTGGTCCGCCTGACCCCCTGCAAGGTTTGCGACGCGTCTTCACGGCTGACGCTCGGATCCCCAGGTCCTGCCCCGGGTCGTTCCCCAGATCTGCACGCGCCACGGACCACCAATCTCGACAATGGGCTCAACAAACGGGCACCCTCCTTGACCCGATCGAAGCACACGGGAAGGAAGCCGCGATCGAGGCACCCGTAAAGGGCCTGCCCCAGAGGGCAGGCGACCCGGCAAAACGTCCGCGCGTGAAACTCCCCATCGTGCCTAAACGACGGGCCGGCCCCGAAGGGCCTGCGACGCACAGCGTCGGCCTGGCTCGCCGTCATCTACCAGGACCGGCCCCAAGGAAGGGCCCACCCCAATGGGCCGGCGACCACCAGCCCGGGACGAGTCGAGGGTCATGAAGACGCCTCAGTGAAGGGCCTGCAACCTCATGCCAGCTGGTCCTCCTGGTCCGAGACGACGCCTCAATGAACGGGCGGACCTGGAGGGCAAGCGCCCCTCTATCGCGTTGCGTTTGCACGCGCCGATCACGCCTCAATAAAGGGCCGGCCCCTAGGGGCCAGCGACCACTCGCGAGGGCGACAGCAGGCCGTGCGACTGCAAGCCTCAATGAAGGGCCGACCCCCGGGGGCCGGCGACGTTAGTTGCACTACACGACAGAGCCAACATCTTCCCGCCTCAATGAAGGGCCGACCCCAAAGGGCCGAGGACAGCTGACCGGCGACAGGCCGGATGCGCGCCGGCGCGACCTCGTCGAGGGCCGTACTCGACGGCGGTGCCGGTGTCCCGTTCGTCCTTGATGCGCCGGTGTCCGCGCCGGTAGCGGGTCGCGGTAGTGTCGATGAATGCTGGCCCGGTCGGGGTCCGCTCGAGGTTCTGGAGTTCGTGGAGTCTCACTGAGCCCGTGTCTGGCCTGTCGGGGGAAGCGATTGAACCCCTGCAGGGTTCTCCCCCTGGAGGAGTTGAGTGAGCGGCATGACGGGCGAGACGGTCGGCTCGGTCGGAGGTTGGTAGAGCATGTCCCCGAGGGCTTCTCTGGCAGCGAGGTAGTCGGGTGTCGGTCCCTGGTAGGGGTCGATCATCCGCCAGTAGTAGAAGGCGCGGCGGTCGGAGGCGAGGCGTTCGAGGTGGCCCGGCTCGAGGTCGAGGGCAAGTAGCGACAGGCCAGTGGCAAAGGGGGTGACGGTCCAGCCGTCGAGGGTGCCGGCGCGGGCGAGGTGTCGGTCGGTGACGATGAGGTAGGGGCTGACCTCAGGGACCTGGTCTCGGAGGGCGTCGCGGTTGAGCCATCCGTCCCAGTCTTCGGCGCCGTTGATGGCAGAGTTGAACGCGGTGCCGGGGTAGATCGCCCCGCCGTCGAGGTCGGGCGCGAACCTGGCGGCGACGGCGAGAAGGCACTGGATCTTGGCGGCCGCGGTCGCTGGTCCGTGATGGACCCAGCTGCAGATGCCTCCCGCTCGGAACGCGACGCCGCTGGCGCAGGCGTCGGGGGCGTCGTTGATCGTGCTGGCGGAGTGCGTGCTGGTGCGCAGCTCGACCAAGTGGATGCTCAACAGCTCCAGAGCCTCCCGCAGCGCCGCGGGGGCATCGGCCCGCAGGACGCGGGTAGCGCGGAAGTCCTCCAGCAGCATGGCACCGAACGGCGTGGCAAGGATCTGCTCGGGGGTGGGGGCACCCCAGGCGGGGTCGAAGACGAACTCGGTGGCGGCGGCCGTGACCTTCTCGGTCATGGCGTCCGAGGCGCGCCACGTCATGAGGGGGGCGCCCCATTCGTTGCGGGGTCCCTCGGCGAGGGTCGACGTCATAGGAAGCGCCAGGACGAGGGCCGGCGTGCTGGGTAGCCGATGAAACCCGTCCTCGGGGAACCTCGCCGCCTGCATCGACACCACCAGCCGGCCCCCGACGTTGGCGAGCTGTGGGGCATCGGTGAGGGCCTGGACGATCCGTTCGAGTCGCTCGCGCCAGGGTGTGTCCAGCCATACCGACAAACCCTCGGACGTGATGTGCAGGGCCCTCGTGGGCCAGATCGCCGACCCCTCCCCTTGACCGACGAGGCCGGCGTCGAGGATGACCTCACGAACCGCTCGTGTCAGCGACGGGGCCGGCGCCCCGTCGATTTCTCCGGTGATCACCACATCGATCGCGTCCCCGACAATCCGCTTGGCTACCCGCCCACGCCTCCGCGCCAGCTCGTCCCAGTCGACAACCACGTCCACAACCTCATCCTCCCAAGGCCTTGTCCACCTCTTGACACTGTTTGTCCATTATGTCATGTTTCAGGCGCTAGCACCTGGACTGGATCAGGTGCGTGATCAGGGGGCCCGGATGACGTTCAGGACTCGCGCGACATGGACTGCGCTTCTCGCGTTGATTGCATTGGTCGCGAGCCTTGCGATTCAGCAGCCAGCGTTCGCGCTCCCCAGTGCGGATCTCAGCGAGATTTGTACAGAGGGTAATACCCTGTTGTCGACCACGGCTCGACAGAGCGCATCTGCCGGCACTTGTGTTGCTGGCCATGTTGCTGGAACGCGTGGACGCTTGCAGCAAGACTGCCTCTTGAACATCATGGGCGTAACCCTGGGCGTGTCGTATAAATCGAACGAATGCTACGGTGGTGACTCGGAAGACAAGAGGTACCCGGAGGCAATCGCCCAGGCCCGGTTCATTAACCGCATGAACCGTCTCGGGGTACATGGGTCCGTGCCTGCGGGGCTGTCGGCGCCGACTGTGGGTGGAGTCACGCCCAATATTCAATGGGAAGTTCGTATTCGTGACAGTATCACGCCGAGAAAGCCAGAAGACACCAAGCTTTACGACTTTCGCCTCGATGTTGTCCTGTATAACGCGGCTGTTAAGTATGGTGAAGTTTCAGTCGTTGAACTTAAGGCCGCTCCTCCGGCCGGCGATGGTTTTGAGGCTGCGCAGCGGCAGGTGAGTGCCTATGTGCGGCAATTGAAGAACTACCAGGTCCCCGCGGTACCCGCGGACTTTTTCGCGGCCGCAAATCCATGGTTTAACTACCTTGACAACTTCCGGATTGTCACCGTGGCGTGCGGGCATAACGGGAGCTTGGTCGAGGAGTCAACCAACTACGTCGTGCACCCTGTGGGTGACGATCCTTCGGTGAACAAGGACGGTAAGGGCGTCCTGATGATCGACTACCAGGACGAGACTCGGGTCTGTAACCCCAGTAACCAGCCTCCGGGGCCGCCGATCGTGAAGCGTCAGTCAGACGGTTTGCGTAAACCGGAGCCAACCGACATCGGTAACCACCCGTCGTGGGCGGACTGCATGCGGAACGCTGGCGGGCTTGTCGTGAATGGCGCCGCGCACGCTGAGGATGTCATTGCGGAATCGACGTCCTATGCTTCTGAAAGCCTAGGTATTGCGGCGGCGAGTACCTTGCCTGTCGGAGCGACGCTCGAGGGGATAGCGGCTGGAACGGAAACGGTTACCGCTGGCGGAGTCATCACAGCAGAGGCAGGGGGTGCCGCGGCCGCCGCAGCAATACCCGTTGCAGTCGTCGCAGCGGGAGTGACTCTGGGGATTGCGGGTTCCTGCGCGATCAACCCAAACGTGTTTGGTGACCCGCACCTCATCACACTCGACGGGCTCCCGTACGACCTTCAAGGGGTCGGCGAGTACCACCTGCTCGAAGCGGGAAACGGCTCCCTCGATGTGCAGGCGCGGTACGTGCCCATGGCCGGGAGTGACTCCATCTCCGTTCTTGGCGGCATCGCCATCCGCTCGCACGACCAAACGGTGGAGATCCAGCCGGGCGGCACAGTGCTCATCGACGGCTACAGCAGCGACCTGGCCTCGGACGGCATCGAATCCTTGGACGACGGCCTTCTGGTCATCAAGTCTGGGGACACGGTCACCGTGGTCTCGAGCGACCCCGGCCTGATCATGCGCTGGTCCGGAAACACGTTCGGGATCAAGCCGATGGATGGTGTGGCCACCAAGGGGTTACTGGGCAACCACGACGGTGACCCCTCGAACGACATGGTCTCGGCCTCGGGTGAGCAGTTCTCCAGGGACACGCCGTCGCACTCGTTCTACGCGGACTACGCGGACTCGTGGCGCATCACCGACGCCGAGAGCGCGTTCACGTACCCGGGCGGGGCGTCAACGAGCACCTACACCAACGTCAAGTTCCCGGCCAACGTCAAGAAACTGGCCGACTTCAGCCAGTCCGTGGTCAGCGCCGCGACGCAACAGTGCCGCACCAACGGTGTCACCTCGCCGTCAGCGCTCGAAAGCTGCGTCTACGACCTTGCCACCACCGGTGACGCCTCCTTCGTCAAGGCCGCCGCCGCCGTGCCCGAGTCCGTCACCGATGGCAACCAGCCCACGTTCGACGCCAACGGCACCCTCAGCGAGGACTTCCAGGCGCCCGTCCCCGCCGCGCTGGCCGCCAACACCTACCTCACCCCCGCCGCGGCCGGTAGTGGTGGCTCGGGTGGCTCGGGTGGCGGTCGTATCGCCGGGCCCTTCTTCGATGACGCCCCGTACAACGTCGCGCTCGTCAACGTTCCCCGACACGACGCCCTGACAGTAGGGTTCACGGCCCACCTCATCGGAGCGCTCACCGACGCTTCGACGCCGCAGTCGATGACGTTGACTGTTGGGGACCAGCCCGCGGGGACGGTGACCTTCCACGACACCTCCGCCGACGCTGCCGGGCCTGCCAGCGGGTCTGGAGCGCAAGGGGCGCAGGTCACGGCGCAGTTCAACTCGGTACAGACCCTGCCCAACGGGCAGACCGACCACGTCTACAAGATCACGGCAGCGCTAGCGCACACCGCGACCAGCCTGCGCTTCTCCCTTCAGACCATCGGGATCCACGGCGTCACCAGCTCCGGTCTCGGCGTCAGCGACCTCAGCTTCCACGTCACCGCTCCCCCGGCTCAGGTCATGGACGTCACCCTGCCGGCGACGGTGCAACCGGACGTGCCAGCCCCGGGGGCCGGCCGCATCGAGACCGGGGGCGCTGAGGACGACTACCGCTTCAACCTCGGCACCGACGACGCCACCCGCGGACTCGTCGTCGACACCTCCTGTGACGTCGCGCCGTACCTGCACCTCGTGTCGGACGCGACAGGGCAGGTCTTCTCCGGGGCCGGCCACGGCGGTTGCGGCACCCAAACCTTCGCCACGCTCAGCCCCGGCAGCTACCACCTCGCTGTCGCCGGCCTCGGCCGGACCTTCACCTACTCACTCAAGGCCTACCTCTGGCCGGCGCCGCAGTCGTTCTCGTACCAGGTCGGTCAGTTGGTGGAGCCGGGCAAGATCGGTGGTGTCGCCGCTGACGGGGCGGGTGCCTTGGAGACCTCAACGTCGAAGGACTCCTACACCTTCACCGTGCCGGCGGGTGGTCAGAGCGTGGTGTTCGACTCGGGCTATGAGAGCCAGCCGGGGTTGGGGTTCTCGCACCTGATCCGGCTGGCCGACGGCAAGGACTACGGGCCGGTGGACGGGCACCGGGTGTTCTCGTTGGACCCGGGTGACTACCGCATCGATGTGGAGCGGGCCGGCTGGATCGGCACCTACTCCTTCGTCACCACCCTCAAGGCGGCACCGCAGTCGTTCTCGTACCAGGTCGGTCAGTTGGTGGAGCCGGGCAAGATCGGTGGTGTCGCCGCTGACGGGGCGGGTGCCTTGGAGACCTCAACGTCGAAGGACTCCTACACCTTCACCGTGCCGGCGGGTGGTCAGAGCGTGGTGTTCGACTCGGGCTATGAGAGCCAGCCGGGGTTGGGGTTCTCGCACCTGATCCGGCTGGCCGACGGCAAGGACTACGGGCCGGTGGACGGGCACCGGGTGTTCTCGTTGGACCCGGGTGACTACCGCATCGATGTGGAGCGGGCCGGCTGGATCGGCACCTACTCCTTCGTCACCACCCTCAAGGCGGCACCGCAGTCGTTCTCGTACCAGGTCGGTCAGTTGGTGGAGCCGGGCAAGATCGGTGGTGTCGCCGCTGACGGGGCGGGTGCCTTGGAGACCTCAACGTCGAAGGACTCCTACACCTTCACCGTGCCGGCGGGTGGTCAGAGCGTGGTGTTCGACTCGGGCTATGAGAGCCAGCCGGGGTTGGGGTTCTCGCACCTGATCCGGCTGGCCGACGGCAAGGACTACGGGCCGGTGGACGGGCACCGGGTGTTCTCGTTGGACCCGGGTGACTACCGCATCGATGTGGAGCGGGCCGGCTGGATCGGCACCTACTCCTTCGTCACCACCCTCAAGGCGGCACCGCAGTCGTTCTCGTACCAGGTCGGTCAGTTGGTGGAGCCGGGCAAGATCGGTGGTGTCGCCGCTGACGGGGCGGGTGCCTTGGAGACCTCAACGTCGAAGGACTCCTACACCTTCACCGTGGCCGGTGGAGCTCCGTCGGGTCAGGGGGGTCAGGCGGACCCGACCCCGCAGACGGTGGTGTTCGACTCGGGCTATGAGAGCCAGCCGGGGTTGGGGTTCTCGCACCTGATCCGGCTGGCCGACGGCAAGGACTACGGGCCGGTGGACGGGCACCGGGTGTTCTCGTTGGACCCGGGTGACTACCGCATCGATGTGGAGCGGGCCGGCTGGATCGGCACCTACTCCTTCGTCACCACCCTCAAGGCGGCACCGCAGTCGTTCTCGTACCAGGTCGGTCAGTTGGTGGAGCCGGGCAAGATCGGTGGTGTCGCCGCTGACGGGGCGGGTGCCTTGGAGACCTCAACGTCGAAGGACTCCTACACCTTCACCGTGCCGGCGGGTGGTCAGAGCGTGGTGTTCGACTCGGGCTATGAGAGCCAGCCGGGGTTGGGGTTCTCGCACCTGATCCGGCTGGCCGACGGCAAGGACTACGGGCCGGTGGACGGGCACCGGGTGTTCTCGTTGGACCCGGGTGACTACCGCATCGATGTGGAGCGGGCCGGCTGGATCGGCACCTACTCCTTCGTCACCACCCTCAAGGCGGCACCGCAGTCGTTCTCGGCCGATCTGGCGATGAACAAGACCGCGACCCAGTCCTCAACAGGCTGGGGAGGGGATCCCTCACGTGCGGTCGACGGCAACACGAGCGGCAACTTCAACGATAATTCCGTGACGCACACGCAGTACCAGGCCAACCCTTGGTGGCAGGTCGACCTCGGCTCCAGCCAGAGCCTGTCCGACATCCGCGTCTGGAACCGGACCGACTGCTGCTCGACCCGCACGACCGACTACTGGGTGTTCGTCTCCAACACCCCGTTCGACACCAGCCTCTCCCCCGCGCAGCAGGCACGGGTGCCCGGAGTGTGGTCCAGCCACCAGACCGGCCAGATGATTTCACCCACCGACGTGACTCTTCCCGGGTCCACCCAAGGGCGATACGTACTGGTCCAGCTTAACGGCAGTGATTACCTGCACATCGCGGAGGTTGAAGCGTTTGGATAACCCCCGCCCTCAGCAAGAGTGAACAAGGAGCCCGTAGGGAGTTACCGTTCCCCCGGGTCACGGAGCCGTCAGCGCCGGCGAAGCACGGGCGGCTTTCACGGCGCTGAACAGGCCGACGAGGAGGACACCTACGAAGTCAACGACCCCGACCCACACGAGCCACGGGCGGATGGCCCCGAGCGCTCCAGCGACGACGTAGGCCGCCAGGAACGCAGCGATCGCAGCGAAGGTGGGCAGCTGCCGCCTCAACGACCGTCGCAGGATCAGCGGGCGACCGAGGTCGGGTGAGGTCCCGCGTTGGTCGAACCAGAGCCGACCAGCCGTCGCCGCTGTCGACGGCCGCAGCTGTCGACGTCCCGGATGGGGCAGGGACCGCCGTCGCGGCGACGGCCCTACGTTCGCGTCCAGGCTGTGCAGCATCAGGAGCCCTGGCGACAAGGGCTCCTGCGCTCCCACGCCGTCGATGGGCGCGCCCTCAGCCGGGGACAGTCCAGCAGTCGGCGCGGGCGAGGTCTCGGGTCGGTGATCGCGACGGAAACGGGTACGGTCCGCGCATGACGGGGGATCGGGCTGGCGCTGGGACGCCACGCAGCCCGTTCCGGCTCATCATCGGCCCTCTGTTCCTCGCCCAGGGCTCCTTCTACCTCGTCGTCGGGCTCATCGGGCTGGGTGACGACCCGAGCACGTACACGGTCATGGGTGCCGTCTTCGTCGTGCTGGGCGTGACGCTGATGATGGTGACCCGTCGCAGCCTGGCCGGACGTCGCCGGTTCGCCGCCGACTTCGGGGCGGAGGCCGCGGAGGCCGCGGCGAAGAGGACGCGGCAACGCCGCACCCTCGCCGTGGCGGGGCTCGTGTACGCCGGACTCGCCGTGGCCTCCCTCGTCCACGAAGTGGTGACCGGGAACAGGGTCGACCTCGTGCAGGTCGCCGCCTTTGGAGCTCTCAGCCTCTCGGCGCTCTATCTGTGGCGCAGAGTGCGTCGTCTTGCCCGGCGTTCGCGAGCTCATGCAACGAGCTGATGACGCTGACCAGCCCCCTGCGGTCGGTCCGTCTCGAGTGAGAGTCGAGCCGGCCGGGCGGTCGGCGCGTGGCTCGATGGACTGGTCCAGGACGGATGGTGGTTGTCCCTCTCATGGACACCCACCATCCTCGTCGCGGCATCGGGCACGTTCGGCCCGGTCGAAGGCCGCTGGGGTCATCATGCCCAGTCCGCGGTGCGGGCGCTCGTTGTTGTACAGATCGATCCAGCGGCCGATGACGACCTTGCTCTCAAGGACGGAGTAAGAGCTCGCCGCTGAGGAGCTCGTCGCGCATGATCCCGTTGAACCGTTCGACGTAGCAGTTCTGCTGCGGGCGGCCTTTGCGACCTGGACCGCCGCGATGCCCTGCGTCGCGAGCCAGATGACCAACTCGGAGGAGGTGAACTCCTTGCCGTTGTCGCTGCGGATCAGCGCCGGCGCCCCGCTGCGGTCGAGGCGCCCGGAGGACCGCTGCTCGGCCAGCAGCCGTTCCATGACCTGCCGGACCCGGCGGTTCCCGATGGAACGGGCGACGTCGAACCCGACCGCCATCCGCGTGTACTCGTCGACGACATTCAGCACCCGCAAAGAGCGGCCGTCCTCGGTGCGTAGCGAGACGAAGTCGTAGGACCAGATGTGACCCGGCCGCAGCGCCGGTCTGGCCCAGGCACTGTTACCTGCCTGGCCGATCCCTCTGCAGTTGGGGCGGTTTCGACGCCGTGTCATCAGCAGGCGGGACTTTCAATCCCTCGGCCCGCCACAGCCGCTCGATCCGTTTGACGTTGACGGCCCAGCCGTCGTCGACCAGGAGCCGGTGGATCTTGCGGTAACCCCACCAAGGGTGCGCCTGCGCCTGCGCGTGCATCGCCTTGACGAGCCGGTCCTCGAAGTCCCGTTGGCGAGCACGGGCCGACGGCGTACCGCTGCGTCGAGCGGTGCTGCCCCTCCACGGTGCAGGCTCGTCGTTCCGAAACGCCGTGCCAGCGACGGAGATAGCCCACTGCGGCCCGGCGGCGAGCCGGGCTCAGAAGTTTCCCCGTTGCAGGTCCTTGAGCATCGAGATGTCCAGGGCCTGCTCCGCGACGACGACGCGTTTCAGCCGGGCGTTCTACTGCTCCAGCGCCCGCAGCCGGTGCGCCTCGTCCTCCTTCAATGCGCCGTACTTCATCTGCCACCGATAGAGCGTCTGCTCCGACACCACGAGCTTCTTGCACACCGCGGGGGGGACTGCTGACGATCCGGTTGACACTCGGGGTGTGGTGGTTCAGGCCGCGTGAGCGGCTGCGTAGATGGTCTCAAACTCGATGGGCGTGAGCTTGCCGAGGGGGCGTTGTCGACGTCGGCGGTGGTAGGTCCTCTCGATCCAGGTGACGATCGCCAGGCGTAGCTCATGGCGGGTGGTCCAGCGGCGGCTGTCGAGGACGTTCTTCTGTAGGAGCGCGAAGAAGCTCTCCATCGCGGCGTTGTCGGCGCTGGAGGCGACGCGTCCCATCGACCCGAGCAGGTGACGACGCTCGAGTTCGTGGACGAATCGCCGCGACCGGAATTGGGACCCTCGGTCGCTGTGGACCACGCAGCCGGCCACGGCCTGGTCCCCGCCGCGGCGGGTGACGGCCATGGTCAGGGCGTCGACGGCGAGGTGGGAGGTCATCCGGTCGTCGATGGCATAGCCGACGATCCGGCGCGACCAGGCGTCCTTGACCGCGCACAGGTAGAGCTTGCCCTCACGGGTGGAGTGCTCGGTGATGTCGGTCAGCCACAACCGGTTGGGGTGCTCGGCGGTGAAGTCACGTTCGACGAGGTCGTCGTGCACCGGTGGCCCTGGCCGGCGGGACTTTCCCCGTTTGCGGGCGTGGAGGGAGACGATTCCGGCCTGCGAGCACAGCCGCCACACCCGCCGCTCCGAGACGGCGTGCCCGGCGTCGTCGAGCTCATCCGCGATGAAGCGGTACCCAAAGCCGG
This sequence comes from Lapillicoccus jejuensis, assembly GCF_006715055.1. Classification (NCBI taxonomy): domain Bacteria; kingdom Bacillati; phylum Actinomycetota; class Actinomycetes; order Micrococcales; family Intrasporangiaceae; genus Lapillicoccus; species Lapillicoccus jejuensis. The sequence goes on from NZ_VFMN01000001.1 coordinate 670,339, forward strand.
GGTCGTCGGCGTGGACGTCGAACGCGGCGTTCGTGGCGTAGGCGTCGACGAGATCGTGATCGCTGACCGGTGCCCGGCACCAGGCATAGAAGGCTTGACGCGAGAACTTCCGAACCCGGCAGGTCACCGCTACGGGGATCCCGTCAGCAGCGAGATCAAGGACCAGCGGGTACCTCATTTTGGGTGGTGACCCAGCCTCAGGTTCGCTTGGGAGAGGTAGGCCGCCGCTCGGCGCAGAACCTCGTTCTCCTGTTCGAGCAACCGGTTTCGACGTTTGAGCTCGCGCAGCTCGTCAGAATCCTGCCGGGTCATGCCCGGACGGACACCGTCCTCGACGTCCGCGGTCTTCAGCCAATTGCGTAGGCAGGATTCGCTGATCCCGAAGTCCTTGGCGACTTCGGCGATCGGGGCGTCACCGCGGCGAGCGACCGCGACGACGTCGTCGCGGAACTCCTTGGGGTGTGCAGCAGGCATGCTCGACATCCTTCCAGCGGCGACCGATGTCGCCACAGATCAGATGTCAACCAAACCGTCAGCAGTCCCGAGCAGGTCCGAGGAGTGCTGCGCGAGCATCGCGAACAGCTGGCTGTTGAACTGCTGGGAGGGGTCGGCCGTGTCGAGGTTCTCCTCGACGCTATACAGCCGCACCCCCGCCTCACGCATCTGATCGAGCGTGGTCAGGACGGTCACGACGTTGCGGCCGAAACGGTCGATCCGGTAGACGACGACGACGTCGTACTCAGTCAGCCGCGCCATGATCTGCCGCAGCAGACGGTGATTCCCCTTCCCCCGCCACGCCGAGACGATCTGCCGGTAGACGTCGCCGCCGTCCTCCGCCAGCCGCAGGTCACACGACCAGCTCCCCGCTGGCAACGAGTTCAGCCAGCGCAGGCACGTGTCGTGCTGCACCTGCAGACTCTTGGTGTCCGGGTCGTCCTTGCTTCGCCGCTCCAAGATCGCCACCCGCATCGGACGCCCGTACACACGGACCCAGTCCGCGATCGGCACAAACCTGCGCGCGCTCATCGCCGACCACCCTTGGTCGGGTGACCGGCTGCGGTCGCCAGCAGCATGTTGAGCACGGCAAACTCGGCCGCCGCGCTCGCGACATCGTCGGCCCCACCGATGGAGGCGACCCCGATGCCGACGAGGCTTGGGGGACGGGCCACCCCGCCGGACAATGGCATTGGACCGGCACCGACCGCATCCGCGACGAGCACCCGGACGCCACCGTCCTCCAGGCGTCGCAGAATGGCGACCAGCCGCTGAGTCGACCGGCTCAGGCGGGACAGGTCCTGGATAAGCACCTGGTCGTAGCAGGAGAGGGCGTCAAGCATCTTGTCGCCGATCCCCCACCCTCGGGTCTCAGCCAACACGTCCTTCACGTGCCAACCGCACTCGTCCGCACGCGAACGCAGCCGTCCCTCCTGCTGTGTCAACCCGATACTCGTCGGGTCCGCGACCCGCGCGTAGATCGCCACGCGCGGCTCACCAGCGTGTAGCTGTTTCATCGGTGTCCTCCTGGTCTGGTCATCGGCCATGACCGGCACAGTGCGCAGCCCCGCCCTGCGCGCAATCACCTCAACATGACCTACGGCGGTCTTCGTTCACGGTGGCCAGACTGGTCGACCACCCCACCCGACGAGGACCCAGATGCAATTCGACGGCGGATCAGCGGTTCGGTACGGCACGCCACATGCGCCCAGAGAAGAACCAAATGCGACCTGTTAACGACGGGTATCGGTATCGTCGCTTCGCGCGGACCCAAGCGTCGACTCGCTGTGTGATCCTTAATCAGTCGACACATCGACACCGGCGCTCGGAGCCAATCCTGACACGCCGCTCGGCCCGGCCTTCGCCGGCACTGCGGGATCCCCGACGAAGATGTATCGCTCTAGACGGACCCCACGTTTCGTGGAGGCCCGGAATGAGCGAATGTTCGACTACGTAGCGATATAATCGGTCAATGGACTTGCTAAAAGCGACCGAGCCCCTGGCAGCGCACGTTTCGTGGGCAGTCTGGCCCGAGGTCGACCTCAGTCGACCACTTGACGATCTCGACCTCTCCACACCCGATTTAAAAGCAAGTCAAGTTCATGTGAACGCCGTGATTGTTGGACTTAATCGCAGCAAGGAGATTGGAGACACCTTCCTTAAATGGGGGAACTTTCACACTGCTGCGAAACACAACGATCATGTCCTCGCGGGAGCATTCGTAGGAACGCCCTTCGAGGGTGCGCTCATGGTCGACCTTGTCGATGCGGTCGAAGGCAACTCAACCAACGTCCCTGTAACCGAGACGGACGTGACTAAACTTGGAGAGTTCGTCAGGAGCTTGGGCTCCGACGACCCAGTATTTGTTGGCCTTGGCTCCAAAGTCTATGCCGGCCTGCACCAACACCGCGTCTCACTTTCACGAATAATGACTCAGTCGCCGGACAACTGGGCCGACCCTACTGGCGGCGAGCGGATCGTGCCCGAGACGCGGATTGTCAAACTCCCTCACTATTCGAGCCAAAATCATCGATCGCACTACTCGCACCCAGCCACCTACCGTGCTCGGGCCCACGCAGCGCTTGATGAAGCATTCACTGCCGACGGCTGGGGTGACTGGCGTCAACCGGGTCTGCCGCGATCCACTCGCACCTAACTTCACCAACCGATCGAGGCGCGGGGTGAGGCATCTCAAAGTCGAACTTCATCGATGGGACACTCTGACCACGCCCGGGAAGCTGAAGTCGCGCAAAGTGGCTTCGCTCAGGGCTGTGCTCAAGATGTCGTTGACGATGCAGTCAGGTGTAGACCTGCCGCGCACTCCAAGCAACTCCGGAACCCGCACCAATCCGACCCAAAGGACAGCCCCGATCTCGGCAGCCGGCGCAGACGTGCGCGGAAGCAAGGCCCCGTCGCAACAGTCGGCTAAAGCTACGTAACTCCTGGTCAGACTGTTGCTGACGAGGAGGAATCTGCAACTGGTGAGTCCGCAACGTCAGAAGGAAGTTCGGGCATTGCGGCGGGCGGTCCATCCGAACGGCTGACCCCGCCGCTGCGGCCTACCGTCCGGTACACGAAGTTGTCCCCTGAATGAAGGGCCGGTCCCGAAGGGCCGGCAATCGTGCCCGCCTGGAGCTCGCCGCTGGGCTCGTCCCAGCCTCAATGAAGGACCGGCTCCGAAGCGCCGGCGACGAGGGTCAGGCGCCGGGCTCGACCCGCACCTACCAGACGCCTCGATCAAGGGCCGTCCCCGAAGGTCCGGCGACCCGTCACCGGGCTCTACAACACCCCGGGCGTGCAGAAGCCTCAATGAAGGACCGGCCCCCGAAGGGCCGGTGACTGTCGGACAACGTCGTGGGTCAGGCCATGGCTTTCGTGCCTCAATGAAGGGCCGGTGACAGGGGTCAAGATTCTCATGGCTCTGACTTGGGGTGATGCCCACCCGTGCGATGCCTACGATTGGGCTGGGGGGGTGCTGCCCGCACGTACGACCCTCCAGCAGCCGTTCATTGTTCGGTCAACATCGATCCCGGACGGCTGGGACTCGCGCACGCCCCCGACAGAAGCGATGGCTCGAACAAGTCGACACGTGGCATCGGAAACGATCAGTGACCGCGTCGCAACCGATGCCTACCCCTTGCCTGGTACTTCTCCAAGCTCAGCCGGGTGACGGACTGGACGCCACCGTGGAAGCGATCGTCCTCCTGGAGCTGACCGTGCCTGATCAGGGTCTTGACGCTCGCGACGCTGATGCTGAGCTGCTTCGCAGCGTCGGGCATACGGATCGCGCGCTCGGCAAGGGCACGCTGCGCCAGGAAGTAGCTGCGCACATGGTTGGCAACCTCATCTGACATCTGGTGATCGCGTACACCATCGCGTGCCACGCAGCTGAGGTCAGGGTGACGGGTGATGTACTGACGGATCTTGTCGTAGGGCTCGCCGAGCTCGTGGGCAAGCTCGCGCATACTGGAGCCGGCGCCAAGCTCGTCGGCCATCCGTAGCAGCCCCTTGACGTCGACTAGGTAGCGGAAGCCGGCCTGATCAGCGCGCAGGGCCTTCATGCTCTCCAGGCGGCCGTTGCGAATGTCGTCCAGGATCTGAGCAGTGGTCACTCCCCGGAGCTCAGCGGCCTGGGCCACGGACAGCCAATCTCCGTCCGGGATCTGCTCGACGAACCATCCCAGGTCGATGAGCTTGGCGTCGACTTCCGCCGCGCGTCGCGCGAGTGCCCGTTGCCGACCGGTCGTACACGAGGTGGCAGTGGGGACCATGAGACCGTCCGGAAGGCGGGTCACGATCTGCTCAGTCATCGTGGCGGCCACATCGCGTTGCGGTTTCATCTCGAGGTCCTCGAGAAGGTAGTGCTGGTGGATGACCTCGGTGCCGCGGCGGTGCCCCATGTACGCCCGGATGTTCTCCACGACCTCACGGTTGGCCTGCAGGGCGGTCGCGAAGGACTGGCGCATGCGTTGCGGAGTCGGCGCGACCGTCACCATGCCCTGCCGGGCCCGCAGCTTCGTGTCTTCAAGGCGCATATTGAGCCCCTCGGCCGCGGCCGCACCGGTAAGGGCGTTCCGGAATGCCGATTGCCCACCCGTGTCGTCGGCTTGCAGTCCCGGGACGAGCCGCGCCTTTGTGTGGACGTGTCCGGCGGGGTCGGTGTGGAACACGTCGATCACCACTCGGATCAGGTCCATCAGGGGCGCCGGCACCACCAGGATGCGCCAGGAGTCGGCCTTGGTCTCGTCGACGTGATCGGTGGTCACTCTCGCGCCATCGGGTCCGCGACGGTGGAACTTCCGACCGCCCTGCGACTGGACGGTCAGGATGCCCGGCCGGCCGGCGCCGGCGTCGACGACGTCCTCGACCAGCAGTCCGTACGCTTCGGACACCAGCAGACCGAGCAGGCGAAGCAGCCAGAGAACCAGCTGGTGCACGACGTGCAGGCGTGCCGCCACGCGGCCGGTCTCCTCCAGCGTCACCGCCCGGGTGGTAGTCTTCGGGACGGTGTTCTTCGGGATCTCGGCGGCGCGGACCTGAGGCTGGAGCGCGATTCCCTCACTCTCGGCGTAGGCGAGGACGGCTCGGAAGGTGCGCCGGACGTCCTGCAGGGTGCTGTGGGCGTAGCGCGCCCCGTCGCTCGGCGCGCTGGTGGCCAAGCCCGCCTGGGGCTCGAACAGGTCGCCGAAGCGGTAGAGGTTGGCGGTGCCGCGTCTTCCGACGGGCTTGATGCGTCCGGTCCTCCGGGCGCGCTTGAACGTCGAGGTCGAGCATGGGCGACCGGCTTCGGCGAGCAGGGCGCGGCCCTGATCCATGGTCCCGACGGCGTCCGGGTTCTCGTGCGTCGGGAAGTCCGCCGTGGTGCGAGCGGTCGGGACCTTGAGCAGGTGCTGGTACATCCGCCGGGCGTCCTGGCGGGTGATCGCCTCGAGGCTGAGGTGGTGGTCGACCAGGTAGGAGTCGATGACGTTCACGTAGCCCCGGACCTGGGTCTCACGGCCGATGTCGCCGTGGCCGTCCTCGACGTAGCGCTCCTGGACCCATCGCTCGGCGACGCTCTTGAACGGGGTTCCGCTGCCGCCGGCGCCCGGTGACCTGTGACCGTTCGCCGGGGGGATCGCGCGGCCCGCGGTGCGGGCCTCGATCGCCCGCCGCAGCCACTGCTGAGCCTCGCGCCTGGTCGAGAAGGTGGCCTGCGGCCGGGTCGTTGAGCCGCGGTCCGCCGGAAGGGATGCGGTGAAGGTGCCTGAAGCGTTGGCCCTGATGCTGCCGGTCAGCGGGCGGCTCACCGGACGGCTCCGGACGGCACGGCCAGGGCGAGGACCCGATGCAAGGCCTCGAGGGCGGTCTGCCGCTCGGCGGCGAGGGCGGCTGTGACCGCGAGCTGGGACTCGAGCTGGCGGATACGCTCGCGAAGGTCGCTGACCTGCCTCGACTCCCGCAGCGTCTCCAGGGTGGCGGCGACCTCGATGACGTGACTGGGATCGAGGTCGCCTGCGTCGACCAAGTCCTGGACCGGGACGGTCCACTCCTGGCGGCCGGTCAGCGCCTTGTCCGCGTGCGGGTACCGACCGGCATGGATCCACCCCGCGACGGTCTTGCGGTCCCTGGGCCTGCCCGGCTTCCCGGTGAGGTGGCAGACCTCCCGCATCGAGAGCATCGTGGTGCTGGTGAAGGTGGTGGCCTCCGCGGCCGCGGACGTGCTGGTGGGTGTCATGCCGGCGGACCGTCCGGCCCTCACCGGGACCGGCAATCCCCGCCTGCACCGACCCCGGTTCCCTCAGGTCGCCCCGGGTCACCGGCGCCCTCGCCCAAGGACCACCCGCCGCACGACCGCTCGGAACCCGCCATCTGGGCCGACCTGGGGACACCTGCGGAAACCTCGGGTCGGCGCCTGCCACGGCGCACAATGACCTCGATAAACGGTGGTCGGGGGGCCGCAATCGTCCGGCGGTCGCCTCGGATCGCCGGAAAATCTCCCGCAAACGCACCTGACCCCCGCATTAAGCGGGGGTCAGGTGCCGGATGGCTGTGCCATCTCGTGGCGGGTGAAGGATTCGAACCTTCGTAGCTTTCGCGACGGATTTACAGTCCGCTCCCATTGGCCGCTCGGGCAACCCGCCGTGCTGGCGCATGGAAGGATAGCAAGGAGTGCACGGGGCACCGAATCCGGTTCCGGAGACGGCTCCCCGGCCCCGTCCCCCGCAGTCCACCCGCAGTCCAGCCCGCAGTCCAGCCCGTAGTGAGGAAGTGCCCGGCCATGGCCGACTCGTCGTTCGACATCGTCTCCAAGCTCGACCACCAGGAGATCGCCAACGCCGTCAACACCGCCGCCAAGGAGGTCGCGACCCGCTACGACTTCAAGGGCGTCGGCGCCTCGCTCGAGCTCTCCGGCGAGTCGATCCTCATCAAGGCCAACTCCGAGGAGCGCGCCCTGGCCGTCCTCGACGTCCTGCAGACCTGGCTGGTCAAGCGCAAGGTCTCGCTCAAGCACCTCGACTACGGCAACGACGACAACACCCCGACCCCGAGGGTCTCGGGCAAGGAGTACCGCCTGCAGGTCGGCCTCAAGGAGGGCATCTCGCAGGAGGTGGCCAAGAAGATCGGCAAGCTCATCCGCGACGAGGGCCCCAAGTCGGTCAAGAGCCAGATCCAGGGCGACGAGCTGCGGGTGACGAGCAAGTCGCGCGACGACCTGCAGGCCGTGCAGCGGCTCATCCAGGGCGCGGACCTCGACACCGCCCTGCAGTTCACCAACCGCCGCTGACGCGGGGCCCCGGACGACGACGCGCGGCGTCAGACCCGCCGCAGGGCACCCCGTAGGGCCCGGCGGGCCACGGGGCCGAGGCCGTCGATGCTGCGGGCGAGGTCCTCGAGCCGGTCGAGCGCCTCGATCGTGCTCGGCACGTTCTCGCCCTCGCGAGTGGGGACCATCAGCTCGAGGCCGATGAAGGCGGAGGTGACGACGTCGGCGAGCAGCCCGGGGGCGACGAGCTCGTCGAACGGTGAGCCGGCGAGCAGCCGGGTGAGGGTGCGCTCGATCTCGGTGCGCCACAGGCCGAGCGACTCCCCCGTCGCCGCCGCGAGCGCGGGGTTGGCCTGCGACCCGGCGAGGGTCTGGGCGAGGACCGTGACGTTGCCGAGGGCGGCCTCCTCGTCGTGGATCTCGCGGCCGAGGGCGACGAGCCCGGCGAAGGAGGGCACCGCCTCGAAGCGCGGCCGGAAGTTCTCGACCCGCTCGCGGGTCGAGGTCACGCAGGCGTGCGCGACGAGGCTGTCGACCGTGCCGAAGTGGTAGAAGACCAGCGCCTGGTTGACGTCCCCGGCCGCCGCGATGGTGCGGGCCGACACCTTGGCGATCCCCTGCGTGCGGATGGTCTCCATCGTCGCCTCGACGAGTCGGCGACGGGTGCTCTCGGTCCTCGTGTCCTCAGGCACGGCACTCCTCGCGGTAGGGCTTGACCGCCGAGGGCACCTCACCCCCGGCGGCGACCAGGTCGAGGTAGCGGACGGTGAACGACCCGTCGTACCCGAAGACGGGCCCGACCACGGCGTTGCGGACCTCGACGTGGATCCGGAAGCATCCTGCCGCGTCGTCGTACGACTCGCGCACGAGGGCGTCGGCCGCGAGCACCCGGGGCAGCCGGACCCCGAGCCGGCCCTCGTAGAAGCGGAACCCGCCGCTGCGGACGACGAGAGCGCCGTCGCGGTCGACGTGCAGGTCGAGGTCGGCGGCCACGTGCTGGTGGGTGCCGAGGTAGTCGACGACGCGGCCGCGCTCGGGCGAGAAGACCATCGTCGCGTCGAACCGGCGCCTCCGCCCCGGGCGCACCTCGAAGGTCCGCACGAAGGTGAGCGTCTCGCGACCGAAGGAGTCGCGGTAGGCGTAGTTCTCGATGGTGAACGGCACGTCGGTGCCGGCCTCGGGGAACAGCAGGTTGCGGGTCGCGCCGAGCCGCAGGCACGGGGTGAGCGCAGGGCTCCCCCGCCAGACCCGCTGCATGACGCCCGTGCCGACGCAGGCGACGCGGTCGTCGCTGGAGAAACCGAACCGCCGCTGCAGCTGCGGGTGCAACCGGTCGAGGTCGAGGTCGAGGGCCTGGGCGAAGACGGAGCTCATGGCGTGGCCTCCCGGGAGGTGGTGGGGCGCGGCTGCCGGCGGCAGCGGAGGGCGCTGGGGACGAGGCGGTGGTGCGGGGTGCGGACGGCGGCGACGACGAGACCGGCTCCGAGAGCGGCGGCGCCCACGCGGAGGACCCCCTCGAGCAGGGCGTTCCGTCGCGCGGTCTCGGGCGGGAGACCCTCGTCGACCCACAGCCGGAGCCGGTCGAAGGACCAGGCGGTCGCCCATCCGAGCAGCGGGCGCACGAGCCGGTCGGCGGGTCCCCGCGGGGTGTAGTCGTAGCCGGTGAGGAACCGGGTGCCCCCGTCGTCGGTCGGCACGTAGCGCCAGTAACCGCGGCCCTCGCGCAGCGGCGAGCGCACGTCGTCGCAGCGGAAGCGGAGCGCCGACGTCGCCGACCCGTCGGCGTGGTGCCGGTCGGCGCTCGTCACGCCGACCCCGGCGACCGGCCCGACCGCGTAGGTGAAGGTCCGCGGCGACCCGGGCGTCGGGCCGGCCGCGTCGAGGTCGATGCGGGTGAAGCGCAGGTCCCAGCGCGCGTGCGCGACCGGGTCCTGCGTCCGGCGCCACACCTCGGCGACGGGCGCCCGGGTGGTGGTCTCGACGTACAGCGGCCGGCCGCTCATCGGCGGAGCCCGCAGACCCGGGACCGTCGACCGGGCCGACGGGCAGGGGTGGCGCGGTGGCCCAGCCGCACGACGTCGAGGACGAGCGGCCCGGAGGCGATGACCACGAGGACGAGGACGGAGTGGCTCGGGTCGCGCCTCGAGAGCTCGGCGACGGCCACCGGGGCGAGCAGGGCGACGGCGATCGTCGTCAGCGCCGTCTCGCCGGGGGGCCGGTCCAGCCGGCGGCAGGTGGCCAGCGCCACCGCGCCGCATGTGCCGACCGCCAGCCCGACCGCCGTCCCGACCAGCAGGCCGACCAGCCCCACGAACAGGCCGAAGGCCAGCGCGCCGGGGCCGCGCACCCCGACCGTCGCGAGCAGACCGAGGAGGACGGGTAGCCCGAACCCCACTCCGGCCCCCCACGCGATCCCGTCGACGACCAGCGCCCAGGCCGGGTCGCGCTGCTGCGAGAACCACCTCATGCCACTCTCCTCCGCGTCGTTGAGCGATCGCTCAAATCACACGGTAGAGCATATTGAGCGATCGCTCAAGAGGGTGAGGCCGGGGCACGGCACGGCGCCCGCCCTCCGGGAGGAGGACGGGCGCCTGGGGAGGTGCCGGACGCCGTACGGCGTCGTGCTGGTGCGGTCAGGCGCGGGGCTTGACCGCGAGGACGGGGCAGTCCGCCTCGAGGAGGACCTGCTGGGCGGTGCTACCGGTGAGCAGCTTGCCGACCGGCGAGCGGCGACGGATCCCGATGACGATGAGGTCCGCCTTGGTCTCCTCGGCGGCGGCGAGGATCGTCGTCGCCGGACCGGACCCGTCGAGCGGGCGGCGGATCTCGTGCTCGAGCCCGGCCTGCGCGAGCTGGGCGTCGAGCGCGTCGATGTCCTGCTCGGTCGCGAAGGACGGGTGGGCGTAGTCGCCGTGGTACGACGTGTTGACGACCACCACCCGCGCGCCGGTGCGCTGGGCGGCCTCGACCGCCGCATCGACGGCGGCCGAGCCCTCGGGGGTCGGCACGTAGCCGACGACGACGGTCACCCCGCCGCCCTCCCGGACTCGACGCCCTCGACGGTCATCGCCCCGGTCATGATCGCCACGCCCTCACCCATCGTGTGCGACTGCGGCGTGATCACCGCGGCCCGGCGGGCCAGCCGCTGGATGTGGATCCGGTCGGCCACCTCCCACACGTGGGGCATGTTGTGGCTGATGACGATGACCGGCACGCCGCTCTCGCGCAGCTGCTTGATCATGTCGAGGACGGCGTTGCCCTCCTTGACCCCCAGCGCGGCCGTCGGCTCGTCGAGGATGACGACCTTGCTCCCGAAGGCGGCCGCGCGGGCGACCGCCACCGCCTGCCGCTGACCTCCGGACAGGCTCTCGACCGCGACCCCCATGTTCTGGATGGTCTGGATGCCGAGGTTCTGCACCGAGGTGCTCGCCCGGTCGCGCATGCCCTTCTTGTCGAGCATCCGGAAGACCGAGCCCAGGATCCCGGGTCGGCGCTCCTCCCGCGCGAGGTAGAGGTTGCTCGCGATGTCGAGCGCCGGGATGACGGCCAGCTGCTGGTAGACGGTCTCGATCCCGGCCTCGCGGGCGTCCTGCGGCTTGCTGAACTTCACCGTGTGCCCGTCGAGGGTGAGCTCGCCGGCGTCGATGGTGTAGGCCCCCGAGAGGCACTTGATGAGGGTCGACTTGCCGGCCCCGTTGTCGCCGATGACGGCGAGGACCTCGCCCGGGTAGAGCTCGAGGTCGACCCCGTCGAGCCCGATGACCCGGCCGAAGGTCTTGACCAGACCCTTGCCCTGGAGGATCGGGGCGTTGCCCCGCTCGGACGGCGGGACCGACGAGGACGGGACCGCGTCCTGGCTGGTGCTCACGACTTCACCTTCCTGATCCACTGATCGACGGCGACGGCCGCGATGACGAGGATGCCGACGGCGAGCAGCCGGTAGTTCTGGTCGACCCCCGCGAGCGAGAGCCCGGTGGCGAAGGCCTGGACGATGAGCGCGCCGATGAGGGTGCCGAGGACGCCGCCGCGCCCGCCGAAGAGGCTGGTGCCGCCGATGACGACCGCGGTGATGCTGTTGAGGTTGGCGTCGACGATCCCGTTGGGAGAGGCGACGGAAGCGCGACCGATCTGGCACCAGGCGGCGATGCCGAAGATGAGGCCGGCCACCGTGTAGACCGACAGCAGCACGCGCTTGCTGGCGATGCCCGAGAGGCGGGCGGACTCGGCGTCGTCCCCGACGGCGTAGACGTGCCGGCCCCAGGCGGTCTGGCTGAGCGCGAACCCGACGACGAGGTACATCAGCAGGACGATGACGACGCCGTTCGTCACCACGAACCCGGCGATCGAGAAGCTGTTCCCCGTCCAGTTGAGCAGGTCGGGCATCTGGTCGGCCCCGATGCTCTGACCGTTGGAGTACAGCAGCGCGAGCGCGGTGAAGATGCTCAGCGAGCCCAGCGTGACGATGAACGGCGGCAGGTTGAGCCGCGTCACGAGGAACCCGTTGAGCGCCCCGGCGAGGGTCCCGAGCGCGACCCCGATGAGCAGCGCGACGGGTCCGGGGACCCCGTTCTTCGCGGCCACCGTCGCCATGACCATCATCGAGAGGATGGCGATCGCGCCGACCGACAGGTCGATGCCGGCGGTGAGGATGACGAGCGTCTGGCCGATGGCCAGGGCGGCCACGATCGCGGTCTGCTGCACGAGCAGCGACAGCGAGTTGGCCGACGCGAAGCGCGAGTTGAGCAGGGAGAACACGACGACGGTCAGCACGAGGATGATGGCCGGGCTGATCGCCGGGTTGGAGTGCAGCACGTGCTGCAGACGCTGGGCCGGGCTCTGCGCCCGGCGGGAGAGCTCCGCCTGGGCGGCGCTCTCGCGAGCGCCGCCCTTCGTCGCGGAGGACGTCACGACGCCGAACCCCAGCAGACCTTCGAGCCCTCGTCGCTCGTGATGCTCGTGACCCCGTTGGCCGGCTTGTCCGTCACCAGCTGGACGCCGGTGTCGAAGAAGTCGAGGCCGGGCGAGGTGGAGGGCTTGGTGCCGTCCTTGGCGTACTTCGAGATCGCCTCGACGCCGAGCTGGGCCATCTTCAGCGGGTACTGCTGGCTCGTCGCGCCGATCACGCCGTCCTTGACCTCCTTGACGCCCTGGCAGCCACCGTCGACCGAGACGATCGTGTAACCGGTCTTCTTGGCGGCCTTGAGGGCCGCGTCGGCGCCGGTCGCCGCCGGCTCGTTGATCGTGTAGACGAGGTTGATGTTCGGGTTCTTGGTGAGGCAGTTCTCCATGGCGGTGCGCCCGCCGTCCTCCGCGCCCTGGGTGGGCTCGTTGCAGACGATCGTGTAGGTGCCGCCGTCGTAGTTGCCGGTCTTCGCCTCGTCGCCGTTCTTCTTCTTGTCGACCGTGTCGATGCCCATGCCGCTGAGGAAGCCCTGGTCGCGGTTGTAGTCGACCGAGACGACCTTGTCGTTGAAGAGGTCGAGCAGGGCGATGACGGCGGGCTTGCCGCCCATCTGCGCCTTGGCCCACTGGCCGATGAGCTCGCCGGCCTTGAAGTTGTCCGTGGCGAAGGTGATGTCGACCGTGTCGGCCGGGTCCGGCGGGGTGTCGAGGGCGATGACGTAGAGGCCCTGCGCGCGGGCCTTCTTGATCGACGCGTTGACGCCCGGGCCGTTGGGGGTGATGAGGATGCCCTTGTCGCCCTTGGCGATCGAGTTCTCGATGGCGGTGATCTGGCCGGCCTCGTCGCCGTCCTTGCTGCCGGAGGCGACGGTCAGGTCGATGTTGCCGGCCTTCTGCGCCTCCTGCTTCGCACCGTTCTGCATGGCGACGAAGAAGGGGTTCGTGGAGTCCTTGGTGATGAGCGAGACGCCGATCTTGTCTCCGGAGCCGCCGGAGCTGCCGGAGCTGCCGGAGCCGGAGCCGCTGTTGCCTCCGCAGGCCGACAGGCCCAGCGCGAGGCCGGCGACGGAGAGGGCGACCGCCGCGCGGGTGCGGCGGGTCGAGACGGTGCTGAGCATTGGGGTTTCCTCCCGGTGAGACAACGTTGTCCCGGCCATTTACAGCCACCTCTTGTACTCAGGTCAAGGCTGTTGTCTAATCTGAGACCATGTCCGAGACAACGATGTCCGAGCCGGTCGGCGGTCTTCCCGTCGCGCCGGTCGGCGACCGCGCGACGATGCGTGACGTCGCGGCGCTGGCGGGCGTCAGCCTCAAGACCGTCTCCCGGGTGGTCAACGGCGAGACGACCGTCGCCCCCGAGCTGGCCGAGCGCGTGCAGCGCGCCGTGGCGCGCCTGGCCTACCGACCCAACCGCACGGCGAGCAACCTGCGGCGGGGCTCCGCCCGCACCGGGGTCATCGGGGCGCTGCTGCAGGACGTCTCCAACAGCTTCTCGGCCGGGCTGCTGCGCTCGCTCGAGGACCAGGCCCGCGCCCGCCGGGACGTCGTGCTGACCGCGAGCCTCGACGAGGAGGCCGAGCGCGAGCACCTGCTCGTCTCCGACCTGGTCGGGCGCCGCGTCGACGGGCTGGTCATGATGCCCGCCTCGGTCGACCAGTCCTACCTGGCCGCCGACGTCGCCGCCGGGCTGCGCGTCGTCTTCGTCGACCGCCAGCCCCGGGGGGTGGCCGCCGACTCGGTCACCGTCGACAACCGGCGGGGCGCCGTCATGGCGACGAACCACCTGCTCTCCCTGGGGCACCGGCGGATCGCCTTCCTCGCCGACCTGACGAGCATCGAGACCTCGCGCGAGCGCCGTCTCGGCTACGAGGCCGCGCTGCGCGAGGCGGGGGTCGACCTCGACCCGGACCTCGTCGTCACCGGGCTGCGTACCCCGGACGCGGCCGAGGAGGCCGCCATCGGTCTGCTCGACGGCAGCGCGCACGCCCCCACCGCCGTGTTCGCCGGGCGCAACGTCGTGACCATCGGCGTGGCGCGGGCGCTGCGGACCCTGGGCCTCTCGCACCAGGTGGCGCTCGTCGGCTTCGACGACTTCCCGCTCGCCGAGCTGCTCGTCCCCGGCCTGACCGTCGTGCGCCAGGACGTCGCCCGGCTCGGCCGCGAGGCCGCGGAGCAGCTCTACGCCCGGATCGAGGGCGACACCTCACCGCCCCGCGCCCGCGTCATCCCGCCGCGGCTCGTGCTGCGCGGCTCCGGCGAGATCGCTCCCCGCCGTCGCTGACGCGACAGGTCGAGCGGACCGGTCGAGCGGACCGGGCTCAGGCGCGGTAGCCGGCCATCTGCTCGAGCCGCGCGATCCGCTGGTCCATCGGCGGGTGCGTCGAGAAGAGCCTGGAGACGTCCTGGGCCCGGAACGGGTTGGCGATCATCATGTGGCTGGCGTTGACGATCTGCTGCTGCGGCTGCAGCGGCGCGGCCGCCGTCCCGCGCTCGAGCTTGCGCAGCGCCGAGGCCAGCGCCAGCGGGTCACCGGTCAGGCGGGCGCCGTCCTCGTCGGCGTCGTACTCGCGGGTGCGGCTGATGGCCAGCTGGATGACGGTCGCCGCGAATGGCGCGAGCAGCGCGAGGACGAGCAGCGCCAACGGGTTCGGGCGGTCCTCGTCGTCGCCGCCCATCCCCCCGAACATGCCGGCGAACATGAGCATCTGCGCGACCGAGGTGATGACGCCGGCGATGGCCGCGGCCACCGAGGACGTGAGGATGTCGCGGTTGTAGACGTGCTGCAGCTCGTGCCCGAGGACACCGCGCAGCTCGCGCTCGTCGAGCAGCCGCAGGATCCCCTCCGTGCAGCAGACCGCCGCGTTCTGGGGGTTGCGGCCGGTGGCGAACGCGTTGGGCGCCTCGGTCGGCGAGATGTAGAGCCGCGGCATCGGCTTGCCCGCCCGGGTCGACAGCTCGCGGACGATCCGGTACATCGCGGGGGCCTGCGCCTCGCTCACCGGGTAGGCCTGCATGGCCCGGATGGCCAGCTTGTCGCTGTTCCAGTAGCCGTAGAACGTCGTCGCGACGCCGATGAGCGCGAAGACCCAGATGAACCGCCCGCCGGCGACGAGCGCGCCGATGACGAGCAGCAGGGCCCAGATCGCGCCGAAGAGGCCCGCGGTCTTGAGTCCGTTGAAGTGCCGGTGCATGACGGATGAACGCCGACGCCGCTCGGCCCGTTCCCCGCCTCGCGCGGACCGGACCAACCCCGGCGAATCGGATTCGGCCCGCTCGGCTCGGTGTGCGACCAGAGCCGAGCGGGCCGAATCCGATTCGCGGGCGTCCTCCCTCAGCCGAGCAGACCCAGCAGCAGCTGCGGCTGCACCGACAGCGCGACGAGCAGGACCCCGCTGACGACGACGGCGACGCGGTGCAGCGGCGCCGCCTCGGCGAGCACCGGCCCCGGCGCCCCCGCACCCCCCGGTGCGCCCTCGGGTCGCTGGAGCAGCCGCAGGAACCACCGCAGGTAGACGGCCACGCCGAGCACGACGTTGAGGGCCGCGACGACGGCCAGCGGCCACCACCCCTCGGCCACGACGGGCTCGAGGACGACGACCTTGGCGACGACCCCGAGCACGCCCGGCGGGACGCCCGCGAGGACGGTGAGGGCGAGGGCGAGGACCCCACCGAGGAACGGGTGCGCGCGGACCAGACCGGTGTACGACGTCAGCCGGCGACCGGCGCGCCCGCGGGTCCCCCGCACGACGACGGCGACGACGGCGAAGGCGGCGACCGTCGCGACGACGTACGTCAGCAGGTACGACGCGCTGGCCCGCGCGCCGAGCGAGCTGACGCTCACCAGGGGCAGGACGACCCAGCCGGCCTGCGCGACCGTCGACCAGGCCAGCAACCGGACGGCGTCGTCCTGGCGCAGCGCGACGAGGTTGCCCAGCGTCATGCTCACCAGCGCGACGGCGGCGGTCGTGACGATCGCGGCCCGGCCCAGCGACTCGAGCGCGGTGACGACGACGAGCAGCGCGCCGAGCGCGGCGACCTTCGAGGTCGCCGAGAGGAAGACCGCGACCGGCAGCGGGGCGCCGGCGTACGCCGTCGGGGTCCACGCGTGGAAGGGCGCGAGCGACAGCTTGAAGCCGACCCCGGCGACGACGAGGACGACGGCGAGCCCGAGGACGACCTTCTGGGCCGTGCCGGTGACGCCGAGCACCGCCGCGCCGGTCAGCGACGGCGAGCCGGTGGCGGCGTACCAGCACGCGGCGGCCAGGGCGAGGACGGCGAAGGAGACGAGCGAGGTGAGCAGCAGCTGGACGGCTCCCGCGACGGCGCGGCGGGTGGCGGGCAGCGCCGCGAGCGCGACGACCGGCAGGGTCGCCAGCTCGAGGGTGACCAGCCACGAGCCGAGGTCGCGGGCGGACGCGACGCCGGCCGCCCCGCTCGTCGCGGCCAGCAGCAGCGCGACGGTCACCGCGGTGCGGTCCTCCTGGCCGCCGGTCGGGTCGAGCGGCGCGGCGAGGAGCAGCACGACGACGGCCGACAGCAGCGCCCCCAGCTGGAGCGCGGCGCTGACCCCGGTCGTGGTCCAGAAGCACGGCCCGCCGTCCGGCAGGCACAGGGTCGAGCGCCCGTCGCCGCCGGGCTGGCGCAGGGTGAGCACCGCGGCCCCGGCCCCGACGACGAGGGCGACGAGCCCGACGACCTGGTGCACGAGGGCGGTGCGGGGCACGACCGCGTCGACGACGAGGACGAGCAGCGCGCCGAGCGCGGGGGCGAGCGCGGGCAGCAGCAGCGCCGCGTCGAACGAGGACACCGAGGTCACCACGTCACCCACCCCCCGTGAGGTGATCGCGCACAGGGCCGGTGCCGCCGACGACCGAGCGCGCGTCGTCGGCGGTCACGCCGAGCAACGGCTTGGGCAGGACGCCGCCGGCGACGGCGAGGACGCAGAGCAGCAGGACGACGGCCCACTCGCGCCGGCCCGCGTCGGGCGTCGGCGCAGCGCCCTCCGCGTTCGACGAGCCACCCGCGGTCCCGCCCGCCCAGACCAGCCGCAGCACCCGCAGGCCGTACGCCGCTGCGAGGACCATCCCGAGCAGCCCCGCGACCGCGCAGGCCCGCAGCACCGGCAGCGGGCGTCCGTCGGCCGGGGTGAACGCCGCGTAGACGGCCAGCACCTCGCCCCAGAACCCGATGAGCCCGGGCAGCCCGAGGGCGGCGGCGAACCCGACGACGAGGGCCCACCCGAGCCGGGGCGCGGTGTCGCGCAGCGCCGGGCGGGCGACCCGCAGGTCGGCGCTCCCCCACCGCTCCTTCAGCCCGCCGACGACGAGGAAGAGCAGGGCGGAGACGACGCCGTGGGCGATGTTGGCGAAGAGCGCGGCCTGCAGCCCGGTCCACGTCCCCGACGCGAGGCCGAGGGCGACGAAGCCCATGTGCGCGACCGAGGAGTAGGCGACCAGCCGCTTGAGGTCGGTCTCGACGAGGCAGGCCAGCCCTCCCCAGAGGATCCCGACCGCGCCGGCGACGGCGAGGTACGGCGCCGCGGCGGCCACCCCGGCGGGGACGACCGGCAGGGCGAGCCGCACGACGCCGTACGTGCCCATCTTGAGCAGGACGGCGGCCAGCAGCACGGACCCCGCGGTCGGCGCGACGGTGTGCGCCGGCGGCAGCCACGGGTGGGCGGGCCACAGCGGGATCTTGATCCCCAGGCCGACGAGCAGCAGGGCGGCGGCCGCCACCTGGGTGCCGTGGTCGAGGCCCTCGCCGCGGGCCTGCGCGAGGAGCACGAGGTCGGTCGTGCCCGCGCGGACCGCGACGAGGAGGATGCCGAGCAGCATGAGGGTGCTGCCGAGGACGGTGAAGAGGACGAACCGCGCGGCGGCCGAGGTGCGCTGCGCCTCGGTGGCGTGCTCGTCGCCGAACCGCCCGACGAGCACCCACATCGGCACGAGGACGACCTCGAAGGCGACGAAGAAGACGATCGCGTCGCGGGCCAGGAACGTCGCGAGAGCGCCGGTCTCGACGAGGAGCAGGCACGCGTAGAAGGTGCCGAGCGAGCGCTCACCCAGCGTCGCGCGGGCCGGCTCACGGCCGCGCGAGTGGACGACGACGACCACGCCGAGGACGGCGGTGAGCAGCACGAGCGGCACCGAGATCCCGTCCGGGCCGAGGTGCCATCGCACCCCGAGCGCGGGCACCCACGGCACGTCGACGTCGGGCCGGGCCAGCGCGACGACGACGGCGAGCAGGAGCGCGACGACGCTCGAGCCGAGGGCGACGGCGTACGTCGACCCGTGCCGCTCGGCCCGGTCGGTGCGCGCGACGGCGAGCAGCCAGACGGCGGCGAGGCCGGGCACGAGGAGGAGCAGCGTGAGCGCCGCCTGGCTCAGGACCACAGGGTCACCCCCAGGGCGGCGAGGACGACGACGCCCGTGACGACGGCGACGAGAGCGGTCGACGGCGTGCCGCGGTGCCGGGCGGCGGCGCTGCGGCCGACCGTCCCCGCGGCGCGGGCGAGGAGGCGGGGGTAGGCGTCGAGCGCGACCCGGTCGACCCGGACGACACCGTGGGCGAGGGCGGTGACGGCGCGGCCGACCCCGGCGTACGCGCGGTCGACGCCGAGGCCGTCCTCGGCGGCGACCCGCAGCCGCGGCGGGAGGACGTCGGCCGGGTCGGCCCCGCCGGCGCCGCGGCGGTGGACGAGGACGACCGTGCCGACCACGAGGACGACGGAGAGGACCGCGGTCATCCACCCCAGCTGCCAGCCCCACTCGAAGCCGAGCAGCAGCAGACCCCCGAGCACGGTGAGGACGGCGAGGGCGCTGACGGTGAGGGCGGCAGGGAGGGTGACGGGACGGGCCTCGTGCTCTCCGGTCGGGCCCTCGTCGCCGGCCGGGGCCGCGGGCTCCGGGTCCTCGGCCTGCCCCTCGGCGGCCTCGAGCGCGGCGAGGCTCGGCTCGGTGGTCAGCAGCAGCCAGGCGCGGGTCGAGTAGGCGGCGGTGAGGACGACGGTGACGAGCAGGGCGACGAGCAGCAGCCACGCGGTGGGACCGTCGCCGAGCGACCGCTCGACGACGGTGACGACGCCGTCCTTGGCGAGGAAGCCCACGAGCGGGGGCACGCCGGCGAGCGACGCGAGGCCGATGGCGAGCGACCACTGCAGGGCGCCCCGTCCGCGGGCGCGGCCGCGGAGCACGGCGACCGCGGTGCCGCCGGCGAGGACGGAGAGCCAGCCGATCGCGAGGAAGAGCAGCGACTTGAAGAGGGCGTGCGAGACGAGCTGCTCGAGGCCGGCGTCGGCGGCCGACGACGGGCCGCTCTCCGGGACGACGGCGAGCGCGGCGAGCATGATCGCGACCTGGCTGAGGGTCGAGTAGGCCAGCAGACGCTTGAGGTCGGCCTGGGCGAGGGCGAGCGCGGCGGCGTAGACCATCGTCACGGCGGCGAGGACGCCGAGCAGGGTGCGGGCGGCGGTGTCGGCGGCGAGCAGCGGCTCGAGCCGGGCCAGGACGACGGTGCCGGCGGCGACCATGGTCGCCGCGTGGATGAGCGCCGAGGCCGGCGTCGGCCCCTCCATGGCGTCGGGCAGCCAGTCGTGGAAGGGCACGAGACCGGACTTGCCCGCCACCCCGACGACGAGGCCGACCAGCCCGAGGGTGAGCAGCGGGGTCTGGGCCATGAGGTCGGTCTGGGTCGGGACGCCCCCGGAGGAGAACCAGCCGCGCTCGCCCAGCAGGCCGGCGATCCGCGTCGTCCCGAACGAGTGCGCGAGGGCGACCGTGCCGAGCACGAAGCCGACGTCGGCGAGCCGGGTGACGAGGAAGGCCTTGTGCGCCGCGCGGCGGGCCGACTCGCGCGCGCTGGTGTGGCCGATGAGCAGCCACGAGCACCAGCCCATGACCTCCCACCCGACGAGGGTGAGCAGCAGGTCGCCGGAGTGGACGACGAGCAGCATCCCGGCGAGGAAGAGCGAGACCTCGGCGGCGAAGACGGCGTACCGCGGGTCGTCGGCGAGGTACCAGACGGAGAAGACCTGGACGGCGAGCCCGACGAGGGTGACGGCGAGCGCGACGAGCGCAGTGGGCCGGTCGAGCAGCAGGGT
This sequence comes from Lapillicoccus jejuensis, assembly GCF_006715055.1. Lineage (NCBI taxonomy): Bacteria > Bacillati > Actinomycetota > Actinomycetes > Micrococcales > Intrasporangiaceae > Lapillicoccus > Lapillicoccus jejuensis. The sequence goes on from NZ_VFMN01000001.1 coordinate 690,579, forward strand.
CAGCGGCACCGTGAGGTCGCCGGCGGCGAGGCCGCCGATCGTCCCGACCTGCGTCGGTACGGCGCCCCGGTCGGTCCCCACCACCTCGGCCACCGCGAGGAGCACGCCGAGGCCCGCGGTGACCGTCGCGACGGCGGCCGCGGCGGCGCGGCGGCGGACGAGGAGCAGCCCGGCGAGGGCCGCGAGCGCCGGCAGCAGGACGACGAGGCGGACGACGACGCTCACGCGCCGCTCCCGGCCCGCGTCCGGGCGGCGGTGTCCTCGGTGCGCGGCTCCTCGCTCACGTCGACGTGGCCCTGGAGCCGGAACAGCGCGAGGACGACGGCGAGCGCGACGCAGATCTCCGCGGCGGCGAGGGTGATGACGAAGAGGGTGAGCACCTGCCCGGTCTGCAGGGCGGGCAGCGCGGTCGCCCCGCTCGCCCCCGTCGAGCCGCGGGCGCCGAGGGTGACCAGGAGCAGGGTGGCCGAGGCGAGGACCAGCTCGACGCCGACGAGGACGAGGACCGCGTTGCGGCGGGCGAGGACGCCGTACAGGCCCGTGCCGGCGAGGACGGCGGCGAGGGCGACGGGCAGCCAGAGGTGCATCACGACGGGTCCCGCGTGGGGCGTGCCGGGCCGCTGACCCGGACGACGGCGACGGCGCCGACGAGGGCGACGAGCAGCAGGAGCGACAGCAGCTCGAACGGCCACACCCAGGCCCCGAAGAGGGCCGCGGCCACCGAGCGGGTGTCGCCGTTCTGCGGGGTCGTGGCCTCGGTGCCCACGAGCGGGACGAGGGCCACGAGCAGGAGCCCGGTGGTGGCCGCCCCGAGGACGGCGGCGGCGACCCGCTGCAGCCGGGGCGTGCCGAGGCCGTCGTTGCGGCCGATGGGCGCGCGGGTGAGCATGAGCGCGAAGAGGACGACGACGACGACCGCCCCGACGTAGACGAGCAGCTGGACGAGCGCGACGAGCTCGGCGCCGAGGACGACGTAGCAGCCGGCGAGGGTGCCGAGGCAGACGACGAGCCACAGGGCGGAGTGCACGACCTGGCGGGTGGTCACGGCGAGCACCGCGCTGGCGGCGCAGACCAGCCCGACGAGGAGGAAGGCGAGGTCGCGGGCGGTCACGAGCCGGCCCTCGGGGGGCGGGTGGCGCGCTCGGGCCGCGCGGTGCGGGCGGGTTTCGCGGCCTGCGCGACCTCGGCCGGCTCGGCGGCGTGGTCGTCGAGCGCCGGCGGCACCGGCACGGTCTGCATCCACTCGCCGAGCCGCTCCTTCTCGTGGAGCAGGTCGCGGATGTCGGTCTCGGCGTACTCGAACTCGGGGCTCCAGTGCAGCGCGTCGAAGGGGCAGACCTCGATGCAGATGCCGCAGTACATGCACAGCGAGAAGTCGATGGCGAAGCGGTCGAGGACGTTGCGCTGCCGCTCGCGGCCGCCCTCGGTCGTCGCCGGGACCGTCTCCTTGTGCGAGTCGATGTAGATGCACCAGTCGGGGCACTCGCGCGCGCAGAGCATGCACGAGGTGCAGTTCTCCTCGGTGAGCGCGATGACGCCGCGCGAGCGCGGCGGCAGGGCGGGCGCGACGTCGGGGTACTCGGCCGTGTGGCTCGGCGTGACCATCGTGCGGGCGGTCGTCGCGAGCCCCTTGAGCAGGCCGGGGACGAGACCCTTGCCGCCCGGCGGGGTGGGGGGTGTCGTGCTCATCGGGTGGCCACCACGACGACGCCGGTGAGCGCGACCTGGGCGAGGGCGGTCGGGACCAGCGCACCCCAGGCCAGCCGCTGGAGCTGGTCCTCGCGCAGCCGCGGCCACGAGACCCGCAGCCAGATGACGACGACGGCCACGAGCGCCCCCTTACCCAGGGTCCAGAGCCACCCGAGGACCTCGGGGGCGGGGCCGCGCCAGCCGCCGAGGAAGAGGACGGCGAAGAGCAGCGACATGACGACGATGCCGGCGTACTCCGCGAGCAGGAAGAACGCGAAGCGCAGCCCGGTGTACTCGGTGTAGGCGCCGAAGACGATCTCCGAGTCGGCGACCGGCATGTCGAAGGGCGGTCGCTGCAGCTCGGCGAGCGCCGCGGTGAGGAAGACGAGGGCGCCGGGCAGCTGCCACAGCAGCCACCACGGGCTCCACTCGGTGACGATCCCGCCGAGCGAGAGGGTGCCGGCCGCGAGCGCGACCGACGCGACGGCGAGGACGAGCGGCAGCTCGTAGGAGAGCAGCTGCGCCGCCGAGCGCATCGCGCCGAGCAGCGAGTACTTGTTGGCGCTGGCCCAGCCGGCCATGAGCGTGCCGAGGACGCCGACCCCGGCGACCGCGACGACGAAGAGCGCGCCCGCGTCGACCGGCGCGCCGACGACCGACGGGCCGAGCGGGATGACCGAGAGCGCGACGAGGTAGGGGACGAGGGCGACGGCGGGCGCCGCCTTGAACACCCACCGGTCGGCGGCGGCCGGGGTGACGTCCTCCTTCTGGACGAACTTCACCCCGTCGGCGACGAGCTGCGCCCAGCCGTGGAAGCCGCCGGCGTACATCGGCCCGAGGCGGCCCTGCATGTGCGCCATGACCTTGTGCTCGGCCTGGCCGACGACGAGCGGCAGCACGAGGAAGGCGACGAGGACGACGACCGCGCGGACGACGACCTCGGCCCAGCTCACCGAGCCACCTCGCGGGTGCGGAGGGCTGCCACACGCCGGGCCCCTCGCCCGGCTGTCGGGAGCACGAGCGGGCGGCCGTCCATGGGGCCTCACCCTAGCGAGACCCGCCGCCCCGTCCGGCGGACCTACGCCTCGCGGGACGTCACGGGGGCGGCGAACCGTCCGTCAGCGGGTCGTGGGCGGCCAGGCCCAGCGCACGCGCCACGGTCAGCATCGTGCGGTCGTGGCTGGTCACGACGACGTCCTCGATCCCGCTGCGCAGGGCTGACGCCAGGTGAATGGCGTCCAGGGTCTTCACGTGCGGTCCGATCGCCTCCGCCTCCACGAGGACGGTGTGGTCAAGGAGGACCGTGCCCAGGTGGTCCAGCACGGCCTCCCGACGTTCCAGGGGTTGACCGAGCCGGCGCAGGGTCCGGGTCAGCTCGGTCCGCAGCAGGCGGGACGACAGCACCTCGTGCACGCCCGAGGCCGTGACCTCGTCGAACCACGACGTCGCTCCCGGGTGCCCGAGCAGGACGTGTATCCCGACCGAGGTGTCCAGGTAGAAGCTCGTCACCACTCGCCCTTGAGCTCGTCGACGAGCAGGTCGATGGTCAGCCCCTCGGGCAGGGGAACGGGCGGCAGGTCGGCGGTGCGGGCAGGCCCCGGCGCCTTCGGGGGGACGACCCACGGGGACGAGGAGGCCGGGACGACGCGCGCGACCTCACGGTGGTGCCGCGTCACGGCGTAGGTCTCGCCGGCGGCGACGTCGGCGAGCATCGCCGTCGGGTTCTGCCGCAGCTCCCCCACCGAGATCGTCTTCATGCCTCGATCGTAGACAGATTGTCTACGACTGTCGACGGGCTGGCGGAGGACGGTTACCGCGGCCCCCACTCGGGCCCGGGGACCCCGGGCGCCTGGACGCGGCGGCGGCCCGGGGCGCGGGTGCTGTCGTGCCCCTCCCCCGGCTCCTTCGCGCCGGGCCACGGCTTGCTCGCGCGGGCGGCGAGGACGAACGACTTGCGCAGCGGGTGGCCCTCGAACCCGTCGGGCAGCAGCAGCGGCCGCAGCCCGAGCCCCGACCCGTCGTCGAACCCGTCGACGTCGAGGCCGAACATCTCGTGCGTCTCGCGCTCGTGCCAGGCGACGCCGCGGAAGACCCCGGTGAGGCTGGGCAGCGGGGTGCCGACGGGCAGCCGGGTGCGCAGCATCGTCGTGCGCAGGGCGCCCGGGGTGGCGACGTCGAGCAGGTGCAGCACGACGTCGTACCCGGGCCGGTCGGGGCGGTCGGTCTCGTCGACGGCGCTCAGCCAGTCGAGGAAGGTGAAGCCCTCCTCGCGCAGCGCCGTCGCCGCCGCGACCCACTCCCCGGGCGCGACGTCGCGGCAGGCCTCGGGCGGGGTGGTGCTCACCGCGGACCCTCCGGCCCGTCGCCGCCGTCGTCGGGGCGCTCCTCGTCCTCGGCGAGCTCGAAGATGTCGTCGGCGAGGGTCCGGCGCGGCTCCGTCCGCTCCCTCAGCGGGGTCGCCGTACGGCGGGCCGCCGGTGCCGGTCGCTGCTCGGGCGGGACGCCGTACGCCGCGGGGTCGGCGACCGCGGGCAGCGTGCGGGTCGGCGGAGCGGCCGACGCCTCGGGGCCGCTCGGCGCGACGGGGACCTCGGCCGGGCCCACGGGCAGCGGCCGGGTGTCCGGCTCGGTGGGGATGGCCTGCGTCGGCGGCGCGGTGCCGCCCGCGGGGGCAGTCGTCGGCGGGGCGGCGGCCCCCGGCCGCGGGGTGAGCGCGTCACCGCGACCGGGCAGCGGCTGGGGCCCGGGCTTCTCCGGGCGCTTGACGAGGCGTCGGGTGACCTCGGCCGCGGTGGCGAGCCGGCCGCTGGCGTACCGGCGCTCGAGGGTCTCGCCCACCCGCTCGGCGGCGATCTTCTCCTGGAGCTTGACGATCCCCTGGAGCAGCGCCTCCGGCCGCGGCGGGCAGCCGGGGACGTAGACGTCGACGGGGATGATCGTGTCGACGCCCTTGGTGACGCTGTAGGAGTCCCAGTAGGGGCCGCCGGAGTTGGAGCAGGCGCCGAACGAGATGACGTACTTCGGCTCGGGCATCTGGTCGTAGAGCCGGCGGACGGCGGGCGCCATCTTGTCGGTGACGGTGCCGCTGACGACCATGAGGTCGGCCTGCCGCGGGCCGGGCGCGAAGGGGATGACCCCGAGCCGGATGAAGTCGTGCCGGGCCATCGACGCGGCGATGAACTCGATGGCGCAGCAGGCGAGCCCGAAGTTGAACACCCACAGGCTGTAGCGCCGGCCCCAGTTGAGGACGACCTTGACCGGCTCCGGCGCGTGGGCGGCGACCGGCCCCAGCGCGGGGCGCACGGTCGGCAGCGGCAGGTCGGTCGTCATCGGCGCGGGTGGGTCAGAGCCAGCGCAGCAGGCCGCGGCGGGCGACGTGGACGAGGCCGACGACGAGCACGAGGACGAAGATCCCCATCTCGACGAGCGACGCCACGGCCAGGTGCGCGTCGCGGATCACGGTGGCCCACGGGAAGAGGTAGACGGCGTCGACGGCGAAGATGACGTAGAGGAACGCGAAGACGAGGTAGCGCACGTTGGTCTGCGCCCAGTCGGTGCCGACCGGGTCGACCCCGGACTCGTACGTCGCCCGCTTGGCCGCCGTCGGCACGCGCGGAGCCAGCGACCGGCGCGCGAGCGCCGCGGCGAGGACGAGCACGACCCCGCTCACGACGACGGCACCGACGGTGACGTAGGGCTCCATGGGGCCACCCTAGCGACCGGCCCGTACGACGCCCCTCAGACCAGCAGCGCGGCCGCCGAGACCCCGGACGCGACCAGGACCAGCACCTCGAAGCGGGCCTGGCTGATCCGGCCCAGCGTCCACCGGCCGAGCAGCCCGCCGGCGACGACGGCCGGGACGAGGGCCAGCGCGCGCACCACGTCGGTGCCCGAGACGAGGCCCAGGCCCGCCGAGAACGGCACCTTGACGAGGTTGACGACGAGGAAGAACCAGGCGTTGGTGCCGACGAAGCGACGCTTGTCGACCTGCGCCGCGCTGAGGAAGAGGGTCATGACCGGGCCGGCCGCGTTGGCCGTCATCGTCGTGAAGCCGGCCGCTCCCCCGGCCGCCCAGGAGGCGACCCGGTGGGGCTGCGTGGACGGCCCGGTCGTCCGGCGGGTGCGCAGCCACAGCTGCAGGACGAGGAGGACGACGAGGACGACGCCGATGCTGCGGCGGAGCACCTCGTCGGAGACGATGTGCAGGAAGAGGGTGCCCAGGACCAGACCCGGCAGCACCGCGGGCAGCAGCCGCCGGACGAGCGCCCAGTCCGCGTCGCGCCGGTACGTCGTCGTGGCGACGAGGTCGCCGACGATGAGGACGAGCAGCACCGCCCCCGTCGACGCCCGGGCCGGTAGGACCGTCGCGAAGATCGCCACGGCCGCGACCCCGAGACCGCCGACCGCCGTCTTGGAGAACCCGACGACGACGCCCGCGAGCGCGAAGAGGGCGAGCACGGCCGGGGTCACGGGCGCCAGCCTGCCGCACTCCGCGCCGGGGTCAGCGGCTGCGGGTCGCCGGCGGGACGGCGGCGAGGGTCTCGGGGATCCGGGCGAAGCCGCCGAGCTGCGCCGTGCTCGGGAAGAGCTGGACCCGGGCGGAGACGTCGGAGACGACGTCCGTCGGCCCGGCGAGGGAGTACAGGTCCTCGGAGCCCCCGGCGGACAGGCCGGTGAGGACCGTCGCGGCGCAGGGCGACGGCGGCGCCGCCAGCAGCGAGCTCGTGCCGGGTCGTGGGGTCCCGCTCGGGTACGCCACGAGCCACGTGGGACGGGTCGGGATCGCGGTGACGTTCTGCAGGACGCCCCAGGTGTCCTGGTCCCGCAGTGACGAGGAGACCGGCAGCGACCGCGCCGCGCCACCGGGGAGCGTCCCGATCCCGAGACCGCGACGGGAGTCGGCGATCCGGACCGGACCACCCGGCAGCGGGACCGCCACCACGCCGGACGGGCTGTAGCCGTCGTCGACGACCGCCGTCACGTCGACGACGACGTGCACGGGTGCGCCGAAGACGGTGACCGGGAGCTGCTCGGACGGCGACCCGTCCATCCAGGCGAGGACCGTGTTGCTCGTCGTCTCCCCTGCGGCGTAGGTGACGCTCGAGGTGCCGTCGGGGCCGCCGAGCCGGACCCAGCCCGCGGTCGCGGGCGACACGACCGTGACGGTGGCCAGCACGGCGGTGGCGGGGTTGCCGAACCTCGGCAGGCGCAGGCCGAGGAGGGTCTGCCCGACCGGCAGCGGACGCGCCCCTCCGGCCGTGGTGCGGGTGTCGAGGACCCGGGACGGTGGCACCGGGTGCAACCGGGCGGCGACGACCCCGCGAGCGGCGAAGGGCTGCTCGTCGCGGGGCAGCGTGACCCCCGCAGGTCGGCGACCACGTCGAGGGGCCGTGGGGAGGCGTTGCGCACGTGGGCGTAGCCGGCCGCGTCGATCGGCGCCAGGACGAGGTTGCTCGTCGTGCGGCCGGCGGCGAAGCTGACCGCCGAGGTCGTGGTGGGAGCCGTCGACGAGGGCAGGACGCTGAGGTACCCCGCGGCGGCAGGGGCCACCGCGGTGAGGTTGAGCAGGGCCAGCCCGCCGGACAGGCCGGGGGTCGGCGAGTCGGCGAGCTCGCCCACCGGGACCGCCACCACGGCGCCGGCCGGCACCTGGCGCGGCGGGGAGGACCCGCTCGGCTTCCTGGTGTCCAGGGCTCGGTTGGTGACGGCCAGGAGGGAGCCCCTCAGGTCGGTCCTGGGTGCCTGCTCGTCCCAGCTCACGGGCACGCGCGCGACCACCGCGCCGTCCGTGTCGTGGAGCAGGAACGACGGGAGGGCCTGCCCCGTGCCCACCGGTCGCATCTGCACCGAGGTGCTGCACCGATCGCCGTCGGACAGGGTGCGACCCGAGCAGCTGTCGACCGGGTAGCGGAACAGGTAGGGGAAGGGGTGGTAGTTCTCCTCGACGACCTGGGGTGACGCCACGGCGACCGACCCGGCGCCGACGTACCGCACGGGGACGGCGACGGGCGTGCCGGCCACGCCGATCACCGGTGAGCCGAGGCCGACGGTGTCCGTCGGGACGTCGAGGCCGCCGTACGGGGTCGAGGCGCCCAGCCGGAGGTGGACGTCGAGCTGCTGACGGTCCGAGGTGTCGTCGACCTGGCAGGACCCGGTGAGGTCGACGGACAGCACGTCCGGCCGACCCGTCGTCGGGTCGAGGTGGTACTCGGTGACGACGACCGGGGCGTCCGTCCCGGACGTGGTGGTCGCGCAGAACGTCGTGCCGAACCGCAGCGAGGCGGACATCCCCGGCAGCCCCGGGCCGATCCGCGGTCCCCTGACCAGGAGGGCGACCGGCGACCCCTCCCGGGGCGAGAAGGTCACCGCCCACCACTCCCACGTGGCCGTGTGCGCGCGCCGGTGACGGTCACCGGACCGTCGCGACCGTCGACCGCTCGGGTCGTCTGCCTCGGGGCGGGGCTGACCGCGCCCCAGGCCCGGGCGGTGAGGCCGGTGTAGGGCCCGATGAGGTCGACCGACGTCGCCGCCGACGCGACCGGGACGAGGACCCCCAGCAGCAACCCGGCGAGGGCCACGACGAGACCCCACCGGGTGCGACGACGAGCACCACGGACCACGACGACCCCCCTGACCTCCACCGGTGGCGGAGCGACGCGGCCGCCTGTCGTGGCCGTCCGCCGAGACGGTCCGACGACGACGCCGCTCTGGGCCGGTATGCACCTCGTTCACAGCCGACGTCCAGGCGGTGGGTCCGGAACACCCGCTCGTCCCCTCGCTGTTGCAGCGGCATGAGCACACGCATCGTCACGGCCGCGGACTTCGGCGGCCCCGAGCAGCTGCGGCTGCAGACCGTCCCCACCCCCGAGCCCGGTCCCGGCGAGGTCCGCGTCGCCGTCCGCGCGATCTCGGTCAACCCCGTCGACTGGAAGCTGTACGGCGGGATGTTCGGCCGGGACCCGGGCCTGCTGACCGGCTTCGGCGCCGAGGTGGCCGGCACCGTCGACGCCGTCGGTGACGGCGTGACGTCGTACGGGCCGGGAGACGCGGTCGTCGTCCGCTCGGTGCCGGGTGGCGCGTACGCCGACCACGTGCTCGCGCCCGCCGACCTGCTCACCGCCAAGCCCGCGGGCGTCTCGTGGGAGGCCGCCGCGAGCGTCCCCGTCGTCGGCGGCACCGCCGTCCACGCCCTCGAGGCCGTCCACCTCGGCGAGGGCGAGAGCGTCGTCGTGCACGGCGGCTCGGGCGGCGTCGGCCGCCTCGTCGTCCAGCTCGCGGTGCGCCGCGGCGCCCGCGTCGTCGCCACCGCGAGCGAGCGGCACCACGACGACCTGCGCGCGCTCGGCGCCGAGCCGGTCGCCTACGGCGACGGCCTGCTGGAGCGGCTGCGGGCCGCGGCCCCGGACGGGCGCTTCGACGCGGCCGTCGACACGGTCGGCACCGACGAGGCCCTCGACAGCTCCGTCGCGCTCGTCGCCGACCCGCAGCGGGTCGTCACCATCGCCGGGTTCGCACGCTTCCAGGAGCTCGGGATCAAGGCCATCGGCGGCGGCCCCGGCGCCGAGCCGGGCGAGGACGTGCGCGCCGCCGCCGTGCCGCAGGTGCTCGACCTCCTCGCGCGCGGCGAGGTGACCATCCCGATCGCGCGGACCTTCCCGCTCGAGGAGACCGCCGAGGCGCACCGGCTCAGCCGGGACGCCCACCCCGGCGGCAAGCTCGTCGTCCTGCCGTGACGGCGGGGTGAGCCCCGGCCGACCCTTCGCGGTCTCCACCGGTCCGGCACACTGCCGCCATGAGCGACGGTGACCTGCGGGTCGGGCTGGTGGGGGCCGGCCCCTGGGCGACGATGTTCCACGCGCCGATGGTGGCCGGGGCCGCCGGCGCCGAGCTGACGACGGTGTGGGCGCGGCGGCCGGAGGCCGCGCAGGCGCTGGCCGACCGCTTCGGCGCCACGGCGACGACCTCGTACGACGAGCTGCTCTCCCGCGTCGACGCCGTCGCCTTCGCCGTCCCGCCGGCCGTCCAGGCGGAGATGGCGACGCGGGCCGCGGAGGCGGGCAAGCACCTCATCCTCGACAAGCCGCTGGCCTTCACCCTCGAGGACGCCGTGCGGCTCGAGGCCGCCGTCGACGAGGCCGGCGTGACGTCGATCCTCATGCTGCGCAACCGGTTCGAGCCCGAGGTCGTGCGGCTCCTTGACGCCGCGCAGGAGGTGCGTCCCCGCGGGGTGCTCGCGCGGATGCTCACCGGGGCGGCCCTCGAGGGCAGCGACTTCGCCACGCCGTGGCGCATCGAGCGGGGCGCGCTCTACGACATCGGCCCGCACACCCTCGACCTCGTCGAGGCCGTGCTCGGTCCGGTCGTCGAGGTGAGCGGGGTCGGCGACCCCACCGACTGGGTGGGGGTGACGACGCGGCACGAGTCGGGCGCCGTCGGGCACGTCTCGCTCAGCCTCACCGTGCCCGGCGACACCGGGGGCTTCCGGTTCGAGGTCGTCCACGAGGGCGGCACACTGGTGCTGCCCGAGCTCGGCGGCGACGGCCACGACGGTGAGGACGCGGTCGCGACGGCGATCATGGCGGCGTTCCTCGAGGGCGTGCGCACCGGCCGGAGCCACCCGTTCGACGTGCACCGCGGCGTCGTCGTGCAGCGGATGCTGCACGACGCGGGCGCGACCGGCTGAGGTCGGTCACCCACGACAGCGCGTCCGGCCCGTTCCCCGGAATGGGGACGGACCGGACCCGAGGCTGTCCGGAGGACCGGCGGTCAGCCGGAGAAGGCGTCCAGCGCGCGGCGCAGGTCGTCGGCGCTCGTCGGGGACGACGGCGGCATGATGCCCTTGGCCGGGTCGGCCTGGGAGGCGTTGGCGCTGGGGTCGAAGTACGGGGCGCCGTACGCCGGCGTGTTGGGCTCGAAGCGGCGGCCCTCGGCGAGCGCACCGGCGTCGAGGGTGTCGTAGCCGAGCTCGTCGAGCAGGCCGGTGACGGTGGCCTTGGCGTCCGCGTCGTCGCCGGCGATGACGAGCGCGCTGCGGTCGTCGGCGCCGCTCGGGCGGGCCAGCTCGGCCAGGTGCGCGAAGTTGATGTTGTTGAAGGCCTTGACGACCTTGCTCTGCGGCAGGTGGCGCTGCAGCAGCTCGCTCGAGGTCGTCGACCCGTCGTCGAGGGCGGCGATCTGCCCGTCGCGCTGCGGGTAGTAGTTGTTGGTGTCGATGACGACTTTGCCGACCAGCGGCTCGACCGGCACCGACTCGTAGGCCTTGAGCGGGATGGTCACGACGACGACGTCGCCGGCCTGCGCCGCCTCGAGCGCCGTCGCGGCGCGGGCGTGCGGGCCGAGCTCCGCGACGAGGTCGGCGAGGGTCTCCGGCCCCCGCGAGTTGGAGAGCACGACGTCGTGGCCCGCGGCCACCGCCAGTCGTGCCACGGTGCTGCCGATGTGTCCGCTGCCGATGAGGCCCCAGGTGGTCATGCCGGGTCCAAGGCGGAGGGTCCCGCCGGTATTCCGCCCCGCGGGGGCGGGCGGGGCGCCGTACGCTCGCGGGCATGGCCAAGGCGAGCAGCCCCGCGGTGGAGCTGGAGGTCGGCGACCGGACGGTGCGCCTGAGCAACCCCGACCGCGTGTACTTCCCGGACCACGGCTGGACCAAGCTCGACCTCGCGCAGTACTACCTGTCGGTCGGCGACGGCATCGTCCGGGCACTGCGCGAGCGGCCCTGCATGCTGCACCGCTTCCCCGAGGGGCTGGCCGGGGAGAAGGTGCATCAGAAGCGGATCCCGCACGGCGCACCGCCCTGGCTCGAGACCGTGCGGCTGCACTTCCCGCGGTGGAACCGCACCGCCGACGAGCTGTGCGTCACCGAGCTCGCGTCCGTGGTCTGGGCGGTGCAGATGTCGACCGTCGAGTTCCACCCGTGGAACAGCCGTCGCGCCGATACCGAGCGCCCCGACGAGTGGCGCATCGACCTCGACCCGATGCCGGACTGCGACCTCGCGACGGTCAAGCGGGTCGCGCACGTCGCCCACGAGGTGCTCGACGAGCTCGGCATCACGGGCTACCCCAAGACCTCCGGAGGCAGCGGGCTGCACGTCTACGTGCGGATCGAGCCGGAGTGGCCCTTCGGGGACGTACGACGCGCCGCCCTCGCGTTCGCGCGCGAGGTCGAGCGCCGCGCCGACGGCGAGGCGACGACGACGTGGTGGCGCAAGGACCGCGACCCGTCGACCGTCTTCGTCGACTACAACCAGAACGCCCGTGACCACACCATCGCCAGCGCCTACTCGGTGCGCGGCGTGCCGGACGGGACGGTGTCGACGCCGTTCACCTGGGACGAGCTCGACGGCATCGAGCCGCGCGAGTGGACGCTGGCGACCGTGCCCGCGCGGTTCGCCGAGCTCGGCGACCTCATGTCCACGATCGACGACGAGGCCTTCCGGCTGGACACCCTGCTGGAGTGGGCCGAGCGCGACGAGCGCGACGGCGCCGCCCCACCCCCCGACCCCGACTGAGCGACGACCGGGAGAACCCCACTTGTTGCTACTTTTTGACGCCCGCCGTGGGTGCCCACCACTTTGGTCGCGCGTCAAAAAGTAGCAACAAGTGGGGTGTTCGGCTCCGAGGTTCGACTCCTGGAGTTCGACGTCCTGGTCAGGTCGTCGTCGTGACGTGGCCGGCGTCGACGTGCCAGCGCTCGTCGAGGCGCACGTTCTCGAGCAGGCGGCGGTCGTGCGAGACGAGCAGCAGCGCGCCGTCGTACGCCTCGAGCGCCTCCTCGAGCTGCTCGATCGCGGGCAGGTCGAGGTGGTTGGTCGGCTCGTCGAGGACGAGGAGGTTGACGCCGCGGGCCTGGAGCAGCGCCATGGCGGCGCGGGTCCGCTCCCCCGGTGAGAGCCGGCCGACGAGGCTGGTCACCTGGTCGGCCTTGAGGCCGAACTTCGCCAGCAGGGTGCGCAGCTCCGCCGGTGCCTGGTCGGGGACGGCCTCGCCGAACGCGTGGCCGAGCGTGAGGTCCTCGCGCAGCCCGGACCGCGCCTGGTCGATCTCGCCCACGGCGACGCTCGCGCCGACGGACGCCCGCCCCTCGTCCGGTGCGAGCCGCCCGAGCAGCAGCTGGAGCAGCGTCGTCTTGCCGGCGCCGTTCGGCCCGGTGATCCCGATGCGTTCCCGGGCATCGACCTGGAGAGACACGGGTCCGAGCCGGAACTCACCCCGGTCGACGACCGCGCCGTCGAGGGTGGCGACGACCGAGCTCGACCGCGGCGCGGCCGCGATGGCGAAGTGCAGCACCCACTCCTTGCGCGGTTCCTCGACCTCGTCGAGCCGCGCGATCCGCGACTCCATCTGACGGACCTTGCGGGCCTGCTTCTCCGACGAGTCGATGCTGGCCGCCCGGCGGTTCTTGTCGTTGTCGGGGCTCTTCTTCATGGCGTTGCGCACGCCCTTGCTGCTCCATTCGCGCACCGTCCGCGCCCGACCCTGCAGGTCCGCCTTCGTGGAGGCGAACTCGTCGTACGCCTCCCGCGCGTGCCGCCGGGCGACCTCGCGCTCGACGAGGAACGACTCGTAGCTGCCGTCGTGGACCGACACCTTGTGCTGCGCGAGGTCGAGCTCGACGATGCGCGTGACGCACCGGGCGAGGAACTCGCGGTCGTGCGAGACGAGGACGACGCCGGCGCGCAGCCCCTGGACGAACGACTCGAGCCGCTCGAGCCCGGCGAGGTCGAGGTCGTTGGTCGGCTCGTCGAGCAGCACGACGTCGAACCGGCTGAGCAGCAGTGCCGCGAGCGCGACCCGCGCCGCCTGCCCGCCGGAGAGCGACGTCATGAGCGCGTCCGGGCCGACGTCGAGCCCGAGCTCACCGAGCACCGCCGGCAGCCGGTCCTCGAGGTCCGGGGCCCCGCTGGCCAGCCAGTGGTCGAGCGCGACGGCGTACGCGTCGTCGGCTCCGGGCTCGTCGGACCCCAGCTTCGCGGCGGTCGCCTCCATCGCCTCCGTGGCGGCGGTGGCGCCGGTGCGCCGCGCGACGTGGTCGACCACCGTCTCCCCCGGCACCCGCTCGTGCTCCTGCGGCAGCCACCCGACGAACGCGTCCGACGGCGCCGTCGACACCGTGCCGCCAAGGGGTGCGTCGACCCCGGCGAGGATCCGCAGCAGCGTCGACTTGCCGGCCCCGTTGGCGCCGACGACCCCGACGACGTCGCCCGGGGCGACGGTGAGGTCGAGCCCCTCGAAGAGGGTCCGGTGGGCGTGCCCACCGGCCAGGTCCTTGGCCACGAGGGTCGCGCTCACACCCCGCAGCGTACGGCGCCCCGACCGCCTCCTCCCGCGCGCTGGACACCCGTCAAGCGTTCAACGAGCCCGACCTACCATGGGAGGAAGGGCGTCCGGACGGGACGCCGTACCGATCCCCGATCGAGGCTCCTCCCGCATGACCGCGACCATCCAGCAGCTCGCCCGGGTCGTCATCCGCTTCGCCGGGGACTCCGGTGACGGGATGCAGCTGACCGGCGACCGCTTCACCAGCGACGCCGCCGTCATCGGCAACGACCTGTCCACCCTGCCCAACTTCCCCGCCGAGATCCGTGCCCCCCAGGGCACCCTGCCGGGCGTCTCGAGCTTCCAGCTGCACTTCGCCGACCACGACGTGCTGACGCCGGGCGACGAGCCGGACGTCCTCGTCGCGATGAACCCGGCCGCGCTCAAGGCCAACCTCGCGGAGCTGCCGCGCGGGGCCACGGTCATCGTCGACACCGACGAGTTCACCAAGCGCAACCTCGCCAAGGTCGGCTACACCGCCTCCCCGCTCGAGGACGGCACGCTCGAGTCGTACGCCGTCCACCGGGTTCCGCTCACGTCGATGACCGTCGAGGCCCTCGCCGGCACCGACCTGTCCCGCAAGGACAAGGAGCGGGCGAAGAACATGTTCGCCCTCGGCCTGCTGTCGTGGCTCTACACGCGCTCGACCGAGCCCACCGAGCGCTTCCTCGCCGCTAAGTTCGGCAGCAAGCCGGACGTCCTCGCCGCCAACCTCACCGCGCTCCGCGCGGGCGTGAACTACGGCGAGACGACCGAGGAGTTCGCCGTCCGCTACGAGGTCGGCCCCGCGCCCATGCCGGCCGGTCGCTACCGCAACATCACCGGCAACCTCGCCCTCGCCTACGGCCTGGCGACCGCCGCGCACAAGGCGGACCTGCCGCTCGTCCTCGGCTCGTACCCCATCACCCCGGCGTCGGACATCCTGCACACCCTCAGCGGGCTCAAGCGCTTCGGCGTCACGACGATCCAGGCCGAGGACGAGATCGCCGGCGTCGGCATCGCCCTCGGCGCGGCGTTCGGCGGCGCGCTCGGCGTGACGACGACCTCCGGCCCGGGCCTCGCCCTCAAGGCCGAGACCATCGGGCTCGCCGTCTCGCTCGAGCTGCCGCTGCTCGTCGTCGACGTCCAGCGCGGCGGCCCGTCGACCGGCCTGCCGACCAAGACCGAGCAGGCCGACCTGCTCCAGGCGCTCTTCGGCCGCAACGGCGAGTCGCCCGTCGCGGTGATCGCGCCGCAGTCCCCCGCCGACTGCTTCGACGCCGCACTCGACGCGACGCGGATCGCGACGACGTACCGGACGCCGGTGATCCTGCTGTCCGACGGCTACCTCGCCAACGGCTCCGAGCCGTGGCTGGTCCCGTCGGTGGGCGCTCTGCCGGGCGAGAAGGTCGAGCACACCACCGAGCCCAACGCGCAGGCGGCGGACGGCAGCCCGCTGTTCCAGCCCTACCTGCGCGACCCGGAGACCCTGGCCCGCCCGTGGGCCGTCCCCGGCACGCCCGGCCTCGAGCACCGTATCGGCGGCATCGAGAAGGCCGACGTCACCGGCAACATCTCCTACGACCCGGCCAACCACGACAAGATGGTCCGCCTGCGGCAGGCCAAGATCGACGGCATCGAGGTCCCCGACCTCTCGGTCGACGACCCGTCGGGCGCCGCGCGGGTCCTCGTCGTCGGGTGGGGGTCGACGTACGGCCCTATCGCCGCCGCGGTGCGGCAGCTGCGCGAGCAGGGGTACGACGTCGCGCAGACCCACCTGCGCCACCTCGCCCCGATGCCGGCCAACACCGGCGACGTGCTGCGCGCCTACGACCGGGTCGTGCTGCCGGAGATGAACCTCGGCCAGCTGGCCCTGCTGCTGCGCGGGCGCTTCCTCGTCGACGTCCGCTCGCACACCGCCGTCCGCGGCCTGCCCTTCACGTCGGCCGAGCTGGTCGACGTCCTCCGCACCCACCTCACGGAGGTGTCCGCATGACCACCACCACCCGCACCGCCCCGCCGGTCGACCTCGGCATGCCCGCCGGCTTGGCCGGTGTCCCGCGCCTGCCCGACGACGCGACCCCGCACACCCGCAAGGACTTCACCTCCGACCAGGAGGTGCGCTGGTGCCCCGGCTGCGGCGACTACGCGATCCTCGCCGCGGTCCAGGGCTTCCTGCCCGAGCTCGGGCTGCGCCGCGAGAACGTCGTCTTCGTCTCGGGCATCGGCTGCTCGTCGCGCTTCCCGTACTACCTCGACACCTACGGGATGCACTCGATCCACGGCCGCGCCCCGGCCATCGCGACCGGGCTCGCGACGACGCGACGCGACCTCAGCGTCTTCGTCGTCACCGGCGACGGCGACGCCCTGTCGATCGGCGGCAACCACCTCATCCACGCGCTGCGCCGCAACGTCAACCTCACGATCCTGCTGTTCAACAACGAGATCTACGGGCTGACCAAGGGCCAGTACTCCCCCACCTCGCCGGTCGGCCTCGTGACGAAGTCGACCCCGGTGGGCTCGGTCGACCACCCGTTCAACCCGGTCAGCCTCGCGCTCGGGGCGGAGGCGACGTTCGTCGCGCGGACCATGGACTCCGACCGCCAGCACCTCACCTCGGTGCTGCGCGCCGCGACCGCCCACCGCGGCACGTCGCTGGTCGAGATCTACCAGAACTGCCCGATCTTCAACGACGGCGCCTTCGACGTCCTCAAGGACCGCACCCAGGCGCAGGCCCGCATCCTGCACCTGCGCGACGGCGAGGAGATCACCGCCGGCGACGGCGACGAGCAGACCGTCGTCGTGCGCACCGACGCCGGCGGCCTCGCCGTCGTCCCGCGCGCCGAGGCCGACCCGGCGCGCGTCGTCCGGCACGACGTGGCGGCCGACGACCCGACGCAGGCCTTCGCGGTCTCGCGGCTCATCGACCCCGAGCTGACGCACGTGCCGATGGGCATCTTCCGCGACGTCTCACGGCCCACGTACGACGACCTGGTCCGCGACCAGGTCGACGCGGCGGTCACGGGGCTGCACGGCCCCGACGGCGACGGGTCGGTCACCCCGGCCGGCGACGCCGACCTCGAGGAGCTGCTCACCGGTCGCGACTCCTGGGTCGTCGGCGAGGGCGCCGGCAGCGCGTGAGCGCCCCCGACGAGCCACGCGACGAGGTCGCGCGCGGGGCGGCGTACGGGCTGCTCGCGTACGGCGTCTGGGGCGTCTTCCCGCTGTACTTCCACGCCCTGCAGCCCGCCGGGCCGGTCGAGGTGCTGGCGCACCGGATCGTGTGGACGCTGCTCGTGTGCGTGGCCGTGCTGCTCGTCCGGCGCGACCTGGCCTGGGTCGGGCCGCTGCTGCGTCGGCCGCGCCTGCTCGGTGGTCTCGCGCTCGCGGCCGTCGCCATCGCCGTCAATTGGGGCGTCTACGTCGGGGCGGTGGTGAGCGACAACGTCGCCGACGCCTCGCTCGGCTACTTCCTCAACCCGCTCGTCACGGTCGCGCTCGGGGTGCTGCTGCTCGGCGAGCGGCTGCGGCGGCTGCAGTGGGCGGCCGTCGTCGTCGGTCTCGTCGCAGGAATCTACCTGTCCGTGGCGGGCGGGCACCTGCCGTGGGTGTCGTTCGTCCTCGCCGCGAGCTTCGCCTCCTACGGGCTGCTGAAGAAGCGGCTCGGCGCCGAGCTGCCGGCACTGCACGGGCTCACCGTCGAGACCGTCGTCCTCGCGCCGTTCGCGACCGTCGCGCTCGTCGTCCTCGGCGTCACCGGGCAGCAGACGTTCACCCACGACGGCGGCCTGCACGCCGTGCTCCTGGTCCTCGGCGGCGTCGTCACCGCGGTGCCCCTGCTGCTCTTCGCCTCCGCCGCCCGGCGGGTCCCGCTGGTGACCATCGGGCTGCTGCAGTTCGTCACGCCGGTGCTCCAGCTGCTGTGCGGGGTCCTGCTCCTCGACGAGCACCTCTCCCCCGCGCGGTGGTTCGGCTTCGGCATCGTCTGGGTCGCGCTCGTCCTGCTCACCCTCGACTCGTTCCTGGCCCGCCCGCGCCGCGGTCGGGGCGGTCCGGAGCCGGCGCCCGTCGTCTGAGGCCGGTAGGCGTCAGCGCAGCCGCTCGCGCACCCGCATCAGCGCGAAGCCGAGACGGTTGCGGCCGCGCCAGGTGCGGGGGTCCTGCGCCTTCGGGTTGGCGGCCCCGAGCCCGATGCCCCAGATGACGTCGCGCGGTGCGGCCTCGACGAGGACGGCGTCCCCCGTGCCGACGAGGACGTCCCGGAGCGGTGGGTGCGCCGCGAACTTGGCGAGGTTCCCCTCCACCACCACGCGGGAGGACTCGGCCGTCCACGCGTCCTTCTCGAAGTCCCGCACGGACCGCCCCACCTTCTTGGCGACCGCCGGGTCGTCCTCGAGCAGGACGCGGGACGCCGCGTCGGCGTCCCCGAACAGCCGCGCCTTGCACCACATCATCCAGTGCTCGGCGGTCGCGAAGCGGCGGCCGTCGACCTCGAACGGGGCCGGCCACCACTGGCTCAGGCACCCCAGCCCGACCGAGCCGTCCGGCTCGGGGCGGTGACCGTAGAACAGCACGAGCTCGGGCCGCTCCCCCGCCTCGAA
The DNA here is from genome assembly GCF_006715055.1 of Lapillicoccus jejuensis. Lineage (NCBI taxonomy): Bacteria > Bacillati > Actinomycetota > Actinomycetes > Micrococcales > Intrasporangiaceae > Lapillicoccus > Lapillicoccus jejuensis. The sequence continues at coordinate 709,163 of NZ_VFMN01000001.1, forward strand.
GGCGGCCACCAGGTCGTCGTACGACGTCGTCACGCGTGGACCTCAGGCGTGGCTCGCCACCGCGGCCCGGGCCTGCGCCAGGGTCTCCGGCTCGAGGTCGTCGGCGGCGACGAGCAACCCGGGCAGCAGGTCGTGGCGGGTCATCGTCGCGAGGAAGACGTCCGAGCTGCGGACGCCGTGGTCGGGCCGGTGGACGACCTCGACGGTGTCACCGGCCCGGACCGGGCCCGGCTCGACGACGCTGAGGTAGGTGCCGGTGCGGTTGCGCTCGGTGAACGTCCGCAGCCAGCCCTTGCGCCCGAGGTGGGCGCGGAAGGTGCTGCACGGGATCCGCGGTGCGGTGACCTGGAGCACGAGGCTCTCGCCGACCCGCCACCGCTCACCCACGAGCGCGTCACTGACCTCGAGGCCGCTCGTCGTGAGGTTCTCCCCGAAGGCGCCGTTCGGCAGCTCGACCCCGAGCAGCGCCTCGTACGCGTCGAGGTCCTCGCGGGCGTAGGCGTAGACCGCCTGGGTGACCCCGCCGTGGTGCTCGACGTCGCCGATCGCGTCGCCGACCAGCCCGCTGCCGAGCCCACCGTGCTTCGGGCCCGGATCGCGCACCTCGACGGGCCCCTCGACGGGCTGCTTGCGGATCCCGGTCGGGAGGTCCTTGCCGGAGTCGATCGGCTCCAGCCGGCCGACGTTGACGGTCAGCACGCGTGCGGTCACGGCCGCCACCCTAGCGTCCGCATCGTCGGGGCACCGGTGCCCCGACGGTGCGGACGTCAGCCGACGCGGTCGGTGACCGAGATGACGAGGGTCTGCAGCGCCGTCCGGGCGTCGGACTCCGGCAGCCCGTCGAGCAGGGCGGCAGCCTCGCGGCCGACCTCCTGGGTGTCGCGGTGCGCCTGCTCGAGCGCCGGGTGGGCGCGCAGCAGCCGCAGCGCCTCGTCCAGGAGCGCCGGGTCGCGCAGGTCCTCGTGGCGGGCCGGGTCGAGCAGCGCGCGCAGCCGCCCGCTCCCCTCGTCGGTGGTCGCGAGGGCGTGCAGCACCGGCAGCGTCGCCTTGCCCTCGCGCAGGTCGGTACCGGGCACCTTGCCCGACTCCTCGGCGTCGGAGGCGACGTCGATGAGGTCGTCGGCGAGCTGGAAGGCCACGCCCAACCGCTCGCCGTACGACGTCAGCAGGCTCACCGTCCGCTCGTCGGCGCCGCCGAACATCGCGCCGTACCGCGCGGCGGTGGCGATGAGGGCCCCCGTCTTGTCGGCGAGGACGCCGAGGTAGTACCCGACCGGGTCGGCGCCGGCCGGCGCGGGCCGGTCGTCGCGGATCTGCCCCGAGCACAGGCGCACGAAGGTGCGGGCCTGGATGCGGACCGCCTCCGGTCCGAGGTCGGCGACGATCTCGGACGCCTTGCCGAAGAGCAGGTCGCCGACGAGGATCGCCGTCGAGTTGTCGTAGCGGGCGTTGGCGCTGGCCACCCCGCGGCGCACGGACGCCTCGTCCATGACGTCGTCGTGGTAGAGCGAGGCCAGGTGGGTCAGCTCGACGCCGGCCGCGGCGGCCACGACGTCGTCGGAGGCCGGCGCGCCACCCGCCGGGCCGAGCTCGGCGGCGAGGAGCGTGAGCAGCGGGCGGACCCGCTTGCCGCCGGCCAGGGTGAGGTGGGCCGAGGCCTCCGCGATGAGCGGGTCGTCGTGGTCGACGACCTGCCGCAGGAGCGCCTCGACCCGCTCCAGCCCGTCCTGCAGCCGGTTCGCCAGGGCCGGGGTGACCCCGGGCAGGGCGAGGACGGGCGGGGTGGCGGGGGTGGTCGTCACCGGATGAACTGCGAGGCGTCGTTCGCCAGCTGGAGCAGCTGGCTGGGCCACACGCCCAGGACCAGCGTGAGCGCCGCGCCGAAGGTGATGGCCACCGTCGTCATCGCCGACGGGCTGACGACGGCGACGTTGTCGGCCGCGCCGTCGGCCCGGTCGGTGAAGTACATGAGCACGATGACCCGGGCGTAGACGAACACCGTGATGGCGCTGCAGACGAGGCCGACGACGACCATCGTCGTGCCCATCCCGCCGGACCTCAGGGCCGGGGCGAAGACGGCGAACTTCGAGGTGAAGCCCGACGTCAGCGGGATGCCGGCGAAGGCGAGCAGCAGGAAGGCGAACGCCGTCGCGGTCCACGGGTGGCGCTTGCCGAGCCCGGCCCACTGCGACAGGTGCGTGGCCTCCGCGCCGTCCGCGCGGACGATCCCGACGATGCCGAAGGCGGCGATCGTGGCCAGGCCGTAGGCGACGAGGTAGAACATCACGCCGCCGACGCCGACCTTGTCGAAGGCCAGGACGCCGGTGAGGATGAAGCCCGCGTGGGCGATCGAGGAGTAGGCCAGCAGCCGCTTGACGTCCGTCTGCGTCACCGACAGGACCGCGCCGACGACCATGGTGAGGATGGCGACGGCCGCGATGCCCGGGGCCCAGCTCCACCGGTCGCCGGCGATGCCGACGTAGACCAGGCGCAGGATCGCGCCGAACGCGGCGAGCTTGGTCGCAGCGGCCATGAAGCCGGTGACCGGGGTCGGGGCGCCCTGGTAGACGTCCGGGGTCCAGGCGTGGAACGGGACGGCGCCGACCTTGAAGAGCAGGCCGACGGCGACGAGCACGACGCCCGGCAGCAACAGGCCGTCGAGCTGCGAGCCGCTCGTGCCGATCGCCTCGGCGATGTCCGGCAGGTAGACCGAGCCGGCGAAACCGAAGAGCAGCGCCGAGCCGAAGAGGAAGAACGCGGACGAGAACGCGCCGAGGAGGAAGTACTTGAGCGACGCCTCCTGCGACAGCAGCCGCCGCCGCCGGGCGAGCCCGGTGAGGATGTAGAGCGGCAGCGAGAGGACCTCGAGCGCGATGAACATCGTCAGCAGGTCCCCGGCGGCCGGGAACAGCAGCATGCCGACGACCGCGAAGAGGGTCAGCGGGAAGACCTCGGAGGTCATCGCCCCGGCCCGGTCGGCCAGCGCCTCGGCCGGGGAGCCCGGCGTCGCCGCGCCCATCGGGGTGAAGGCGTCGGCGCCCCGACCACCGAGGCGCTCGGCCATCGTCAGCACGCCGAGGACGGCGAAGACGAGGATCGTGCCCTGGAGGAAGAGGGCCGGGCCGTCGACGACGACCGAGCCGAGGATGACGCCGGTGCTGCCCTTGACCCCGGCCGTCGCCGTCTGGTGGTGCACCGACAGCAGGACGAGGACGAGGAAGGCGGCGACGAGGCCGACGAGGGTCAGCGCGACCTGGGTGACGTAGCGCGCGGCGCGCGGGACGAAGGCCTCGACGAGCACGCCGAGCAGCGCGGTGCCGACGACGACGAGGACCGGCGCCAGCGCGGCGTAGTCGATCGACGCCGTCGTGAACGTCGCGGCGGGGAGGGCGGGCATCACTTCGAGGCTCCTTCGGCGGACCCGGGCACCACCGGCGCCGGGTCGCTGACCTTGACGTACCCCAGCGTCGTGGAGATCGCCGGGTTGACGATGTCCGTGACCGGCTTCGGGTAGAAGCCGAGCACGAGGAAGATCGCGATGATCGGCGCGACGACCCACTTCTCGCGCAGGGCGAGGTCGGGGGTGCCGTCCAGGCCCTCCGGGCGGGGACCGGTCATCATCCGCTGGTACATGAGCAGGATGTAGAGCGCGGCGAGGATGATGCCCACCGTCGCGATGACCGCCGGCGCCGGGTAGCGCTGGAAGATGCCGATGAGGGTCGTGATCTCGGCGAGGAACGAGCCCATGCCGGGCAGCGCGAGGCCGGCGAGCCCGGCGACGAGGAAGACGCCCGCGAGCGCCGGCGTGAGCCGCTGCCAGCCGCCGTAGTCCTCGATCCGCTTGCTCCCCCGCCGGCTGACGAGCATGCCGGCTACGAGGAACAGGGCGGCCGTCGTGAAGCCGTGGTTGACCATGTAGAGCGTCGCCCCGGTGCCGCCGGTCGTCGTCATGGCGAAGATGCCGAGGACGATGAAGCCGAAGTGGCTGATCGAGGTGTAGGCGATCAGGCGCATCGCGTCCTGCTGACCGATGGCCAGCAGGGCGCCGTACAGGACCGAGATCACCGCGAGCGTGATGACGACCGGGGTGGCCCACTTGCTGGCCTCGGGGAACAGCTGGAGGCAGAAGCGGATCATCCCGTAGGTGCCGACCTTGTCCAGGACGCCGACGAGCAGCGTCGCCGTGGCCGGGCGGGCCTCGGTCGCCGCGTCGGGCAGCCAGGTGTGGACCGGGAACATCGGCGCCTTGACCGCGAAGGCGAAGAAGAATCCGAGGAACAGCCAGCGACCCGCCTCGACGCTGAGCGGGAGACCGGTCAGCTTGGTGACGAGGAAGCCGTCCGGGCCACCCGGGCCCTGGACGTAGAGGCCGATGACGGCGGCGAGCATGATGAGCCCGCCGAGCAGCGAGAACAGCAGGAACTTCACCGCGGCGTACTGCCGACGCTGGCCGCCGTACTGCCCGATGAGGAAGTACACCGGGATGAGCATCGCCTCGAAGAAGACGTAGAACAGGAAGACGTCCGTGGCGGCGAAGACGCCGACCATGAAGGTCTCCAGCACGAGCATGAGGGCGAAGTAGCCCTTCTCGCGCGTCGTGCCCTGCTCCTCGACGGGCAGGTCGCGGAAGGCCGCGAGGATGCAGATCGGGGCGAGCACGACCGACATGAGGATGAGCGCGAGCGCCAGCCCGTCGACGCCGAGCGCGTAGCTGACGCCGAACTGCGGGATCCACTGGTGCTGCTCGGTGAGCTGGAACTGCTGGCTGGAGCCGGTCTTGAACTGCGTCGCCGCGACGACCGACACGACGAGCGTCAGCAGCGAGAAGGCGAGCGCGGTGACCTTGGCCCGCGCGGCGGGCAGCAGGACGACGGCGACGGCACCGACCAGCGGGACGGCGCCCATGATCGTGAGCCAGGGGACGTTGGACATCACTGCATCACCCACAGGGCTCCGAGGACGACGACGACGCCGGCGAGCATCGTCAGGGCGTAGGAGCGCACGTAGCCGTTCTGCACCTTGCGCAGGCGGGCCGACGTCCCCCCGATCAGGGCGGCGAGGCCGCCGGCCGCACCGTCGATCCCGCGGTTGTCGGTGAACACGAGCGAGCGGGTCAGGTGCAGGCCCGGGCGCATGAGGATCCCCTCGTTGACGGCGTCCTGGTAGAGGTCGACGCGGGCGGCCCGGGTGGCGAGGCTGCCGCGCGGCGCGGTGGTCGGCACGCTGTCGCGCCAGTAGCGCATCCAGGCCAGGCCGGCACCGGCGGCGACGAGCACCAGGGTGAGGACGGTGATGACGATGGGTGCGAGGACCGGCTCGTGCTCGGCCGACTCGCTGACCCCCAGGGCCGGGTCGAGCCAGCCGGTGATGATCCCCGTCGGGCCGAGGGCCGCACCGAGGAAGGCGGAGCCGACCGCGAGGACCATCATCGGGACGGTCATCGTCAGGGGCGACTCGTGCGGGTGGACGTCGTCGGTCCACCGCTTCTTGCCGTGGAAGGTCATGAAGAACATCCGCGACATGTAGAACGCCGTGATGCCGGCGCCGACGAGCGCGGTGAGGCCGAAGACCCAGGGGCGCCAGCCCTCGCCGACGAAGGCCGACTCGATGATCTTGTCCTTGGACCAGAAGCCGGACAGGAGCGGGAAGCCGATGATGGCGAGGAAGCCGAGGCCGAAGGTCGCCCAGGTGATCCGCTGCACCGTCCACAGCCCGCCGAAGCGGCGCATGTTGACCTGGTCGTTCATGCCGTGCATGACCGACCCGGCCCCGAGGAACATCCCGGCCTTGAAGAAGCCGTGCGTGAGCAGGTGGAAGATCGCGAAGGCGTACCCGACCGGGCCGAGCCCGGCGGCCAGCATCATGTAGCCGATCTGGCTCATCGTCGACGCGGCGAGCGCCTTCTTCAGGTCGTCCTTCGCGCAGCCGACGATCGCCCCGAAGACCAGCGTGATGGCGCCGACGATGACGACGAGCAGCTGCGCGGTGGGCGCGCCCTCGAAGATGACGTGGCTGCGCACGACGAGGTAGACCCCGGCGGTGACCATCGTCGCGGCGTGGATGAGGGCCGAGACCGGCGTCGGGCCGGCCATCGCGTCGCCCAGCCAGCTCTGCAGCGGGAACTGCGCCGACTTGCCGCAGGCGCCGAGCAGCAGCATGAGGCCGATGACGGTCAGGCCCGCCTGGCTCGCCTTGTCCGCGTTGGCGAAGACCGACGCGTAGTCGACCTTCCCGAACTGGAAGACCATCGTCATGATCGCGATGGACAGGCCGAGGTCACCGACGCGGTTGGCGACGAACGCCTTGTTGGCCGCGGACGCGTAGCTCGGGTTGTAGTTCCAGAACCCGATGAGCAGGTACGACGCGAGACCCACGCCCTCCCAGCCGACGTACAGCAGGAGGTAGCTGTCGGCCGTGACGAGCAGCAGCATCGCCGCGACGAAGAGGTTGAGGTAGGCGAAGAACCGGCGCTTGTCCTTGTCGTGCTCCATGTAGCCCAGGGAGTAGACGTGGATGAGCGAGCCGACGAACGTGATGAGCAGGACGAACACGACCGAGAGCGGGTCGAGCAGCTGCCCGGCGTCGAGGGTGAAGGAGCCGACCGAGATGAACGGGAACAGGTGCAGGTGCATGGCCCGGTCGCCCTCGGGGCGGCCGGCCATCGCGATGACGACGAGCAGGCCGACGACGAAGGCGCCCCAGGAGAGCACGGTCGCGAGGTAGGGACCCCACGAGTTGGTGCGCCTCCCCCCGAGGAGCAGGATCGCGGCCCCGAGCGCCGGCAGGGCGACGAGGAGCCAGGCGTACGACGTGACGCCTGACGCGGTGATGGTGTGCAAGCCTCGGCGCTCCTTCTACAGCTTCAGCAGGTTGGCGTCGTCGACCGAGGCCGACCGGCGGGCGCGGAAGATCGCCATGATGATCGCGAGGCCGACGACGACCTCCGCGGCGGCGACGACCATGACGAAGAGGGCGATGACCTGCCCGTCCAGCGACCCGTGGATCCGCGCGAAGGTGACGAACGCGAGGTTCGTCGCGTTCAGCATGAGCTCGACGCCCATGAACACGATGATCGCGTTGCGGCGCAGCAGGACCGTGGCCCCGCCGATCGCGAAGAGGATCGCCGACAGGTAGATGTACCAGATGAGGTTCACCGGGTGATGCCTTCCTCGATCTCGGCCTCGATGGCCGCCTCGGCGGCGTGGTAGTCGTCGGGGCGGGAGACCTGGTCGCGCGAGACGAGCACGCGGGAGACCGACAGGGCGGACGGGGTGCCGTCCGGCAGCAGGGCGGGCGTGTCGACGGCGTTGTGGCGCGCGTAGACGCCCGGCGCGGGCAGGCCGGCGACGAACTTGTTCTCGCGGACGCGGCGCTCGGCCCACTCGCGCTGGCCGAGCTTCTCGCCGAGCCGCTCGCGGTGGGCGAGGACCATGGCGCCGATCGCGGCGGTGATGAGCAGGGCCGAGGTCAGCTCGAAGGCCCAGACGTACTGGCCGAAGATCAGCTGGGCGACACCGGAGACGTTGCCGCCACCGCTGCCGTCGGCCGGGTTGTTGACCGCGTCGAGCCCGACGGCCGTCGGCAGGGTCGCCGTGCGCAGCGAGGCGAGCATGAGGACGGCCAGGCCGACCCCGAGCACCCACGCCCAGGTGCGCTGGCCCTTGATCGTCTCGACGACCGAGTCGGCCGAGTCGACGCCGACGAGCATGAGGACGAAGAGGAAGAGCATCATCACGGCGCCGGTGTAGACGAACACCTGGACGACGCCGAGGAACGGCGCCGACTCCATGACGTAGAGCACGCCGAGGTTGACCATGACGAAGGCCATGCACAGGGCCGCGTGGACCGCCTTGCGGGCGAAGATGAGCCCGAGGGCGGCGACGACCATGAGGATCCCGAGGATCCAGAAGGCGACGGCCTCACCGGTGGACGCCATCAGGACCTCCTCCTGCTCGCCGCGGAGTCCGTGGGCTTCGCGGGCTCGGTGCCGACGAGGCCGGTGACCTCGTCGGCGTGCTCGGCCACCCAGGTGCGCTGCTCGTCCGAGGCCGCCGTGACCTTGCCCTGGTAGTAGTCGCGCTCCTCCATGCCGGTCACCATCGGGTGCGGCGCGGGGAGCATGCCCTGCTGGACCGGGGCGAGCAGCTGGTCCTTGGTGAAGATCAGGTCGGCGCGGTTGTCGTCGGCCAGCTCGTAGTCGTTGGTCATCGTCAGCGCGCGCGTCGGGCAGGCCTCGATGCACAGGCCGCAGAAGATGCAGCGCAGGTAGTTGATCTGGTAGACGCGGCCGTAGCGCTCCCCCGGCGAGAAGCGGCCCTGGCCGCCCTCGGAGATGGGGGTGTCGTCGTTGTTCGCGCCCTCGACGAGGATCGCGTCGGCCGGGCAGGCCCACGCGCACAGCTCGCAGCCGACGCACTTCTCGAGCCCGTCGGGGTGACGGTTGAGCTGGTGACGGCCGTGGTAGCGCGGCGCCGTGGGACGCGGCTTCTCCGGGTACTCCTCGGTGAGGACCTTGCGGAACTGGGTCGCGAAGGTCACGCCGAAGCCGCCGACGGGGGCGTACCACGGGGGTCGCTTCTCGTCGGTGCCCGACGTGCTCGAGGCGGCCGACGCGCGCCCGTCCCCGGCGGAGGGGACGGGGCGGCGTACGGGACGCTCGGCGGGCGGCTGGGGCGGGGTGGCGTCGTCAGCCACGACCGTCCTCCTTGGCTCGGGGGATGGGACGGGTGGACGTGCCGCCGGCGCCGACGGCCGGCGTGCTGCTCGAGCCGACCAGGCCGGCGGTGACCGGGCGGGCGGGCTCGACGAGGCGCTGGCCGGGCAGCGGCGGGACGGGGAAGCCGCCCGCGAACGGGTCGACCTCGGTCGGGGGCTTGCGCGCCGCGAGCTGCTCCTCCTGCTCGGCCCGCTTGAGGTCCCAGACCCAGGCGCCGGCGAGGGCCAGCACGGCGATGATGCCGACGACGAAGAGCGTCGCGGTCTGGAACTGCAGGGCGCCGAGGACGAAGGTGCCCTGGCCGAACCAGCCGTTCTGGGCCCCGCGGATGAAGGCGACGACGACGACCCAGACGAGGGTGCCGGGGATCATCACCTTCCAGCCGAAGCGCATGAACTGGTCGTAGCGCACGCGGGGCAGCGAGCCGCGGACCCACACGAAGCCCCAGATGAAGAGCCAGAGCTTGGCGGTGAACCACAGGACGCCCCACCAGCCCTCGTTGAACATGCCGCCGTTGATCGACGAGATCCCGATCGGGGCGCGCCAGCCGCCGAGGAAGACGGTGGTGGCCAGCGCCGACACGACGAACATGTTGATGTACTCGCCGAGGAAGAACATGGCGAAGCGCATCGAGGAGTACTCGGTGTGGAAGCCACCGGTCAGCTCGCCCTCGCCCTCGGCGAGGTCGAAGGGCAGCCGGTTGGTCTCGCCGAGCATCGTGACGACGTAGACCGCGAAGGACAGGAACGCCGGGATGAAGTACCAGAAGCGGTCCTGCGCGGCGACGATCTGCGAGGTCGACATCGAGCCGCTGTAGAGGAACACGGCGACCAGCGCGAGGCCCATGGCGATCTCGTAGGAGATGACCTGGGCGGTCGAGCGCAGACCACCGAGCAGGGGGTACGTCGACCCGGACGACCAGCCCGCGAGCACGATGCCGTAGACGCCGACCGAGGCGACGGCGAGCACGACGATGACCGCGACCGGCAGGTCGGTGACCTGCAGCGGGGTCAGGTGCCCGAACATCCAGGCCTTGTCACCGAACGGGATGATGGCGAAGGAGACGAAGGCCATCGTCGCCGAGATCAGCGGCGCGAGCGTGAACACCACCTTGTCGGCGTTGGCCGGGGTGATGTCCTCCTTGAGCATGAGCTTCGCGCCGTCGGCCAGGGTCTGCAGGAGGCCGAAGGGGCCGGTGCGGTTCGGGCCGGGACGCTGCTGCATGCGACCGATGACGCGACGCTCGAACCAGATGACGAGCAGCGTGCTCAGCAGCAGGTAGACGAACGCCATCAGCGCCTTGACCAGCGACAGCCACCAGGGGGTGTCGGTGAAGTCGGCCTTCGGCGCCTCCACGCCCGGCAGCGTCGGGAGCGACGAGACCAGGGTGGGGGCGAGGGTGGCGAGCTGGGACATCAGCGAGCCTCCTGCTGGTGGGTGGCCGTCGGCCGGGTCGCCGTCGGCAGGGTCGCGGTGGGCACGGCGGCGCCGGCGACGCGGGTGACGGTGACGGGGTCGCCCCCCACCGCGCCGAGGGTGGCCCGGACGGCGCAGCCGGCGCTGTTGGTGGGCAGCCACACGACGCCGGGCACGAGGTCGTCGGTGAGGAGGGCCGGCACGCGCACGCGTCCGCTCCCCCGGCCGGTGGTGACCTCGACGACGTCGCCGTCGGCCACGCCGAGGGCGGCCGCGTCGGTCGGCGAGAGCCGGGCGACGGCGCGCGGCGCCGTCCCGGCCAGGTGCGGCTCGCCGTCCTGCATCCGGCCCTTGTCGAGCAGGGTGGCCCAGGTCGCGAGGACGAGCTGGCCCTCGGCCGGGGCGGCGGGCGCCGGCGCGTGGCCGTCGGTGAGGACGGGACGCTCGCCCGACCACGGACCGAGCGCCTCGAACTGCGCGTGGATCTGCGCCTGGGTGCGCGTCTCGAGGAAGACGTTCATCTCCGAGGCGAGCATGTCCAGGACCCGGTGGTCGCTGAGCGCGTTGGTCTCGAGCGCCGCCGCGAAGGGCCGGAGGCGACCCTCCCAGTCGACGAACGTGCCGGCCTTCTCGGCGGTCGGCGCGACCGGGAGGACGACGTCGGCGACCTCGGTCACCGCGGAGCGACGGACCTCGAGCGAGACGACGAACGTCTTGGCCAGCGCCTCCTCGATGCCCGGCTGCGCCAGGTCGTCGGGGTCGACGCCGCCGACGACGAGGGCGTCGACCGCCCCCCGGCAGGCCGCGGCGACGATGCCGGCCGTGTCGCGCGCCGGCGAGTCCGGCAGCCCGACGACGTCCCACACCTCGGCGACCTGCGCGCGGGCGGCGGTGTCGGTGACGAGGCGTCCGCCCGGCAGCAGCGAGCCGAGCGCGCCGGTCTCCAGCGCACCCCGCTCGCCCGAGCGGCGCGGCACCCACGCGAGGCGCGCGCCGGTGCGGGTCGCCAGCTCGGCGGCCGCGGTGAGCGCCCCCGGCACGGTGGCCAGGCGCTCGCCGACGAGGATGACCCCGCCGTCGGCGAGGGCGGCCTCGGCGGCCGCCCCGGCCTCGGTGACGCCGAGCGCGGTGAGGGCCACGGCCTCCTGGCCGGGAACCGTCGGCACCAGCGAACCGTTGAGCTTGCGCAGGCCCCGCGAGGTGTACGGCGCGATCGCCGTGACCTTCTGGGCGTGGCGACGGACCGCCTTGCGCAGGCGCAGGAAGACGATCGGGCTCTCGTCCTCGGGCTCGAACCCGACGAGCAGGACGGCCGGGGCGTGCTCGAGGTCGTCGTACGTGATCCCGCCGGCGTCGGGGCCGGTCGAGACGACGTGCGCGGCGAGGAAGTCGGCCTCCTCGGCCGAGTGCGGCCGGGCGCGGAAGTCGATGTCGTTGGTCTGCAGGGCGATCCGCGCGAACTTGCCGTAGGCGTAGGCGTCCTCGGCGGTGCCGCGGCCGCCGACGAGCACGCCTGCGGCCTTGGCCCGGCGCAGCCCGGCGGCGGCGACCTCGAGGGCCTCCGGCCACCCGGCGGCCCGCAGCTGGCCGTCCTCGTCGCGCACCAGCGGGGTCTCGAGACGGTCGGCGAGGGTCGGCCACTGGAAGGCCCAGCGACCCTTGTCGCAGTTCCACTCCTCGTTGACCGCCGGGTCGTCCAGCGCCATCCGGCGCAGCACGACGCCGCGGCGGTGGTCGGTGCGCAGCGAGCACCCGGAGGCGCAGCCCTCGCACACCGTCGGCGTGGAGATGAGGTCGAACGGGCGCGAGCGGAAGCGGTACGCCGCCCCGGTGAGCGCGCCGACCGGGCAGATCTGGACGGTGTTGCCGGAGAAGTAGCTCTCGAAGGGCTGCTCCTCGTAGATGCCGACCTGCTGCAGCGCCCCGCGCTCGACGAGGGCGATGAACGGGTCACCGGCGATCTGGTCGGAGAAGCGGGTGCAGCGGGCGCACAGCACGCAGCGCTCGCGGTCGAGCAGCACCTGGGCCGAGATGTGGATCGGCTTGGGGTAGGTGCGCTTGACGTCCTCGAACCGCGACACCGCGCGGCCGTTGCTCATCGCCTGGTTCTGCAGGGGGCACTCGCCGCCCTTGTCGCAGACGGGGCAGTCGAGCGGGTGGTTGATGAGCAGCAGCTCCATGACGCCGTGCTGCGCCTTGTCGGCGACCGGGCTGGTGTTCTGCGTCTTGACCGCCATGCCCTCGGACACCGTGATGGTGCACGAGGCCTGCGGCTTGGGCATCGGGCGCAGCGAGCCGTCGGGGCCCGGGGTCGCGACCTCGACGAGGCACTGGCGGCAGGCGCCGACCGGCTCCAGCAGCGGGTGGTCGCAGAAGCGCGGGATCTGGATCCCCACCTCCTCGGCGGCCCGGATGACCAGGGTGCCCTTGGGCACCGAGACGGGGATGCCGTCGATGGTCACGGCGACGCCGTCGGCGACCGCCGGCGCCTGGGCGTTGCCGCCGGTGCTCACCGAGTTGCCGCCGGACGACGGGCTGTTCGTCGTCGGGCCCACCGCGGGCGAGACGGGTGTCGTCGTCATGCGGACGCGGTCTCCTTGCTGGTCGAGCCGGCGAAGTACACCGACGCGTCACGGTCGAACGGGCAGCCGTCGACGTCGAGGTGCGCCTCGTACTCCTCGCGGAAGTACTGCAGGCTGCTGGTGATCGGCGAGGTGGCACCGTCACCGAGGGCGCAGAACGAGCGGCCGAGGATGTTGTCGCAGATGTCGAGCAGCTTGTCGAAGTCGGCGCGCGAGGCGGCGCCGGCCGGGCCGTGCTCGAGGCGCTCGAGGATCTGCGCCAGCCACCACGTTCCCTCGCGGCACGGCGTGCACTTGCCGCAGGACTCGTGCTTGTAGAAGTCGGTCCACCGCTCGACGGCGCGCACGACGCAGGTCGTCTCGTCGAAGATCTGCAGCGCGCGGGTGCCGAGCATCGAGCCCGCCGCGCCGACCGACTCGAAGTCGAGCGGCACGTCGAGGTGCTCGTCGGTGAAGAGCGGCGTCGAGGAGCCGCCCGGGGTCCAGAACTTCAGCCGCTTGCCCTCGCGCATCCCGCCGGCGAGGTCGAGCAGCTCGCGCAGCGTGATGCCGAGCGGGGCCTCGAACTGGCCGGGGCGGGTGACGTGGCCGGAGAGGCTGAAGATGCCGAAGCCGGTCGACTTCTCGGTACCCATGGCCTTGAACCAGTCCGAGCCGTGCAGCAGCAGCGGCGGGACCGACGCGATCGACTCGACGTTGTTGACGACCGTCGGGCGCGCGTAGAGGCCGGCGACGGCCGGGAACGGCGGCTTGAGGCGCGGCTGGCCGCGACGGCCCTCGAGCGAGTCGAGCAGGGCCGTCTCCTCGCCGCAGATGTAGGCGCCGGCGCCGGCGTGCACGGTGACGTCGAGGTCGAAGCCCGAGCCGTGGATGTTCTTGCCGAGGTGGCCGGCGGCGTACGCCTCCTCCACCGCGCGCAGCAGGCGGCGGTACACGTGCACGAGCTCGCCGCGCAGGTAGATGAAGGCGTGGTCGCAGCCGATGGCGTACGACGTGATGGCGACGCCCTCGATGAGGAAGTGGGGGGCCGCCATCATCAGCGGCGTGTCCTTGCACGTGCCGGGCTCGGACTCGTCGGCGTTGACGACGAGGTAGCGCGGGCCGCCGTCCGGCGGGGGCAGGAAGCCCCACTTCATGCCGGTCGGGAAGCCGGCGCCGCCGCGGCCGCGCAGGCCGGAGTCCTTGGTCAGGGCGACGAGGTCGGCCTGGGACATCCCCAGGGCCTTCTTCAGGGCGTCGTACCCCTCGTGGTCCTCGTAGGTCGCGAGGGTCCAGGACTGCGGGTGGTCCCAGAACTTCGTGAGGATCGGGGTCAGCCGGGTGCTCACTGCTCGCCCTCCTTGCGGGTCGAGGTGGCCTCGCCGGGCTTCTCGTCCGGCGCGTTGGCGTGCGAGTCGGTCGACTCGCGCAGGCCGTGGGCGAGGCCGCCGGCCTCACCGACGGGCGACGCGTCCTGGGCGGCGTGCTCGCGCGCCTCGTCGGCGGACGCCGGGGCGCTCCAGCCGCGCTCGTGGGCGATCTTCAGACCGAGGACCGAGGCCGGCCCGGCCCCGACGCCCTCGTCCGCGCGCCCGTCGAGGAAGCCCGCGAGGACCCGCGAGACCTGCTTGAAGGTCGCGACCGTGTCGGCGCCGCGGGTGGGGACGACCTCGCGGCCGGCCTGCAGGTCGTCGACGAGGCGGGTCGCGGACTCGGGCGTCTGGTTGTCGAAGAACTCCCAGTTGGCCATGACCACCGGGGCGTAGTCGCACGCCGCGTTGCACTCGACGCGCTCGAGGGTGATCTTCCCGTCGGGCGTCGTCTCGTCGTGGCCCACCCCGAGGTGCTCGGACAGGCGCTCCCAGATGAGGTCGCCGCCCATGATCGCGCACAGCGTGTTGGTGCAGACCCCGACGGTGTAGTCGCCGTTGGGGTGGCGCTTGTACTGCGTGTAGAACGTCGCCACGCCGCTGACCTCGGCCGTCTCCAGCTCGAGCAGGTCGGCGCAGAGCGCGATCCCGCGACCGGAGACGTAGCCGTCCTCGGACTGCACGAGGTGCAGCAGCGGCAGCAGCGCCGAGCGCTTGATCGGGTAGCGCGCGATGACCTGGGCGGCGTCGGCGCGCAGCCGGGCCTCGGTCGCGGCGTCGTACGGCGCCTTGCTCTCGGCCGGGACGCGCAGGTGGCCCTCGGCGGTCTGCGGGGTGTGGAGATCGGACGCGGACATCAGCGGTCCACCCCTCCCATGACGGGGTCGATCGAGGCGACGGCGACGATGACGTCGGCGATCTGGCCGCCCTCGCACATCGCGGCCGTGGCCTGCAGGTTGTTGAAGGACGGGTCGCGGAAGTGCGCGCGGTAGGGGCGCGTGCCGCCGTCGGAGACCAGGTGGCAGCCGAGCTCGCCCTTGGCGCTCTCGACGGCCGCGTAGGCCTGGCCGGGCGGGACGCGGAAGCCCTCGGTCACCAGCTTGAAGTGGTGGATGAGGGACTCCATCGACTCGCCCATGATCTCGCGGATGTGGTCCAGAGAGTTGCCCTGGCCGTCCGACATGACGGCGAGCTGGGCCGGCCAGGCGATCTTCTTGTCCTGGACCATGACCGGCTGGCCGGCGGTGGCCTCGAGGCGCGGGATCGTCTGCTCGATGATCTTCAGCGACTCGTGGATCTCGTCGATGCGGATCCGCAGTCGCCCGTAGGCGTCGCAGCTGTCGCGGGTGATGACGTCGAAGTCGTACGTCTCGTAGCCGCAGTACGGCTCGGCCTTGCGCAGGTCGTGCGGCAGGCCGGTCGAGCGCAGCACGGGACCGGTGATCCCGAGGGCCATGCACCCGGTGAGGTCGAGGTAGCCCACGTCGACGGTGCGGCCCCGCAGGACCGGGTTCTCGGTGAGGAGCAGCTCGAACTCGTGCAGGCCGCCGCGCACGCCCTCGACCATGTCGCGGATCTCGGAGACCACGCCGTTGGGCAGGTCCTGCGCCACGCCGCCGGGGCGGATGTAGGCGTTGTTCATCCGCAGGCCGGTGATGAGCTCGATGACCTTGAGGATGCGCTCGCGCTCGCGGAAGCCGACGGTCATGACCGTCGTCGCGCCGAGCTCCATGCCGCCGGTGCCCATCGCCACGAAGTGGGAGCTGATCCGGGTCAGCTCCATCATGAGGACGCGGATGATGCTCGCCCGCTCCGGGACCTGGTCGGTGATGCCGAGGAGCTTCTCGATGGCCAGGCAGTAGGCCGTCTCCTGGAACATCGGCGTGAGGTAGTCCATGCGGGTGCAGAACGTCACGCCCTGGGTCCAGGTGCGGAACTCCATGTTCTTCTCGATGCCGGTGTGCAGGTAGCCGATCCCCGCTCGGGTCTCGGTCACCGTCTCGCCGTCGAGCTCGAGGATGAGCCGCAGGACGCCGTGGGTCGACGGGTGCTGCGGGCCCATGTTGACGACGATGCGCTCGTCGTGCAGGGCCGCGGCCTCCTCGACGAGGTCGTCCCAGTCGCCGCCGGACGCGTTGTAGACGCGCGCGCCCTCGGTGTCGTCCGACCCGGTGGCGGCGTAGGGGTCGCCGTACCCGTCGGTGGTCTCGTTGGTGCTGCTGGTGGTGGTCATCAGGAGTACGACCTCCGCTGGTCCGGCGGTGGGATGGTGGCGCCCTTGTACTCGACGGGGATGCCGCCGAGCGGGTAGTCCTTGCGCTGCGGGTGGCCCGGCCAGTCGTCGGGCATGAGGATCCGGGTCAGGGCCGGGTGGCCGTCGAACTGGATCCCGAACATGTCCCACGTCTCCCGCTCGTGCCAGTCGTTGGCCGGGTAGACCTCGACGATCGAGGGGATGTGGGGGTCGGCGTCGGGGGCGGTGACCTCGACGCGCAGCCGGCGGCTGCCGTTGGTGATCGACAGGAAGTGGTAGACCGCGTGCAGCTCGCGGCCGGTCTCCTGCGGGTAGTGCACGCCCGAGACGCCGAGGCAGATCTCGAAGCGCAGCGCGGCCTCGTTGCGCAGGGTGCGGGCGACCTCGACGAGGTGCTCGCGGCGCACGAAGAGGGTCAGCTCACCGCGGTCGACGACGACCCGCTCGACGGCCTCGCCGAACGAGGCGGAGCCGCCGACGAGCGCCCGCTCGAGGGCGTCCGCGGCCTCGTCGAACCAGCCGCCGTAGGGGCGCGGCGAGGCGCCGGGGAAGAGCACCGGCGCCTGCAGGCCGCCGTACCCGCTCGTGTCCTCGCCCTGGCGCGGGCCGAACATGCCCGTGCGGTGGGCGATCTGGACGGGGGTGGTGTCGACGGCGCCCGCGTAGGCGGTGACGCCCTGCTCGAGCGCGCCCTCCTGGCTGTCGGCGTGCTCCGTCGTGCCCGGGGTCCCCTCGGGGCGCGGGGTGGTCTGGTCGGCCATCAGGCGAGCAGCCCCTTCATGGCGTGGGTCGGGGTGGCCTCCATCGCGGCGCGCTCCGCGGCGCGGGCGGCCTGGACGCGGTCGACGCCGAGCGGCATCTCGAGGATCTGGTCGTGCAGCGTGAGGATCGCGTTGAGCAGCATCTGCGGGCGCGGCGGGCAACCCGGCAGGTAGACGTCGACCGGGATGACGTGGTCGACGCCCTGGACGATCGCGTAGTTGTTGAACATGCCGCCCGAGCTGGCGCAGACGCCCATCGAGATGACCCACTTCGGGTCGCTCATCTGGTCGTAGACCTGGCGCACGACGGGGGCCATCTTCTGGCTCACCCGGCCGGCCACGATCATCAGGTCGGCCTGGCGCGGGGTCGCGGCGAAGCGCTCCATGCCGAAGCGGGCGATGTCGTAGTCGGGGGTGCCGACGGCCATCATCTCGATGGCGCAGCAGGCCAGCCCGAAGGTGGCGGGCCACATCGACGACTTGCGCATGAAGCCGGCGAGGTTCTCGACCGTCGTCAGCAGGAAGCCGGCGGGCAGCTTCTCCTCGAGTCCCATGTGATTCTCCTAGTCCCAGTCCAGCCCGCCCCGACGCCAGACGTAGGCGTAGGCGACGAACACGGTGAGGATGAACAGGACCATCTCGACGAGCGCGAACAGTCCGAGCTGGTTGAAGGCCACGGCGAACGGATAGAGGAAGATGCTCTCCACGTCGAAGACGATGAACAGCATCGCCGTGAGGTAGTACTTGATCGGCACGCGGCCGCCGCCCCGCGCGTGCGGGGTGGGCTGGATGCCGCACTCGTAGGCCTCCAGCTTGGCGCGGTTGTAGCGCTTGGGGCCGACCACGAGGCTCGTGCCGATCGACAGCGCCGCGAACCCGAAGCCGAGGGCCAGGAGGAAGAGGAGCGGGATCCACTGGTTCACGGGGTGCCTCCGGGGGAACGGTCTCGGCGGTGGTGCGGCAGCGTGGGGGCGGGCGTCGTCCGCACGGGCCGTCCCATCCTAGGGGTGACGGTACGGGGGCGCCGTACGGCGGGGTCAGGCATCGGGGGCCAGTCGCGAGATGGTCCGCACGAAGGCGTCGTCGACGCCGCCGCCCCGCTGCTGCGGGAGGTTGGCCATGACCTTGAGCAGCACCCGCATGAGCGGGGTGACCGGCAGGCCGTAGCGGGTGGCGAGGCGCATGACCTCGGGGTGGCCGATCGCGTGGGCGAACCAGCGGCCGAGGGTGAAGTAGCCGCCGAGCTCGTCCTTCATCACGCGCGGGTAGCGGGCGAGGACGCGCTCGCGGCCGGCGTCGGTGCGCCGGGCGTGCGCCTGGGCGACGACCTCGGCGGAGACGCGGGCGGCCTGGAGGGCGTAGTCGATGCCCTCGCCGTTGAACGGGTTGACCATGCCGCCGGCGTCGCCGACGAGCAGCAGCCCGTCGGCGTAGAGCGGGGCGCGGTTGAAGCCCATCGGCAGCGCGGCGCCGCGGATCGGGCCGGACGACTCGTCGTGGGTCAGGTGCCAGTCGGGCTCGATGTCCTCGACCCACTTGCGCATCACGTCCTTGTAGTCCGTGTTGCGGAAGGCGGGCGTCGTGTCCAGCGTGCCGAGGCCGACGTTGGCGCGGCCGTCCTCGAGCGGGAAGATCCAGCCGTAGCCCGGCATGAGGATCCGGCGGCCGTCGTCGCCGCGGGTCCACAGCTCGAGGTGGCTCTCGAGGTAGTCGTCGCGCCGGGGCGTCGAGTAGTACGCGCGGACGGCGACGCCCATGACGCGGTCGGTGCGCTTCGGGCGGCCGGCGGCCGTCGCGAGGCGGCTGGAGACACCGTCGGACGCGATGACGACGGGGGCTCGGTAGGTCACCTCGACGGGGCGGCCACCCCCCTCGGGGGTACGACGCGCCGTCACCCCTCGGACCCGGCCGGCGGCGTCGTGGACCGGGCCGGTCACGGCGGTCCGCTCGTGCAGCTGTGCACCGCGCGCCTGCGCGTGCCGGGCGAGGGCCTCGTCGAGCTGGCCGCGGGTGCGGACCAGGCCGAAGCCGGGGAAGGTGTCGGTCTCGGGCCAGTCGAGCTGCAGGGTGCGCCCGCCGCCCCTGATCCGCAGGCCCTTGGTGCGCTGCCACCCGGTCGTGTCGACGCCGAGGGAGATGAGCTCCTTGGTCGCGCGCGGGGTCAGGCCGTCGCCGCAGATCTTGTCGCGGGGGAAGGTCGCCTTGTCGAGCAGGACCACGTCGAGGCCGTGGTCGGCCAGGTAGGCGGCGGTGGCACTGCCCCCGGGGCCGGCTCCGACGACGACGACGTCCGCGTGCACCGTCTCGCGCGCGGTGTCGCGCGCGTCGCGGGTGCCGGTGGTGGTGCTGGGGGACATCGGGGGAGTCGCCTTCGCTTGCTTGTGAAGATCTTCACGAACTCCTGGCGAGTCTATGCCCGTGCTGTCGGGACCGCAGTTGAGGCTGTCCTAAGTCGTGACCCTGCGTCCGCGCCGCCGGGGCACCGGGGCCTCGACAGTGCCGACACCGCGCGTCAGGCGACCGGCTTCGTCGCGCGGTGGAGGGCGACGATGCCGCCGGTGAGGTTGCGCCACTGCACGTCGGACCAGCCCGCCTCCTCGACCGTGCGGGCGAGCCCGCGCTGGTCGGGCCAGGCCCGGATCGACTCGGCGAGGTAGACGTAGGAGTCGGGGTTGCTCGAGGTGCGCCGCGCGATCGGCGGCAGCGCCCGCATGAGGTAGTTGACGTAGACCTGGCGGAAGGCGCCGTTGGTCGGCTGGCTGAACTCGCAGACCACCAGCCGCCCACCGGGCCTGGTCACCCGCAGGAACTCGCGCAGCGCGGCGGCCGGGTCCTCGACGTTGCGCAGCCCGAAGGACATCGTCACGGCGTCGAACGAGTCGTCGCCGAAGGGCAGGTTCATCGCGTCGGCGGCGGTGAACGGCAGGTCGGGGCGGCGGCGGCGGCCGACGCGCAGCATCCCGACGGAGAAGTCGGCGGGGACGACCTGCACCCCGGCGTCGGCGAACGGCTCCGAGCTGGTCCCGGTGCCGGCGGCGATGTCGAGCACGGCCTCCCCCGGCCGGGCCCCGACGGCGCGCACGGTCGCCTTGCGCCACAGCCGGTCCTGCCCGAGCGAGAGGACGTCGTTGGTGACGTCGTACTTCTCGGCGACGGTGTCGAACATCCGCGCGACCTCGGCGGGCTGCTTCTCCAGGCTGGCGCGGCTCATGCGCCCATCCTCCCAGGCCGTGACGCATCTCGCGGTGGGCCCCCGGCGACCGCCCCGGTGCGGCCGCCGGGGTCGCCGTACGCTGGAAAGCGTGTCGACCGCCGCGCTCCCGACGCCCTCCGACCCGGCCGCCGCCCCCGGCACGCCACTGGTCGTGCGCAGCGTCCCGCTCGAGGACCCCGGCCCGCTCCTCGCGCTGCTGCCGGCGGGGCTGGCCGCGTCCGAGGTCGTCTCCTGGGTGCGCCGCGGCGAGGGCCTGGTCGGCTGGGGCGTCGCCGCCGAGTGCCGCACCCGCGGCCCGCAGCGCTTCGCCGAGGCCCAGGACTGGTGGTCGGCGGTGGCCGCGCACGCCTCGGTCCGCGACGAGGTCGGGCTACCCGGCTCCGGTGCGGTCGTCTTCGGCTCCTTCCCCTTCGCCGACGACTCCGCCGAGGAGGCGCGGCTCGTCGTGCCGGCCGTCACCGTGGGGCGACGCGGCTCGCGCTGGTGGGTGACGACGGCGTACGCCGGCGCGGGGGCCTCGCGCCTGCCGGTGGTCGCCCCCGCCCCAGCGCCCGAGGCGCCGTACGACGTCGCGTTCGCCGACGGCGCGCAGGAGCCGGTGCAGTGGGCCGGCTCGGTCGCCGAGGCCGTGCGCCGGATCAACCGCGGCGACGTCGACAAGGTCGTCCTCGCCCGCGACCTGCTGGCCGTGGCGCGGCGGCCCGTCGACGCGCGCTGGGTGCTGCAGCAGCTGGCCGCGCGCTACGACACGACGTGGACCTTCGCCGTCGGCGGGCTCGTCGGCGCGACCCCGGAGCTGCTCGTGCGCCGCGACCAGGGCCTCGTCACGTCGCGGGTGCTGGCCGGGACGATCCGCCGCACCGGCGACGACGTCAAGGACCTGGCCCTCGCCGGTGGCCTCGCGCGGTCGAGCAAGGACCTCGAGGAGCACGAGTACGCCGTGCGCTCGGTCGCCGACGCGCTCGCCCCGCACTGCTCGTCGATGAACGTGCCCGAGTCGCCGTTCGTCCTGCACCTCAGCAACGTCATGCACCTCGCGACCGACGTCACGGGCGTCAGCGCCGACGCCGTCAGCTCGCTCGGGCTCGCCGCGTCGCTGCACCCGTCGGCGGCCGTCGGCGGGACCCCGACCGCCGAGGCCGTCGCCCTCATCGCCGAGCTGGAGGGGATGGACCGCGGGCGGTACGCCGGACCGGTCGGCTGGATGGACCGCAGCGGCGACGGCGAGTGGGGCATCGCGCTGCGGTGCGGCCGGATCGACGACGACGACCCGCGTGCCGTGCGGCTCTACGCCGGGTGCGGCATCGTCGCCGGGTCGGTCCCCGAGGCCGAGGTGGCCGAGTCCGACGCCAAGCTCGTCCCCATGCGCGACGCCCTCACCGCCACCGCGAGCTGACGACACCCCACGTGAGGTCCTCGGGCGTTCAGACCTGCGGCATGACCTCGGCGGCGACGAGCTCGAGGTGGTCGCGGTCGGCGAGGTCGAGGACCTGCAGGTAGGTCCGCTGCACCCCGACCTCGGCGTAGGCGCCGAGCCGGTCGACGACCTCGGCGGGGGTCCCGGCGACGCCGTCGCGACGCAGCTCGTCGAGGTCGCGGCCCATGGCGTCGGCGCGGCGTCGTACCTGCGCGTCGTCGCGCCCGCAGGCGACGGTGACGGCCACGGACCAGTCGAGCGAGCCCGGGTCGCGGCCGGCGGCCTCGCACGCCGCCCGGACCCGCGCGAACTGCTCCCCCACCTTCTGCGGGGTGGTGAAGCCGACGTTGAACTCGTCGGCGTAGCGCGCCGCGAGCGCGGGCGTCCGCTTCTTCCCGCCGCCGCCGACGATGATCGGCGGCCCCTGCGGGGTGGCGGGCTTGGGCAGGGCCGGAGAGTCGGTGACCGACCAGTGCCGCCCCGCGTAGGAGAACCGCTCCCCCACCGGCGTGCGCCACAGCCCCGTGACGATGGCCAGCTGGTCCTCGAACCGGTCGAAGCGCTCACCGAGGGGCGGGAACGGGATGCCGTACGCCGCGTGCTCGGCCTCGAACCAGCCCGCCCCGAGCCCGAGCTCGACCCGGCCGCCGCTCATCACGTCGACCTGGGCGACCGCGACGGCGAGCGGCCCCGGGTGGCGGAACGTCGCGCTCGTGACGAGGGTGCCGAGCCGGATCGTCGAGGTCTCGCGGGCCAGCGCCCCCAGCGTCACCCACGAGTCCGACGGCCCGGGCAGCCCGTCACCGCCCATCGCGAGGAAGTGGTCGCTGCGGAAGAACGCGGCGTAGCCGCACTCCTCGCTCGCGCGGGCGACGGCCAGCAGGTCGTCGTACGACGCCCCCTGCTGGGGCTCGGTGAAGATGCGCAGCTCCATGCCGTCAGCCTTCCACGCCGGCCGCGGCGGCGGGGGCCACGGCCGCGGGGCGGCGCCGGGCGCGGGAGAATGGGGGCCGTGACCTCGGCCGACCGTGCGGTGACCCTCCTGCGCGCCCTCGTCGACGGCGGGGTGCGCGACGTCGTCCTCTCCCCGGGGTCGCGGTCGGCGCCGCTCGCCCTCGCCCTCCACGCGGCCGACGCCGCCGGCGACCTGCGGCTGCACGTGCGCCTCGACGAGCGCAGCTCCGGGTTCCTCGCCCTCGGGCTGTCGGTCGGGTCGCGGCGCCCCGTCGCCGTCGTCACGACGTCCGGCACGGCCGTGGGGAACCTGCTGCCCGCGGTGATGGAGGCGCACCACAGCGGCCGGCGGCTCGTCGTCGTCTCGGCCGACCGGCCGGCCGCGCTGCGCGGCACCGGCGCCAACCAGACCACCGAGCAGGAGGGCCTGTACGGCGTCTTCGCCCCCTGCGCCGACCTCGCCGTCGACGCGGGCGAGCAGGAGGTCCGGGCCGCCGCGCTCGCGGCGACGCAGCGACCGGGCCCGAGCCAGCTCAACCTGCAGCTCGGCGAGCCGCTGCTGCCCGAGCCCGCCGGGGTCTGGTGGCCGGGCGGGGGCGCGCCCGACGAGGAGGCCCCGCGGCGGCGTCGTACGGACGCGGCGGAGCCGCTGCCGGTCGGCCCGCGGACGGTCGTCGTCGCCGGCGACGACGCCGGCCCGGGGCCGCGGGTGCTGGCCCAGGCCATGGGGTGGCCGCTGCTGGCCGAGCCGACGTCGGGCTCGCGCGCGGGGGCGAACGCGATCCGCACCTACCGGCTGCTGCTCGGCGGACCGCTGGGCGCCGAGGTGGAGCGGGTGCTCGTCACCGGTCACCCGACGCTGTCCCGGCCGGTCACCCGGCTGATCTCCCGCGCCGACCTCGAGGTGCTCGCGGTCCCCGGAGCCGGGGGCGTCGTGACCGACCCGGCGCGGGTCGCCCGGCACCTGCCGGGCCTGCCGGCCGTGCCCGAGGGCGTCGTCCCGGCGCCCGAGGACGCGGCCTGGCTCGCGCGCTGGCAGGCGGCCGACGCGGCGCTGTCGGCCCGGCTCGACGCCCTCGTCGACGGGCTGCCGGGGCTCGACCCGCTGCAGGTCGCGCGCGAGGTCGGCGCCGCCACCGGGCCGGGCTGCACGCTCGTCGTGGGGTCGTCCAACCCCGTGCGCGACCTCGACCTCGTGCTGGCGCCGTACCCGCCCGGTGAGCACCGCCTGGTCGTCGGCAACCGGGGTCTGGCCGGCATCGACGGGACGGTCTCCACCGCGCTGGGGGTCGCGCTCGGCCGCCCCGCGGCCCCCGACGGGCGCCGCCCGCGCAGCCTGGCGCTGCTCGGCGACGTGACGTTCCTGCACGACGCGAACGGGCTGGTGCTCGGGCCGGACGAGCCGCGTCCCGACCTCACCCTCGTCGTCGTCAACGACGACGGCGGCTCGATCTTCGCCGGTCTCGAGCAGGGGGCGCCCGGCTACGCGCGAGCCTTCGAGCGGGTGTTCGCGACGCCGCACCACGCCGACCTGCGGGCGCTGTGCGCGGCGAGCGGGACGCCGTACGGGCTCGTGACCGACGTCGCGGGGCTGCGCGCCGCCCTCGCCGACGACCGCCCGGGCCTGCGGGTCGTCGAGGCGCGGGTGGGACGGGCGGACCGGCGTGCCACCGCCGCCCGGATCGCGGCCCTGATGGAGGATTGAGCGATGACCTCCGCACCGACCGACGGCGCCCGCCCCGTCGACCCGGTCGACCCGCCGACCGGGTCGACCCCGGTCGTCGAGCAGGACGCGGAGCAGCAGCCGCAGACGTCGGTCGCCCGCGGCAGCCTGGCCATGGCGTCGGGGACGATCGTCTCGCGCGTCCTCGGGGTCCTGCGCCAGTCGCTCATCGTCTCGGCCGTCGGCGTCGCGCTGGCCGGTGAGGCGTTCACGGCGGCCAACACGCTGCCCAACGTCATCTACATGATCATCGCCGGCGGGGTGCTCAACTCCGTCCTCATCCCGCAGCTGGTCAAGGCGGCCAAGAACCCGGACGGCGGGCGGGAGTTCACCGACCGGATCCTCACCGTCGGGGGTACGGCGATCCTCGTCGTGACCATCGTCTGCACCGCGGGAGCCGCCCTGCTCATGCGGGTGATGACCGACTTCTCCGGGCGCACGCTCGAGCTGGCCGTCTTCTTCGCGTTCCTCACGCTGCCGCAGATCTTCTTCTACGGCGTCTACGCGCTGCTCGGACAGGTCCTCGGCGCGCGCGGGCGCTTCCTCGCCTTCGGCTGGTCACCGGCGATCGCCAACGTCGTGGCCATCGCCGGGCTCGTGTCGTTCCTCGTGCTCTTCCCGCGCCAGGTCGCGCCGGACCAGTGGACCCCGTCGATGGTCTGGTGGCTCGGTGGGACGGCGACCGCATCGATCGCGGTGCAGGGCATCGTGCTGCTCGTCCCCCTGTGGCGCAGCGGGTTCCGCTTCACGCCCCGCTGGGGGCTGCGCGGGGTCGGGCTCGACCAGGCGTCGAAGATCGCGCGCTGGGCCTTCGCCGCGCTCGCCGTGTCGCAGGTCGGGTTCGTCGTCGCGTCGAAGATCATGACGACGGCGTCCGACCAGCAGACCGCGGCGAACTTCATCCCGGGGGTGACGGTCTACTCGAACGCGCTGCTCGTCTTCCAGATGCCGCACTCGTTCGTCGCCCTGTCGTTCATCACCGCGATGTACCCGCGGATCGCGGCGGCCGCCCACCGCGGTGACCACCCGGCCCTGCGCCGCGACTACGTCGCCGGGCTGACCGTCCCGACCGCGCTCACCCTGCCGATGTCGGTGGTGCTGCTCGTCTTCTCGGTCCCGATCTGCCAGCTGCTCTTCCACGCGCACGTCGGCGCGTCGGCGCTCGTCCTCGCGACCATGGCCCTCGGCGTCGTGCCGTTCGGTGTCGACGTGCTCAACCAGCGCTACCTCTACGCGCACGACGACGGCCGGACCGCGTTCGCCGAGCAGTGCGTCCTCACCGGGTCGGCGACCCTCGTCAACCTCGCCGCGCTGCTGTTCGTGCCGGTGGAGTACGTCGTCCCGGTCATCGGCGGCGGCATCGTCGTGAGCAACGTCCTCTCCTCGCTCTTCGGGCTGTGGTTCA
This sequence comes from Lapillicoccus jejuensis, assembly GCF_006715055.1. NCBI lineage: Bacteria > Bacillati > Actinomycetota > Actinomycetes > Micrococcales > Intrasporangiaceae > Lapillicoccus > Lapillicoccus jejuensis. Next base: position 734,954 of record NZ_VFMN01000001.1, read on the forward strand.
TCCGGCGCCGGATCGGCCGGCTCGGCGGGATGCGCGTCGTGCGCGCCTGGCTGCGGATCGGCGTGGCCTCGGCCGTCGCGGGCGGGGTGGCCTGGCTGGTCGTCCTCGGCTGCCAGCGGTTCCTCGGTGACAGCCGGCTCGACGCCCTCGTCCCCCTCGTCGCGGGCGGCGCCGTCTTCGCGTTCTTCTACTTCACCGTCGCCGCGCTGCTCGGCATCAAGGAGGTCGGCGAGGTCGTCGACCCGATGGTCCGCACCGGCGCGCGGCTGGGCTCCTCGGTCCTGCGCCGGGTGCGCCGGACCGCGTAGCCCCCGCGAATCGGATTCGGTCCACTCGGCTCGGGTCGTGACCCGAGCCGAGCCGGCCGAACCCGATTCGCCGGACCTGGCTCGGTGAGACACGGGACACGGTTGACGCAGGGAGCGCCGTGCGCGAGGGTAAGCAAGCGCTTAGCAGCGCCCGCTCGACCCCCGACTCGACGAGGAGACCGAAGGATGCGCCGCTTCGACGGCAGGACCGCGATCGTCACCGGAGCCAGCCGCGGCATCGGGCTGGCGATCGCCCAGCGGCTCGTCGACGAGGGCGCCAAGGTCGTCGTCACCGCTCGCAAGCAGGAGGCCCTCGACGAGGCGGTCGCGGCCCTCGGTGGGCCGGAGCATGCGCTCGCCGTCGCCGGTCGCGCCGACGACGCCGACCACCAGGACGAGACGATCGCGAAGGCCGTCGAGACCTTCGGCAGCGCCGACCTGCTCGTCAACAACACCGGCATCAACCCGGCCTACGGCCCGCTCATGCAGCTCGACCTCGACGCCGCCCGCAAGATCGTCGAGGTCAACTGCATCGCCGCCCTGTCCTGGGTCCAGAAGCTGCACGCGGCCTGGCTCGGCGAGCACGGGGGCGCCGTCGTCAACGTCGCCTCGGTCGCCGGGCTCAAGCCGGCCCCGGGCATCGCGTTCTACGGCGCGAGCAAGGCGATGCTCGTCCACCTCACCGAGGAGCTCGCCGTCGAGCTGGGCCCGCGCACCCGCGTCAACGCCGTCGCCCCGGCGGTCGTCAAGACCCGCTTCGCCACCGCGCTCTTCGAGGGCCGCGAGGAGGAGGTCTCGGCCGCCTACCCGCTCAAGCGCCTCGGCGAGCCGGAGGACATCGGGTCGGTCGTCGCGTTCCTCCTCTCGGATGATGCTTCCTGGATCACCGGCCAGACCGTGACGATCGACGGCGGCGTCACCCTCACCGGCGGCGTGTGATGACCTCCGGTACGACGCCCCTGCCCCGCACCGCCGTCGTCACCGGCGCGGCCGGCGGCATCGGCGCGGCGATCGCCGCCCGGCTCGTCGCCGAGGGCGTCCGCGTCCTGCTCGCCGACCGCGACCGGGCGGTCGAGGAGACCGCCCGGGCGCTCGGTGGGAACGCGTCGTCGTACGTCGGCGACTGCGCCACCGAGACCGGGGTCGAGCTGCTGCTCTTCGAGGCCGACGAGGTCCTCGGCGAGGTCGACCTGTTCTGCGCCAACGCCGGCGTCGAGGGCGGCCGCGGCCTGGAGTCGTCGGAGGCCGACTGGGCCACCGCGCTCGAGGTCAACGTCCTGGCCCACGTGCGGGCCGCCCAGGCCCTCGTGCCGCGCTGGGTCGAGCGCGGCCACGGCCGCTTCGTCGTCACCGCGTCGGCGGCGGGCCTGCTGACCATGCTGGGGAGCGCGCCGTACAGCGTCACGAAGCACGGCGCCGTCGCCTTCGCCGAGTGGCTGCGAGCGACTTACGCGCACAAGGGGATCGTCGTCCAGGCGATCTGCCCGCAGGGCGTGCGGACCCGGATGCTCGACGACTCCGGCCCGCTGCGGGAGCTGCTGTCCCGCGACCGCGCGCTCGAGCCGTCCGAGGTCGCCGACCGGCTGTGGGAGGCCCTCCAGGACGACCGGTTCCTCGTCCTGCCGCACCCCGAGGTGGCGGACTACTACGTCGCCCGCGCCACCGACCCGGACCGCTGGCTGGCCGGGATGAACCGTCTGCAGCGCAAGCTCGAGGAGACCCGATGAGGGCCTGGCAGGTCGACCGGCTCGGCGAGCCGGAGGACGTCATGCAGTTCGTCGACGTCCCCGCGCCGACCCTCGCCGACGGGCAGCTGCGGGTGCGCGTGCGCGCCGCCGCGGCCAACTTCCCCGACGTGCTCATGTGCCGCGGGCTCTACCAGGTCAAGCCCGACCTGCCCTTCACGCCCGGCGTCGAGCTGTGCGGCGAGGTCCTCGAGGTGGGCCCCGGCGCGCAGGGTCGCGTCGGCGACCGGGTCATCGGCGGCTCCGTCCTGCCGCACGGCGCCTTCGCCGACGAGGCCGTCGTCGACGCCGCCGCCGTCCTGCCCGCCCCCGACGGGCTCGACGACGCGCAGGCCGGCAGCTTCTTCATCGGCTACCAGACCGGCTGGTTCGGCCTGCACCGCCGCGCGCACCTCCAGCCCGGCGAGACCCTGCTCGTCCACGCCGCCGCGGGCGGCGTCGGCAGCGCCGCAGTCCAGCTCGGCAAGGCCGCCGGCGCCCGCGTCATCGGCGTCGTCGGCGGTCCCGCCAAGGCCCAGGTCGCCCGCGACCTCGGCGCCGACGTCGTCGTCGACCGGCACGGCGAGGACTTCGTCGAGGTCGTCAAGCGCGAGACCGGCGGGCGCGGCGCCGACGTCGTCTACGACCCGGTCGGCGGCGAGACCTACGACCGCTCGACCAAGTGCATCGCCTTCGAGGGCCGCATCCTCGTCATCGGCTTCGCCGGCGGCACCATCCAGACCCCGCCGCTCGGGCACGCGCTGGTCAAGAACTACTCCGTCGTCGGCCTGCACTGGGGTCTCTACGCCAAGGTCATGCCGCAGCTCATCGGCGAGTGCCACGCCGCGCTGACCCGGATGGTCGACGAGGGCCGCATCGACCCGCTCGTGTCCGAGCGGCTCCCCCTCGACGCGGTCGGCGACGGCGTCCAGCGCCTCGCCGACGGCACGACGACGGGCCGCGTCGTCTACGACGCGGGCGTCGGCGCGTGACCGACCCCGAGGCCCCGTACGGCGACCCGCCCGGCCTCGACCTCACCGCGCTGCGCCGGTGGCTCGACGACGCCGCCCCCGGGCTGCTCGACGGGCCGCTGACCGCCCAGGTGGTCGCCGGCGGCAAGAGCAACCTCACCTACCGGGTGACCGACGGGACCACCCGCGTCGTCGTGCGCCGCCCGCCGCTCGGCCACGTCCTCGCCACCGCCCACGACATGGGCCGCGAGCACCGCGTGATGACGGCCCTCGCGCCGACGCCGGTGCCGGTCCCGCGCACCTACGCGCAGTGCACGGACGACAGCGTCGTCGGGGCGCCGTTCTACGTCATGGAGCACGTCGACGGGACGCCGTACCGCACCCGCGAGGAGCTGGAGGCGCTCGGCCCCGAGCGGACCCGGGCGATCAGCGAGCGGATGGTCGACACCCTCGCCGACCTGCACCTCGTCGACCCGGACGAGGTGGGCCTGCGCGACTTCGGCCGCCCCGAGGGCTTCCTCGCCCGCCAGGTCCGGCGGTGGGGCCAGCAGCTCGACGCGTCCCGCAGCCGCGAGCTCGCCGGCTCCGACGCCCTGCGCGCCCGGCTCGCCGCCGGGGTGCCGCGGGAGACCCCGCCGGCGATCGTCCACGGTGACTACCGCCTCGACAACATCCTCACCGACGACGCCGACCGGATGGCCGCCGTCGTGGACTGGGAGATGGCGACCCTCGGCGACCCGCTCACCGACGTCGCCCTGCTGCTCACCTACCAGCGGGTCGCTGCGCGCGGCGCCGGTGGCGTCTCGACCGTCTCGCTCGCCCCGGGCTACCTCACCGAGGACGAGCTCGCGCAGCGCTACGCCGCCCGCACCGGCCGCGACCTGGACCACCTCGGCTTCTACGAGGGCCTGGCCTGCTTCAAGCTCGCGGTCATCCTCGAGGGCATCCACTACCGCTTCGTCCAGGGCCAGACGGTCGGCGAGGGCTTCTCCCGCGTCGGCGAGATGACCGAGCCGCTCCTGGCCCTCGGCCACGAGGCGATGGACCGCCTCGACGCCGACCACTGACCACCGACCGCACGCCGCACGCCGCACGACGCCGTACGGCGTCCCGAAGGGAAGGTTCTCCGGAATGGACTTCACCCCCGACCCCCACGCGCAGGAGCTCGTCGCCTCGCTCGAGGAGATGATGCGCGAGCACGTCCTCCCGGCGCAGCAGCGGTTCGAGGAGGAGCTCGACGCCTCCGACGACCACTGGGCGTGGTCCCGGGTCCCCGTCCTGCAGGAGCTGCGCGACGAGGCCCGCCGCCGCGGGCTGTGGAACGCCTTCCTGCCCGGCGAGGAGGGCGCCGGCCTGACCAACCTGCAGTACGCCGCGCTGGCCGAGGTCACCGGGCGCGCCCTCGACCTGGCTCCCGCCGCGCTCAACTGCGCCGCCCCGGACACCGGCAACATGGAGGTGCTGGCCCAGTTCGGCACCCCCGAGCAGAAGGAGCAGTGGCTCGCGCCGTTGCTGCGCGGGGAGATCCGCAGCGCCTTCGCGATGACCGAGCCCGACGTCGCCAGCTCCGACGCGACGAACATCGCGACGAGCATCCGCCGGGACGGGGACGACTACGTCGTCAACGGGCGCAAGTGGTGGATCACCGGGGCGATGAACCCCGACGCGAAGGTCCTCATCGTCATGGGCAAGACCGACCCGTCCGCGGAGCGCCACCGCCAGCAGAGCATGATCCTCGTCCCGCGCGACGCGGAGGGGGTCGAGGTCGTGCGCGGCATGCACGTCCTCGGCTACGACGACCACGCGCACGGCGGGCACGCCGAGCTCGCCTTCCACGACGTCCGCGTGCCGGCCAGCAACCTCGTCGCCGGCGAGGGCGAGGGCTTCGCCATCGCCCAGGCCCGCCTCGGCCCCGGCCGGATCCACCACTGCATGCGCTCGATCGGGGTCGCCGAGATGGCCATCTCGCTCATGTGCGAGCGGGTCTCCAGCCGGGTCGCCTTCGGCCGACCGCTCTCCGAGCAGGGCGTCATCCGCGACTGGATCGCCGAGTCCCGCGTGCGCCTCGAGCAGCTGCGCCTGCTCGTCCTCAAGACCGCGTGGCTCATGGACACGGTCGGCAACAAGGGCGCCCACACCGAGATCCAGGCCATCAAGATCGCCACCCCGGCGACGGTCGAGTGGATCCTCGACAAGGCCATCCAGGCCCACGGCGGTGGCGGGCTCAGCCAGGACTTCCCGCTCGCCGCGGCCATCGCCGGCATCCGCACCCTGCGCTTCGCCGACGGCCCCGACGAGGTCCACAAGAACTCGCTGGCCAAGGCCGAGCTGAAGCGGCAGGCCGCCGCGCGCGGCTGACCCGCGAGCGCCGTACGGCGTCCTGCCCCCCAGGGCGGGACAATGCGTCGTGCTCTCCAGCCAGGCCGCCGTCGTGCTCAACCTCGTCGGCATCTTCGCCTTCTCCCTCTCCGGCGCCCTGCTCGCGCTGCGGCAGGGGTACGACGTCGTCGGCATGGCCGTCCTCGCCACGGTCACCGCCCTCGGCGGCGGGATGCTGCGCGACGTGCTGCTGGGGGTGCGGGTGGCCGCGCTCGACCACCCGTGGTGGCTGCTGCTGCCGCTCGGGGCGACCCTGGTGGCGTTCTTCTTCCACCCCGCCGTGACCCGGCTGCGCCGCGCCGTCGAGGTCGTCGACGCGGTCGGGCTCGGCCTGTTCTGCGTCACCGGCACCCTCAAGGCGCTCCAGCTCGGCGCCGGGCCGGTGCCGGCCGTGCTGCTCGGCAGCATCACCGGCGTGGCGGGCGGCCTGGTGCGCGACGTGCTGGCCCGCGAGACGCCGACGCTCTTCCGTCCCGACTCGCGCCTGTACGCCGTCCCCGCGGTCGTCGGCTGCGCGCTGCTCGTCCTCCTCGCCCAGGCCGGCGTGACGAGCGACGTGGTCGGCGTCGGCGCCGCCGCCCTCATCTGCGGGGTGCGCCTGCTCGCGCTGTGGCGCGGCTGGACGGCGCCGGTGCCGCGCGAGTCCCGGCTGCGGTAGCCCGGACGCGGAGACCGCCCGGCTGGAAGGATGGGCGGCATGCCGGACGAGGTGCGCGCCCACTCCCCGCAGGAACGGCGGATCGGCGAGCGCGACCTCACCGCGTGGCCGACCGCGGCCGGCCGCGGCCTCGCGCGCGGCGCGCTCTGGCTGGGCGGGTGGGCCGGCGAGCACGTCGTCCTGCTCGTCACCGCGCTCGTCGGGCTGCTCGTCGCCGTCGGGGCGACGGTCGGCGCGGGCGAGGTCTACGAGGGGGTCCTCGAGGGCGCCGACCTGTCGCGGTTGGACGTGCCCGTCCTCGACGCGATGGTCCGGCTGCGCTCCCCGGGCCTCGACCGGGCCGTCACGGGGCTGACCGACCTCGGTGGGACGGTGGGGATGCCGGTCATCGCCCTCGTCGCGGTCGCCGTCATGACCTGGCGCTGGCGCGCCTGGACCCCGCTCGTCCTCACGGCCGTCGCCGCGGCCGGGTCGGTGGCGATGACCGTCGCCGGCAAGGACCTCGTCGGCCGCGCGCGGCCGCCGCTCACCCTCGCGGTGCCGCCGTACGAGACGTCGCCGTCGTTCCCCAGCGGGCACAGCCTCAACGCGGTCGTCATCGTCGGCGTGCTGGTCTACCTCGTCCTGCCCCACCTGCACCACAAGCGGACCCGCACCCTGCTCGTCGTCGCCGGGACCGTCTTCGCGGCCGCCATCGGCCTGAGCCGGGTCTTCCTCGGCCACCACTGGCTCACCGACGTCGTCGCCGGCTGGCTCCTCGGGCTCGGCTGGCTCGCCGTCGTCGTCACGGCCCACCGGCTGCAGCTGACGGCCCGCCGGCACCGCGCGACCGCCGAGGCCTCCGCGCACGCCGCTTGACGCAGCGTCGAGCCGCTCGACGCCCTGTGCACAGGGCGTCGACCTGGATGACGCTGCGTCGAGCCATTGACGCGCACTTACTCTGCGGTGCAGAGTTCTCTGCACCGACGACAGGAGTGCGAGATGACGACGAGCCCGACCCCCGCCGCGGACGACGCCGGACGAGCCCGCGCCGCCGCCGAGGTCCTCGCGGCCGCCGACCGGGCGCGGCGCACGGCCCGCGCGGACCGTCAGGGTCTGGCCATCCCGCTGCTCGTCACGGGCGTGCTCGTGCTGGGGTACGGCGTCCTCGTCCTCGCCCACGAGCGGTGGATCGCAGGCCTGCTGGCCGCGAGCCCCACCGGCTCCATCGCCCTGACCCCCGACCCCTGGTCCGTCGTCCTCGACGGCTACTGGTCGCTCGGCGGAGCGCTGGCCCTGGCCGTCACGGGGGCCTGGCTCGGACTGCGCGCGCGCCGGGTGGGGGTCGGCGAGACCGGGGCGGCCTGGGCCACCGGGGTGCTCGCCCTCGTCCTGTTCGGGTACGCCCTCGCCGGCTTCTTCCTCCCGATCCCCCTGGCGGTCGTCACGATGCTGTCCCCGGCGGCGCCGTACTGCCTCGCGCTGCTCGTCGTGGCCGCGAAGCGCCACGACCGGGCCCTCGCGGTCTGGGCCCTGGTGGTGGGGCTCCTCGTGACCCTGGACCGGCTGGGGTGGCTGGCCAACCGGGTCTACGACGTCTACCGGCTGGTGGGCGTCCCGGCCGAGCAGATCACGTGGTGGGTCGCACCCGGGTTCTTCGACGTCGTCACGGGGGTCGTCGTCGTGCTCGTCGCCGCCCTGCGGATGCGCGCCGATCGGCGTGAGGCGGCCCGGCAGCACGCCGTCGGCCCGGTCGTGGCGTGAGCGCACCCGCCCGGCCGCTCGAGCCCGCCGGGGACGGCTCCGACGGGGCCCCGGACCTCGCCCACCCGACGTCCGGTCTCGACGACACGGTCCACCAGAAGGCGCGGCTCGGCGTCCTCGCCGTGCTCGCCGAGGGCGGCCACGCGGACTTCCCCTACCTCAAGGAGGTGCTCGGGCTCACCGACGGCAACCTCGGCCGGCACCTCGAGGTGCTCGCCGGCTCGGGCCTGGTCCACGTGGAGAAGGGCTTCGCCGGACGCCGCCCGCGCACGCGGGTGACCATCACCCGCGCCGGGCGGGCCGCCCTCGAGGCGGAGCTGCGGGCGATGCGGGAGCTGCTGCGCCGACTCGGCGGCTGAGCACCCGAGCACCGCCACCGCCCGCGCGCCCGAAGTTGCGGGGGCCAACGTCTCAGGTCCGCCACGCGGCTGGCGATAGGACCGGACAACACCCAGGGGGAGGCGGCCGCGTGGTCCGGAGCAGTGGGTTCTCGTTGCGCAGGTTGACGCTGTCGAGCATGACGTGGTGCGCGACCGTGCCGGTCGGCTGGGCCCTCATCCTGCTCGCGGTCCACCACGTCGTGACGGTGGGCGCCGTCGAGCAGCCCGCCGCCTTCGTCATGACGGCCGGCCTGCTCGTGCTGCTCGAGCTGTTGCCGCTCGTCGCCGGTCGCGGGCACGACCCGCAGGGCGTCGTCATGTCGACGGCCTTCCTCATGGCCCTGCTCTTCCTCTGGGGCGTCTGGCCCGCCATGCTCGGCGTGGGCATCGCCTCGCTCGCGGCCGACCTGCGGGCGCGCAAGCAGTGGTGGAAGGTGCTCTTCAACCCCGCCCAGTACGCCGTCTCGGTGGGCGCCGCGTACCTGGTGATCCTCGCCGTGCACGGCTCGGTCGGTCTCGACCACGCGCTGCCACGACTCTCCCCCGACGCCCTGTTGTGGATCCCCTTGGCCTGGGTCGTCTACTACCTGGTCAACATGGTCGTCGTCTCCTGCGTGCTGACCTACACCGGGCCGCTGCGCGCCCTGCTGCTCGACGACGTCGTGCACACGACCCTCATGACGTTCGCGGTCATGGCGGTCTCACCGATCGTCGTCGTCGTCGCGCTGCACTCGTGGTTCGTCATGCCGCTGCTGCTCATCCCGCTGCTGCTGCTCTACTACACGGCCTCGATGTCGCTGGAGCGCGAGCACGCGGCCGGGCACGACGACCTCACCGGGCTGCCCAACCGCAAGACGCTGCGCTTCGAGCTCGACGAGGCCCTCGAGACGTACGAGCGGGAGGGCACCCCGTTCGGGCTGATGCTCATCGACATGAACGACTTCAAGCGGGTCAACGACACGCTCGGTCACCAGGTCGGGGACCGCCTGCTCATCGAGTTCGCGGCCCGGCTGCGCGAGCGGGTCCGCCCGGGCGACTTCGTGGCCCGGCTCGGCGGCGACGAGTTCGCCATCATCGTCCACGACACCGACGAGGCGGCCGGTCGCGCGATCGCCCAGCGGGTGTGCACCTCGATCTCGCACTCGATCGACGTCGGCGCCCTCGCGCTGGAGACGGAGGCCTCGGTCGGCATCGCCATGTGCCCCGACCACGGCACCGACGGCGGGACGCTGCTGCGGCGGGCCGACGTCGCGATGTACACCGCGAAGGCGGCCCGCACCGGCGTCGAGGTCTACTCCCCCGCCCGGGACACCAACTCCGCCGACGCGCTCGGCCTGCTGAGCGAGCTGCGCCAGGCCCTCGCCGACGACGAGCTCGAGCTGCACTACCAGCCCAAGGTCGACACCGCCGACGGGACGCCCATCGGCGTCGAGGCGCTGGTGCGCTGGCGGCACCCGGTCCGCGGGTTCGTCCCCCCGGACGAGTTCATCCCGCTCGCCGAGGGCTCCGGCATCATGCCGCGGCTGACCGAGCGCGTCGTCGACCTCGCCCTGGCCCAGATCGCCCGCTGGCGCGACGAGGGGATGTCGGTCCCCGTCGCGGTCAACATCTCCCCCACCGACCTCACCGGCTCGGAGCTGCCGTGCGTCGTCGCCCGCGGGCTGCGCGCGCACGACCTCCCGCCGGGGATGCTGCAGCTGGAGATCACCGAGCGGATCGTCACCCACGCCGTCGACGACGCCAAGCGCAACCTCGCCGAGCTGCGCGGCCTCGGCGTCTCGATCAGCCTCGACGACTTCGGTACCGGCTACTCCTCGCTGCTGCGGCTCAGCTCGATGCCGGTCGACGAGATCAAGATCGACCGCGGCTTCATCTCCGCGATGTCCGAGGGCGAGCGCGCGGTCGGGATCGTCCGCGCCCTCGTCGACCTCGCCCACACCCTCGGCATGCCGTCGATCGCCGAGGGGGTCGAGACCGCCGAGGAGCTGGCGATGCTCGAGACGCTCGGCTGCGACGGAGTCCAGGGCTGGCACATCGCCCGGCCGATGCCGGCCGAGCAGGTGACCGCGTGGCTGCACGAGCGCGTCCCGGCCGGGCCCGCCCTGCCCGAGCTGCGCGCCGTCTGACCCGCTGCCGTACGGGGCCCCGCACGGCCCGAGCCGGACGGGACGCCGTACGGCGTCGTGGGTCAGCTGCCCCAGGTGGGGCGCAGCGAGAAGCCGCTCGTGCCGTCCTGGGTGGTCTTGCTCGCGAGCACCTGGTGCAGCTGGATCCGGTTGCGCTCGAAGGAGAGCGAGGACCCGGCGAGGTAGAGGCCCCAGACGCGGGCGGTCCCGACACCGACCTCCTCGACGCACTCCTCCCAGTGCTTGGACAGGTTGCGGCACCAGGCGCGGGTGGTGAGCGCGTAGTGCTCGCGCAGGTTCTCCTGGTGGCGCACCTCGAAGCCGGTGTCCTCCATCGTGCGCACGATGTCGCCCGAGCCGGTCAGCTCGCCGTCGGGGAAGACGTACTTGTTGATGAAGCCGTCCTTGGGGATCCCCGGCTCGGTGTTGTCCGGCCGCGTGATGCAGTGGTTGAGGATCCGGCCGCCGGGCTTGAGCCGCTCGTGCAGGAAGCGGAAGTAGGACGGGTAGTTCTTCACACCGATGTGCTCGGTCAGGCCGATCGAGGAGACGGCGTCGAAGCCGGTCTCGGTGACGTCGCGGTAGTCGGCGTGGACGACGCGCGCGCGGTCGCCGAGGCCGTCGGCCTCGATCCGCGCCTGCGCCCACGTCGCCTGCTCCTTCGACAGGGTCGCGCCGAGCGCGGTGACCCCGTAGTGCTGGACGGCGTGGCGGACCATGCCGCCCCAGCCGCAGCCGACGTCGAGCAGGCGCATCCCCGGCTCGAGGCCGAGCTTGCGGCAGACCAGGTCGAACTTCTCGTACTGCGCCTCCTCGAGCGTCGACTCGGGCGTCGGGTAGCAGGCGCAGGTGTAGGCCATCGACTCGCCGAGCACCAGCTCGTAGAATCGGTTGCTGACGTCGTAGTGGTGGTGGATCGCCTCGGCGTCGCGGCGCCGGCCGTGGGTCAGGCCGTGCGCGAGCCGGTGCAGGTTGCCCGGGGTCTCCTGCGGCGGCAGCTGCGGCAGCCGCGGCGGGTGGGCGCGCAGGAAGGACAGCAGCTCCGGCAGCCTGGCCAGGCCCGGCCGGGAGGGGGTGAGAGCGTCCTCGAAGAAGACGAGGACGTCGTACGGATCGGCCTCGTCGATGGGGTCGACGACGAGGTCGCCCATGAGGTAGGCCCGCGCCATCCCGACCGAGCCGGGCGAGGTCAGCAGGTAGTTCAGCCCTCGCTCGCTGCGCAGGTCGACGTGGTACGCGGCGTCCTCGGGACCGGTCGCCGAGCCGTCGTACGCCGTGAACCGCACCGGGGCCGTGGCCCCGAAGAGCATGCGGAAGGCCTCCGCCACACTCATCGTCATCGTGCTCGTACCGCCTTGTCGTAGAGCGAGGGCAGCCGTCCTCGCGGGTCGTACCTTTTCTTGACGAGGGCGTAGTCGGCGCCGCCGTACAGCGCGGCGAACGTCTCCTCGTCGTAGTAGGCGTCGGAGTAGAGCGACTTGTGGCCGCCAAGCTCGTGCACCTGGTCCTCGATGGCCCGGTTGGTGTCGCCGTCGCGGCGTCCGGGCAGGATCGGCACCGTCGACCAGAAGCCGACGTTGACGTACGGCGTCCCGACCTCCATCGGGTAGAGCGGCCACGGCGAGCTGCCGGTCACCGGCGCTTCGCCACCGCGCAGCGGGTCCGGCCGCAGCTGCACCGGGCACAGCCACAGCGGCTCGACCGGGACCTCGCGCAGGAACCAGTCGAGGAACTCGGCGGTGCGCGACAGCGGGATCTCGACGTCCTGGACGACGCGCTCGCGCGCCGGCCTCCCGCGGCGCTCGTCGAGCCGGGCCATGACCTTGTGACGGTTCTCGAAGGCGACGATCTTCCAGTAGACGTCCGAGCGGAGCCGGCTCTTGGGCCACAGCCGCCGCACGAGCGGGTGCTGGGCGCCGAACGCGCGCGAGCACCAGAACCAGTCGGTGTCCCACCGCCACAGGTAGTCGCGCACGGTGAGCAGGTCGCGCTCGCGCTGCTGCAGCGAGCGGTAGAAGACCTGCTGGCCCGTGTAGTCGCTGGGGCGGGTGCCGGGACCGTCGGGGTGCTCGTCGAGCGAGTCGGCCCACCGGCCGAGGGTCAGGTACGCCTCGTCGCGGGAGAAGACGACGCCGTCGAGGAAGTCGACCGGCTCGCCGTCCCAGCGCCGCTCGCGCATGATCGCGGCGATCGCGTCGGTGACGGCGCTGAGGTCGTGGAAGGGGACGTGCCGCAGGGCGACGTACGGGTGCACGCGCTCGACCTCGATGGTGAGCGAGAGCGCGTAGCCGAGCGAGCCGTAGCTGTTGGGGAACGAGCGGAAGAGGTCGGCGTGCTCGCCGTCCGGCGTCGCCGTGACGACCTCGCCGTCGCCGGTGAGGACCTCGGCCTCGAGCACCGACTCGTGCGGGAGGCCGTTGCGGAAGGACGTCGACTCGATGCCGAGGCCGGTGACCGCGCCGCCGAGGGTGATCGTCTTCAGCTGCGGGACGACGAGCGGCGTGCAGCCCTGGGCGAGGGTGGCCTCCACGAGGTGCTCGTACGTCGTCATGCCCTGAACCCGTGCGGTGAGGCTCACCGGGTCGACGTCGATGGCGCGGTCGAAGGCGCCGACGTCGAGGCCGGGGCCGACGGCCGCGGCGCGGGGGCGGAACAGGTTGCTGGTGCGCTTGGCGAGGCGTACCGGAGCGTCCTGCGGGAGGCTCGCGTACTGCGCCCGCACCTCGCGGGTCGCCGACGCGTGCTCGGCGGGAGTGGCGAGACGGGCGTGCGGCACAGCCAGCATCAAACCACTACTCGCCGGTACGACGCCCCACGGGCCCGGGACGCGGTGCCGTCGCCACCCGGTACGCCCGATACTTCGGGAGTGAGCACCGCCGCGGTCCCGCCCGCCCTCGACTACCCGTGGCCCGCGGACGACCTGACCGACGGGGTCGTCGTCGTGCGCGCCGCCCGGCCGGGCGACGAGGAGGCCTGGATGTCGGCGCTGACCGACCCCGAGGCCCGGCGCTGGAGCCCCCCGCTCGTGCGGGACGAGGCGCAGTGGCGCGACCGGTTCACGACGATGCTCGGCCAGACCGCCACGGACGCGGTGGTCGACCGGGTCGTCGCCGACCCCGGCGACGACCGGTTCCTCGGGCTGGTCGACTGGCGTCGTACGGGCCCGGAGCTGTTCCGCTGCGTCGACGTCGGCTACGTGACGGCGCCGGGCGAGCGCGGGCGGGGCGTCGCCTCGCGCGGGCTGAGCCTGCTCGTGCCGTGGCTGCTGGCCGCCGACGGGCTCGGCCAGCACCGCGTCCAGCTCGACCACGCCGTCGAGAACGTCGGCTCGTGCCGGACCGCCGTGCGCGGCGGGCTGCGGCGCGAGGGCACGCGGACGTCGTTCCTGCCGCTCGCGGAGGCGGACGGCGTCGTGGTGTTCCACGACATCTGCCAGCACGGGGTCGTCGGGGCGGACTGACCCGGTCCGTCTTCTTGCCGGTCAGGTGGTGGCGCCGCCGGCCAGGGCCTGGGTCACGAGGGAGGCGTTGTCGGTGACCCGCAGACCGTGCTCGTCGAGCAGCGTGTCCTCGAGACCGATCCGTGTGTCGTGGCCCTGGCGCTGCGCCCACCGCAGCACCGGCCAGGTCCACTGCTCCTCGCCGTGCACGAGGAGGGGGCACGGGACCGGCCCCAGGGCGGCGATGATGCGCTCGGCCGCCCAGAGCCCTTCGGCGCCGGGGGTGGTGCCGGGGATGGCCTCGACGAGGACGCGCAGCACTCGCTGAGGCCACCGGCTCTCGGCGAGGGCGGCGGCAGCGAGCGGCGTGAAGAGACCGGCCTCGATGCCGATGCCGTTCTCGTGCAACGCCTGCGCCACCTCGACGGCGCCGTCCTCGTGCCAGTTGACGCTGGCGTGGTCGGGGCCGCCGTCGGCGGGGCCGGGCCATCGCCGGACCGCCGCGAGCCGCGCGACCGGCTCGGGCTCGATCGCCTCGTGCGTGCTCACCCCCACCGGGACGCCGGGGGCGGCCTCGCGGATCGCGGCGAGGACGAGCCGGTGCAGGTCGCCGTCGAGCGTCTCGGCACCGCCGTCGGCCCGCGGGTGCACGTGGATGCCGTGGGCGCTCGCCGCGACGGCGGCGGCGGCCTGCGCGGCCAGCCGGGCCGCGGTGACCGGTACGCCCTCGAAGGGACGCCGGGCGCCGTTGAGGCAGACCTGCAGCACGACCTATCCCCCCGCCGCCAGGACCGCGTGGCAGGCGGCGAGCCGCTCGTGCCACCAGGCGACGCGGTCGGGCGGCGCGGCGAGCCGCTCGAGGGCGTCCTCGTCGACGTCGGGGGCGCCGACCGGGATGTGTCCCGCGACCGGGACGAGGGGGTTGGTGACGACGTCGTCGGTCAGCAGCTCGACGGTGCCGAGGCCGCAGTCGTGGGGCAGGTCGGGCAGGGCGGCGGCGAGGGCGGCGCCGGCGGCGATGCCGACGCTGGTGTCGATGGCGGAGGAGACCACCGCGGGCAGGCCGCAGGCCTGCACCACCTCGAGGGCGCGGCGGACGCCGCCGAGCGGGGCCACCTTGACGACGACGAGGTCGGCGGCGCCGAGGCGGGCGACGCGGACCGGGTCCTCGGCCTTGCGGACCGACTCGTCCGCGGCCACGAGGACGTCGATGCGCTTCTGCCGCAACGACTCCCGCAGGGCGACGAGCTCCTCGACGCTCACGCAGGGCTGCTCGGCGTACTCCAGCCCGTACGGCGCCAGCGCCGCCAGCGCCGTCGTCGCCTCGCCGACCGACCAGCCACCGTTGGCGTCGACCCGGACCCGGGCGCCCGGGCCCATGACGTCGCGGACGGCGGCGACGCGGGCGACGTCGTCGTCGAGGGTCTGACCCTTCTCGGCGACCTTGACCTTGGCGGTGCGGCAGCCGTCGTAGCGGGCGAGCAGGCCGGCGACGTCGTCGGCGGGGAGGGCGGGGACGGTCGCGTTGACCGGGACGGTGTCACGGAGCGGGACGGGGAAGCCGTCGTACGCCGCCTCGACCGCGGCGGCGAGCCAGCGGCTGGCCTCGGGGGCGTTGTACTCGAGGAAGGGGGCGAACTCGCCCCAGCCGGCGGGGCCGCGCAGCAGCAGCGCCTCACGGTGCGTGACGCCGCGGAACCGCACACGTAGCGGGATGCTCACGAGGCGGGACGCCTCGCGCAGCTCGCCCAGCGGTGGGAGCGGCGCCGTCATCGCGTGAAGACGGTCTCGGGGGCGTTCGCGAGGGCGAGGCGCACGCGCTCGGCGTGCCGGTCCGACATCGGCGGCAGCGCGTCGACGGGGAACCAGCGTGCGTCGACGGACTCGTCGTCGCCGACGGCGGGCTCGCCGGAGACCCACGAGCAGCGGAAGACCAGCTCGAGGTACTGCGACTCGTCGCCGTTGGCGTAGGTGATGACGGGGCTGACGGTGACCCAGACGAGCCGGTCGGCCCGGGCGACGACGCAGGCCTCCTCGAGGCACTCGCGCACGGCGGTGACGGCCGGCTCCTCCCCCGGGTCGACGATGCCGGTGACGGGGGTCCACTCGAGGGTGTCGCTGCGCTGCACGAGCAGGACCTCCTCACCGCCTGCGTCCTGGCGGTCGCGGACCACGACGGCGGCGGCGCCGCTCAGCCACAGCGGCATGGTGCCGACCTTGTCGCGCAGGGCGAGGATGAAGTCCGGGGTGGGCACGGGTCGAGCCTAGGCTGTCGGTCGTGAGCGAGCCCGTGCAGCGCAGCGTCAGCGAGACCTTCGACCCGTCAGCGTGGACGGCGGTGGAGGGGTTCGAGGACCTCACCGACGTGACGTACCACCGGGCGGTCGGCCTGGGCGCCGTCAGGGTCGCCTTCGACCGGCCCGAGGTGCTCAACGCGTTTCGGCCGCACACGGTCGACGAGCTCCACCGCGTGCTCGACCACGCGCGTCGTACGCCCGACGTGGGGTGCGTGCTGCTGACCGGGAACGGGCCGGGGCCGGAGGGCACCGGGTCGGCCGGGAAGTGGGCGTTCTGCTCCGGCGGCGACCAGCGGATCCGCGGGCGGTCGGGGTACCAGTACGCGACCGGCGAGACCGGCGACACCGTCGACGAGCGGCGGGTCAAGGCCGAGGGCGGGCGGCTGCACATCCTCGAGGTGCAGCGGCTGATCCGCACCATGCCGAAGGTCGTCGTCGCCGTCGTGAACGGCTGGGCCGCCGGCGGCGGACACTCGCTGCACGTCGTCTGCGACCTGACCATCGCCTCGCGCGAGCACGCGCGGTTCAAGCAGACCGACGCCGACGTGGGCTCGTTCGACGGCGGCTACGGGTCGGCGTACCTCGCGAAGATGGTGGGGCAGAAGCGGGCTCGCGAGATCTTCTTCCTGGGAAGGACCTACTCGGGAGAGGAGATGCGCGAGATGGGCGCGGTCAACCTCGTCGCCGACCACGCCGAGCTCGAGGCCACCGCGCTCCAGGTCGCGCGCGAGATCATGGGCAAGAGCCCGCAGGCCCAGCGGATGCTGAAATTCGCCTTCAACCTCCTCGACGACGGGCTCATGGGCCAGCAGGTCTTCGCCGGTGAGGCGACCCGGCTGGCCTACATGACCGACGAGGCCGTCGAGGGGCGCGACCAGTTCCTTGAGAAGCGCGACCCCGACTGGTCACCGTTCCCCTGGTACTTCTGAGGCACCCCACCTGTTGCCACGTTCTGCGCGGTGACGGCGTGCTCAGCGAGAGCAAAGCCGCACCTTCAATATCGAAGACCCCTCGCCGGTCGTCAGCAGGAGGCCTAGAGTCGAGCGGCATGGGGGAAAACGATCAAGATCGTCTGTCCGCGACTGCTCTTCAGACCATCGGCGCAGTCTCCAAGTTGCCATTGGTCAGAGTCGACCGTGATGCGTTTCTTCGGAGACAGTTCGGCAAGTCGGAACATCTGGACGCCGTCATCAGTGAGGGCCCCCACGTCGTCTACTCGGCCAAGTCGCTGCGGAAAATGGCCGACGGCCTTATTCGTCGGAGCGCCACGCGAACGTCACTCGCCTCGTTCGCCTCTGGAATTCCTGGCAACCCTGTCGTCATGGTGGCGGCAGGCGGTGCGGACGTAGCTCAGTACTTCGGCTTTGCTATCAACCTGGCGCAGCAGATTGCGTATCTCTTCGGTGAGGACGACTTGTTTGACGGAGGAGGCGAACTCAGCGAGGAAGCCCAGATGCGCATCATCGCCTACCTCGGGGCCATGTTCGGCGCCGCCGGCGCCGCCGCCCTTGTGTCGCAGACCTCGAAGGTGGCGGGCGAGAACATCGGCAAGAAGCTGGCCGCTCAGGCCCTGACCAGAACGGCCTGGTACCCGCTAGTCAAGAAGGTGGGTGCGGCTATCGGCGTCAAGATCACGAAGAAGACGGTGGAGAAGACAGTGACTAAGGCCGTGCCCGTCGTCGGTGGTGTCGTGTCCGGTGGTCTCACCTACTTCACGTTCACGCCCATGGGGCATGGGCTGGCCGACACTCTCTATCGCAACGCGCTCGGCGAGTTCGACGAAGCGATGGATCTGAACCCTGGGTTCGTCGCTGATCAGAGCAGGGCAAAAGACCAAGACCGAGAGTAGGGCCCTGAGGCAGTTCTCGGCCCGACAGGCCGGACGGATCGCACGCCGACAACGATTTTCGCGGTCCACGGCGAATTCTCGTGCATGCGCCGGATGGTCCGCGCGTCACACAGCGGCCCGGACTCAGCGGGCTCGGCGGGCTCGGCGGGCTCGGCGGGCTCGGCGGGCTCGGCGGGCTCGGCGGGCTCGGCGGGCTCGGCGGGCTCGGCGGGCTCGGCGGGGCCAGCATGTCAGCGCTGGCGTCGCCGAAACGTCAGTCCTCATCAACGACGATTGCGTCTGACTCCGGCGTCAGCTCGAACACGACACGCTCAGGAAATTCGACCTCCTCGACGAGCACCCGAAGCGCGTACCGGCCGACAGTGGCGTCCAGCTGCTTGGCGTCATCATGGGCCGCGTCGGCAAGGGTCACGACTCCAGATGCGGTGACGAACTCTCCCTCGTACACGCACGTCAGCTCGTCCGGGCAGCGACCCACCCACACCTCGGCCGTCGCCTCCCCGTCGACCTCGTGCTGGATGCGCGCCACCACGATCGAGCGGGCAGCGGCGACCCCCCGGTCGTCCAGGAGCGAGGGCACCTGTTCTCTCGATGAGGGATCACCCATCACCGTCAAGCCCCAGGGCCAGTCGCGGCGAACAAGCAGCACCTGTCGTCCCTCGGGCATGCGCACAGTATGGGCGGCCGGTAGGGACCGCCGCGCGGAAAGTGGCAACAAGTGGGGTCTTGCAGGCGGACACTCCGCGGGGTGTCGTCAGTCGCCGGCGAGCGAACGCAGGTACTCGGCGTTCCCGCGCAGCGCGGCGGCGTACCGCTTCGCGTCGTCAGCCTCGCCACCCTCGGCGCTCGAGGCGACCGCCTCGAGGAGAAGCGCGACCGCCTCGTCGAGCCGTCCCGCCGCGTGCAGCGTCAGCGCCTCGAAGGCCATGAGCGACACCGACTCCGGGTACGCCTCGCGGGCCTGCGCGAACACCACGAGCGACCTCTCGGTCTCGCCGAGGTTGCGCAGCGTCGAGCCGTACTGCACGCCGCATCGCCGCAGCACGTCGCCCTCGAGCCCGGCGTCGAGCGCGCGCTCGTAGAACCCGCGGGCCACCTCCTCCTCCCCCGCGGTGTCGTGCGCTCCCCCGACCTCGTAGAGCACGCGGGCGTCGTCCGGGTGCTCTACGAGGACCCGGTGCAGCGCCTCGATCGTCGGCTGCATGGCGTCCCGGTCGCGCGCGGCGACGATCCGGTCCAGCTCGGCGTCGAGCTCGGCCCGCGCCGGGTCCGTCGCCCCGCCCACCGGCGGCGCCCAG
This sequence comes from Lapillicoccus jejuensis, assembly GCF_006715055.1. Classification (NCBI taxonomy): domain Bacteria; kingdom Bacillati; phylum Actinomycetota; class Actinomycetes; order Micrococcales; family Intrasporangiaceae; genus Lapillicoccus; species Lapillicoccus jejuensis. The sequence goes on from NZ_VFMN01000001.1 coordinate 754,126, forward strand.
CCCGGGCGCGGGACGAGGCAGAACGGGTGACCGGCCGGGTCGGCCCACACGTGCGCCGCGGCGTCGAGAGACCGCGCCCCGAGACGCCGTACGGCGTCGTCCGCCGCCTCCACGTCGTCCACCATGACGTCGAGGTGGACCTGCTGCGGCACACGCGGATCCGGCCACGTCGACGGCGCCAGGCCCGGTGCGCGCTGGAACGCCCACCCCGACGTGGTCGTGTCCTGCGACACGACCACGAAGTCGTCCGAGGAATGGGTCACCGGGAGACCGAGCACCTGCGACCAGAACTCCGCCGCAGCGGACGGGTCGGGGGCGTCGAGGATCACGTGGTGCGCGCGGCCGATCACGGACCCCACCCTGCCGCTACCGTCGCCCCGTGCGCGACCTCGTGGCCGAGTGGACCTCCCCGCAGGGGGTCGAGGACCTGACCGGCTGGGTCGACGACGTCCTCGTCGCCCGCGGCGAGCACCGCCGCGGCCCGCTCGACCCGATCCGGGTCCGCTTCTGGTCGGCCGTGTTCCGCCTCGACACCGACCACGGCCGGCGCTGGGTGAAGCTCGGCAACCCGGGCCAGGCGTTCGAGGGCGCGCTGCTGCGGCAGCTCGGCGCGCTCGTCCCCGACGAGGTGCTGGCCCCGCTCGCCGTGGACGAGACCGCCGGCCGCTGGCTGCTCCCCGACGGCGGTCCGACCCTGCGCGACGCCGGCGCCGAGTCCGTCGCCGACCGCGCCGCGCTGCTCGTCCAGGTGGCCGACCTGCAGCAGCGCACCGCCGGGGAGCGGCACCGGCTCACCGCCGTCCCCGCCCTCCCGCAGGCCGACACGACGCCGTACGTCGTCGCGCTGGTCGACCGGCTCGCCGCCCTCCCCCCGGACGACCCGCAGTCGGTCACCGCCGAGCAGGTCGCCCGGTGGCGCCGTGGCCTCGACGCCCTCGACGCCGCGGTCGCCCGGCTGATCGCGCTCGGGCTGCCCGACACCCTCCAGCCGGCGACGTCCACGCCGACAACGCCTGCGTCCCGCTCCACCCGGGCGGTCCCGCGCGGCTGCTCGACCTCGGCGACGCCGTGTGGGGCCATCCGTTCGGCGTGCTGCACCTGCCGCTGCGCCAGGCCGTCGGGGCCCGGCTCACCGACCCGCTCCCCGAGGGCGACGCCGTCACCGCGCTCGCCGGCGCCTACTCGACCGGTGGCCGGCCGTCCCTCGCGACCCGGGCGAGCGGCGCCGGCTGCTCGACGACGCCGACCGGGTCGGCGCCATCCACCGGGTCGCCTCCTGGGAGCGGCTGCTCGCCCCCGTCGACCCGGCGTCGGTCCCCCCGCCCGTGCCGCGCCTCGCGGACTGGGTGCAGCAGGCGTGCCGGACCTGGGAAGCGGCTGGGTGGTGCGAGCGGCGCGGGACGACCCGGCGCGGGCGGGTCTAGCGTCCGGGAGATGACGACCCCGATGACCCGGCGACGCCGGTTCCGCATCTCGAGCGTGGCCCGCCTCGTCGTCTCCGGCCTGGTCGGCCTCGTCGCCGGCGGGGTCGTCGGGCTCCTCGTCGACGCGCCGTACGGCGTCCTCGCCGGCTGGATGGGCGCGGCCGGCACCTTCCTGATCTGGACGTGGCTGCTCGTCGGGCGCATGGACGCCGACCGGACCCGGCGGCACGCGAGGTACGACGACGCCGGGCGGCGGGTCACCGACGCCGTCGTCCTCGTCGCCGCCGTCGCCAGCCTCGGCGCGGTGGCCCTGCTGCTCACCGCGAGCAGCTCGGGCTCGAAGGTGCTCCAGGCGCTGCTCAGCGTCGTCTCCGTCGCCGTGAGCTGGTTCGCGGTCCACACCATCTTCACGCTGCGCTACGGCGGGCTCTGGTACGGCGACGGGCCGCACGGTCCCGACGGGCCGCCCGCCGGCGGGATCGGCTTCAACGAGGACGACCCACCGCGGTACGCCGACTTCGCCTACTTCGCCTTCACCGTCGGCATGACCTTCCAGGTCTCCGACACCGACATCTCCCGCACGGACATCCGGGCGCTCGTCCTGCGGCACGCGCTGCTGTCCTACCTGCTCGGCGCCGTCGTCGTCGCGGCGACGATCAACCTCGTGTCCGGGCTCGCGCACTGACCTCCCCGGCTCCTCGTGACCCGCGCCACAGGCGCAAGATGGGAGGCATGAGCAGCGACGCGACGCCGTACCGCATCGAGCACGACACGATGGGCGAGGTGCGCGTCCCGCGCGACGCGCTCTACCAGGCGCAGACCCAGCGCGCCGTGGAGAACTTCCCCATCAGCGGGCGCCCGATCGAGCCCGCGCTCATCGCCGCGCTCGGCCGCGTCAAGGGCGCGGCCGCCCGCGCCAACGCCGAGCTCGGGGTCCTGCCGCAGCCGGTCGCCGACGCCGTCGTCGCCGCCGCGGCGCGGGTCGCCGCGGGCGAGCTCGACGACGAGTTCCCCATCGACACCTTCCAGACCGGGTCCGGCACGTCGAGCAACATGAACACCAACGAGGTGGTCGCGACCCTCGCCACGCGGTCCCTCGGCGACCGGGTCCACCCCAACGACCACGTCAACGCGAGCCAGTCGAGCAACGACGTCTTCCCCACCGCGGTCCACCTCGCGACGACGCAGGCCCTCGTCGAGGACGTCGTCCCGGCGCTCACCCACCTCGCGGAGTCGTTGGAGCGCAAGGCCGCCGAGCTCGGGCACGTCGTCAAGGCCGGGCGCACGCACCTCATGGACGCGACGCCGGTGACGATCGGCCAGGAGCTCGGCGGGTACGCCGCCCAGGTCCGGCACGGCATCGAGCGGGTGCGGGCGACGCTCCCCCGGGTCGCCGAGCTGCCGCTCGGTGGGACGGCCGTCGGCACCGGCATCAACACCCCGAAGGGGTTCGCGGAGAGGGTGATCCGCCTGCTCGCCGACGAGACCGGGCTGCCGCTGACCGAGGCCCGGGACCACTTCGAGGCGCAGGGCGCGCGCGACGGGCTCGTCGAGGCGAGCGGGGCGCTCAAGACCGTCGCCGTGTCGTTGACCAAGATCTGCAACGACCTGCGCTGGATGGGCTCCGGCCCGCGCGCCGGCCTCGGCGAGATCGCCATCCCGGACCTGCAGCCCGGCAGCTCGATCATGCCCGGCAAGGTCAACCCCGTCATCTGCGAGGCGACGCTCATGGTGTGCGCGCAGGTCATCGGCAACGACACGACCGTCACCGTCGCCGGGATGCAGGGCGCCTTCGAGCTCAACGTCATGATGCCGGTCATGGCGCGCAACGTCCTCGAGTCGGCGCGGCTGCTGGCCGCCTCCGCCCGGGTGCTGGCCGACCGGTGCGTCGACGGGATCACCGCCCACGAGGAGCACGCGCGCGAGCTCGCCGAGTCCAGCCCCTCGATCGTCACGCCGCTCAACCGGTACATCGGGTACGAGAACGCGGCCGCCGTCGCCAAGACCGCGCTGAAGGAGGGCAAGACGATCCGGCAGGTCGTCGTCGAGAAGGGCTTCGTCGCCGACGACGGCGGGGAGGGCACGCTCACCGAGGCGCAGCTCGACGCCGCCCTCGACGTGCTGTCGATGACGCGGCGCCCTTGAGGCGTCGCGCGGCCGTTCACCTGCGGGACACCCGCCCGGCCTAGGGTCACGAGGATGACGACGGTGCGTCCCCTCGCGGTGCCCACGGGCCCGCGCGTCGCGCAGGTGCTGCCCGCCCTCGAGGCCGCTCTGCGCGGTGGCGCCCCGGTGGCGCCGTACGGGCCGGCGGAGCCGGCCCCGCACCTGCCCGAGCCCGACCGGCTGCCGGACGGGCTCGCCCTCTGCGTCGGCACGTCGGGGTCGACCGGACGGGTCAAGCGCGCGATGCTCACCCGCGACAACCTGCTCGCGTCGGCCCGTTCCACCCACGAGGTCCTCGGCGGCGACGGCACCTGGCTGCTCGCCATGCCCGCCCACCACGTCGCCGGGCTGCAGGTCCTCGTGCGCTCGCTCGTCGCCGGCACCACCCCGGGCGTCCTCGACCTCGGGGGCGGCTTCACCGCCGCCGGCTTCGTCGCCGCGACGGCCGCACTGACCGGCGCGGGGCGGCGCTACACCGCCGTCGTCCCCACCCAGCTCACGCGCCTGCTGGAGGACCCCGCGGGGGCCGCGGCGCTGGCGTCGTACGACGGCGTCCTGGTCGGCGGGGCGGCGACCCCGCCCGCCGTGGTGCGCGCCGCGGCCGCGGTGGGGGTGCGGCTCGTGCGGACGTACGGCGGCAGCGAGACCGCCGGCGGGTGCGTGTACGACGGCCTGCCCCTGCCGGTCAGCGAGGTCCACATCGACAACGACGGTCACGTCGTCCTCGGCGGCGTGACCGTCGCGCACGGGTACCTCGGCGAGCCGGCGCTGACCGCCGACGCGTTCGCCGTCGACGCCGACGGCACGCGGTGGTTCCGCACCGACGACCTCGGGCGGCTCGACGACGAGGGGCGGCTCGAGATCGTCGGGCGCGCCGACGACGTCATCAACACCGGTGGGCTCAAGGTCACGCCGGGCACGGTCGAGGACGCCGTCTCGCGGTTCGTGCCGGGGGTGCGCGACGTCGTCGTCGTCGGGACGCCGCACCGCACCTGGGGCGAGGCGGTGTCGGCGGTGGTGACCCTGCAGCGGGGCGCGCCGACGCCGTCCCTGCGCGACGTGCGCACCGCGCTGCGCGGCGTCGTCCCCGACCACGCGCTGCCGCAGCGGCTCCTCCTTCTCGACGCGCTGCCGCTGCGCGGGCCGGGCAAGCCCGACCGGCGGGCCCTCGTGCAGGTCTTCGCGGACCAGGACGAGGCGGATGAGACACTGGTCGCTCGACGCACGGACGCGGGGCCCGGCTGAGGGTCCTCGCGAGAGGAGGGAGCCACGGTGCTGCGGGTGGTGCTCACGCTGGCGAGCCTGGCGCTGACCATCTACGCGCTCATCGACTGCCTCCAGACCCCCGACGACCAGGTCAAGCACATCCCCAAGCTGTTCTGGGCGCTGCTCGTCCTGCTCGTGCCGTGGGTCGGGCCCATCTCGTGGCTCATCGCGGGGCGCACCCGCTCGCTGCCGCCGCGCGGCCGGCCCACCGGGCCGAAGGGGCCGGAGGACGACCCCGACTTCCTGCGCGGCCTGTGACCGGCCCGCTCCGCCCGCCCTGCCCCTGCGCACCGAACCCGAAGGTCTGACCCCGCCCGTGGCCACGTTCTCCCAATGGGTCGCCGGTGCGCGACCCCGCACGCTCCCCGCCGCCGTCGCCCCCGTCGCCGTCGGCACCGCCGCCGCGCACGCGGTCGGTCGGGCCGACGCGAGCGGTGCGCTGCTGGCGCTGCTGGTCTCCCTCGCGCTCCAGGTCGGCGTCAACTACGCCAACGACTACTCCGACGGCATCCGCGGCACGGACGCGGTCCGGGTCGGTCCGGTGCGGCTCGTCGGGCAGGAGCTCGCCGACCCGGCCGAGGTCAAGCTGGCCGCGTTCCTCAGCTTCTTCTTCGCCGCGCTCGCCGGGCTGGCGCTGGTCGCGGTGTCGCAGCAGTGGTGGCTGCTGCTCGTCGGGGTGCTCTGCGTCCTCGCGGCCTGGTACTACACGGGCGGGTCGCGGCCCTACGGGTACGCCGGGCTCGGCGAGGTCATGGTCTTCGTCTTCTTCGGGCTCGTCGCGACGCTCGGGACCCAGCTGACCCAGGCCGGTCGCGTCACGTGGGCGGGGCTGCTCGGCGCCGTCGGCGTCGGGGGGCTGGTGACGGCGATCCTCGTGGCCAACAACCTGCGCGACATCCCCACCGACCGCGAGCAGGGCAAGCTCACCCTCGCGGTCCGGCTCGGGGACCGCGGCACGCGGGTGCTGTACGTCGCCCTCGTCGTCGTCAGCGCCGCCGCGGTCGTCGGCTGCGCGGCGCTGCAGGTGTGGTCCGACGCCGACCGCACCGCGCTGCTCGGCCACCCCGGCTGGCCCTGGGCGCTGCTCGGCCTGCTGTCCCTCCCCCTCGCCGTCCCGCTCGTGCGCGGGCTGCGCTCCGGTGCGACGGGTCGCGACCTCGTCCCCGTCCTCTCCGGCACCGGCCGCCTGACGCTCGTCTACGCGCTCCTGCTCGGCGTCGGCCTCGTCCTCTAGCAACCAGACACAGGAAACCCCACGTCTGCGCGGGCTACGGTCACGGCGGACGTGGGGTTTCCTGTGTCCAGTCGTGGTGGTGGTGGTGGTGGTGGACCGTCCGGGTCACCCGCGCGAACGGCCAGTGCAGGATGACGAACGCGCCGAGGAGGAAGCCGGTGTCGTACGCGTGCCCGTCGTGGACGGAGGCGTCGAGGCCGACCGACGGGCGGAACAGGGAGACCACGAAGGCGATCGGCAGCAGCAGCCCGTGCCAGAACCCCCACAGGAACCCGGGTGGGTCACCTCCCGATGCTCCTGGGGCCGCCGGCGCGAACCCGAGCCGCGTCGTCAGCGCGACCACCAGGGCCAGCACGCCGAGGTTGACGACGGCCGCCAGGAGGAGGAGACGTCCCCACGGCAGCCAGGCTCGGGGCCCGCGCCACACCCATCCGCTCATCAGTTCCTCGCCTTCGTCGACCAGACACAGGAAACCCCACATCTGCCCGTCGCGGTGGCGCTTCGGACGCGGGGTTTCCTGTGTCCGGTTGGGGTTGGGGTGACCTGTCCACAGGGGGTACCGGCCAGATGTCGTCCACAGGCCCGGCCCGCGGAGGCGCGCGCCGGCGCCGACCGCGTGCACCGTGGAGCGATGCACCTGCCGGAGCTGCCCACCTGCTTCACCACCGCGGACGCGCTCAAGGCCGGCCTCACCGAGGCGAGGCTCACCCGGGCGGTGGCGCGGGGCCGCCTGGTGCGGGTACGGCGGGGCGTCTACCGGCTGCCGGGCCAGTCCGCTCCGCACGAGCGGGGCACGCATCACGTCGCGCTGCTCGGCGCGGTCCTCGCCGACCGCGACGACACCGTCGCCGCGAGCCACCTGTCCGCGGCGGCCGTGTGGGGACTGCCGCTGCCTCTCGGGGGGGTGCACGAGGTGCATCTGCTCCGTCTGCGCGGTGCCGACCGGACTCGCGTCACCACGGGCCGGGTCCGCGTCCACCACGCCGACTCGGTCGAGCCGTCACTGGACTCCGTCGCCGGGGTGCTCGTCACCAGCGCTGCCCGGACGGTCGCCGACTGCCTCGTCTCCTTCCCGCCCCGGGTGAGCGTCCCCGTCGCCGATGCCGCGCTGCACCGCGGGTTGACCAGGCCCGGGCAGGTCGCCGACGTCCTCTCCGAGATGCGCCACTGGACCGGTCGGCGGCGGTTCGCGGCCGTGTCCGTCCCGCTCGTCGACGGTCGCCGGGAGTCCTGGCTCGAGTCCTACGCCGCGGTGCTCTTCGACGAGTGGGGCCTCGACCCGGCGGTCCCCCAGCTGGTGGTGGTCGACGCGGAGGGTCGTTTCGTCGCCCGGGTCGACGGCGGGTGGCCGGGCCAGGCGACGGTGCTCGAGCTCGACGGCAAGGCCAAGTACGCGTTGCCGGGGACGGACGGGGCTGTGCAGCCCGAACGGCGGTGGGACGAGGAGAAGGCCCGCTACGACCGGCTGGGCAACCTGGGCCTGGAACGGGTCCGGTTCGGGCTCGACGACCTGCTGCACCGGGGCGGTGGGGTGCGCAGCGAGGTGACCGCGCGACGTCGTACGGGCTCGGCCGTCCGCTTCACCGGGTGCTTCCAGGAGGTCCCGTCGCTGCGACTCCCCCTCTGAGCCGACCGGACACACGAAACCCCACGATCCGGCTAAGCAGGAGCCTGGAGGACGTGGGGTTTCCTGTGTTCGGTCAGCGGTCGAGCTCGGCGTCCTCGGCGTCCTCGTCCTCGCCCTGGACCCGGCGCCGCTCGGAACGCCGCTCGGCCCGGGTGGCGAGGGCGTCGGTCATGACGTCGCGGTCGCGGCGCAGGAAGAAGAACGAGACGGCGGCCGAGGCGACGGCGGCGAGGACGAGCAGCCACGGCTGCTGCGCCTCCGAGCGCAGGCCGAGCAGCCAGAAGAGGATGAGGAAGCCGAAGAAGATCAGCAGCCGCAGCAGGGTGTAGCGCACGACGACGCCACCGACCGGCGGCTTGCGGGGCGGCATCCCGCCCTCGGGCGTGGTCTCGTCGGTCACTTCAGCCCCGAGTAGCTGTGCAGGCCGGACGCGTAGAGGTTGACGACGGTGAAGTTGAGCAGCACGCAGACGTAGCCGGCGAGGGCGATCCAGGTCGCCTTGCGCGGCTCCCAGCCGGCGGTCGCGCGGGCGTGCATGTAGGCCGCGTAGATGACCCAGATGACGAAGGTCCACACCTCCTTGGGGTCCCACGACCAGTAGGTGCTCCACGCCTTCTGCGCCCAGATCGCGCCGGCGATGAGGGTGAAGGTCCACAGGATGAAGCCGACCATGTTCCACCCGTAGGCGGTGCGCTCGAGCCGGGCGGCCGACGGCAGCGTCTCGAGGAAGCTGCCCTTGCCCATCCCCTTCTCCTCGCGCCGCTTCTTGGCCAGGTAGACGATCCCGAGCGAGAACCCGATGGTCATCACGCCGATGGCGAGGATGGCGACGGTGACGTGGATGACCAGCCACACGCTGCGCAGCGCCGGGACGAGCTCGGCGGCCTCGGTGTAGAACGCGAAGAGCGCGAGGCCGAGGGTCAGCAGGACCGGCCCGACGACGAAGAGGCCGAGCCACTCCCACTTGTTGCGCTTGGCCAGCGCGCTGTAGACGACCGCGACGGCGGCGGCGCCGGCCACCGCGAACTCGAACATGTTGCCCCACGGCGGGCGCATCACCGCGACCCCGCGCAGCACCACGGACGCGACGACGAGCGCCGTCCCGAGGTAGGTGACCGTGAGCGCCGTACCCGCGCTCTTGCGGGCGCGCGGCGACGGCTCGGCGGCGACCATCCCGTCGTCGTCCCCCTCCCCCGCCCGTACGGCGTCCTGCGACGGCCCGTCGGTGGGAGCCCCCGCCCCCACCAGCTCGCGGCTGCGGCGCCGGGTGCTCCCGCGCGACCCGGCGGCGCTGCGCTCGACCCGCTCCGGCCCGAGCGCCGCGAGGTGCGCGGCGAAGAGCAGCATGGCGATGGTGAAGACGGCCATCGCCGAGTAGAGGGCGAGGTTGGAGTACCCGACCAGCGTCGTGGACACGGTCGGGTCGACGTCGACCGCCGGGGTGGCGGTGAGGACCTCAGCGAACATGGTTCCGTCCTTCGGAGAGCTCGTCGCGCAGGCCGGCCAGCATCGGGCGCAGGCCCGGGTCGGCGTTCTTGGCCAGCCCGCCGATGGTGACCACGGTACGTGGTCGGGCTGGGGGGTCGGGAGTCGAGTCGGTCCCGGTCGTCGTCCCGGTTATCGTCCCGGCCGTCGTCGTGGGTGCGGGCTCGGCCCGGACGAAGACGCGCCGGCGGCGCACGAGCAGCGAGCCGAGCAGCCCGAGCAGGGCGGCGAGGGACGCCACGAGGGTGGGGCCCTTGCCGGGGTCGACCCGGGCCGAGAGCCCGGCCCACCGGTCGACCTTGTCGAAGGTCACCGTCCCGCGGCCGCCGGGCAGCTGCACGGTCTGGCCGGGCTTGAGCCGCAGCAGCAGCGGCTTGCCCTGCGCGTTGGGGACCTCCGTGAGCCCGCTCGTGTCGAGCGAGTAGACCGACTGCGGCCGGCCGCCGGGGAACAGGTCGCCCTCCCACACCGACATGACGAGCTCGGGGTCGAGCAGGTCGGGGAAGCGCGACTGCGGCCCGTTGGCGAAGGTCTCGTCGGCGGTCGGGGTGAAGACCCCGCTGAAGCCGAGCTGCTGCGGCGACGCGGCGTTGACCTTGACCGCGCCGGTCGACGTGTAGTTGTTGTCCTGGGCGAGGAACGGCGTCGGCTGGCTGTAGAGCACCTCCCCCTTGGCGTCGCGCACGGTGATGACGGGCGAGTAGCCGTTGCCGAGGAGGAAGACGTCGACGCCGTCGAGGGTGACCGGGTGGTTGGGGCTGATGGTCTCCGCGACCGGCTTCTGCCCGGGCTGCTGCGTCGTGTCGACGTACGCGGTGAACTCGCGCGGCGCGCCGAACTGGGCCCCGCGCACCTGCTCCTCGAAGCGGACCTCGAGCTTCCTCAGCGCGATGGAGAACGGCGGGATCGACGACAGGTCGGTCAGCGGCGCCGGAGAGACGGTGTTGTACGACGACACGCTGCTGGCGAAGGTGTCGCCCTCGCTGACGATGACGTCGCCGCGCCAGCCGAAGAGGTGGCTGATGGCGACGCCGACGATGACCGCGCAGAGCGCGACGTGGAAGACGAGGTTGCCGGTCTCGCGCAGGTAGCCGCTCTCGGCCGACACGGCGCCGTCGCGCACCTCGACCCGGTAGCGCCGGCTCCTCAGCAGCGTGCGGGCCTGCTCGAGCGCCTCGTCGGGGGTGCCGTCCAGCTCGAACCGCACGTGGTCGTCGAGCCGCTCCAGCCGCCGCGGCGCCCGCGGCGGCCGCGAGCGCAGCGCCCGCCAGTGCAGCCGGCTGCGGGGGATGATGCAGCCGAGCAGCGAGACGACGAGCAGCAGGTAGATCGAGGCGAACCACGGCGAGGCGTAGACGTCGAAGAACCCCATCGCGTCGAGGACCGGACCGAGGGTGCGGTGTGCGTCGAGGTAGTCGGTGACCCGGACGGCGTCGATGTCGCGCTGCGGGAAGATCGACCCCGGCACCGCGGCGACCGACAGCAGGAGCAGCAGGAAGAGCGCGGTGCGCATCGACGTCAGCTGGCGCCAGGCCCAGCGCAGCCACCCCAGCGGTCCGAGCCGGGGCTGGGTGATCGGCTCCCGCGGCGGTACGGCGCCCCCGGGAGGGCCCCCGGAGGACGGTGCGGTGGAGCCGCGCGTCGACGTGCTCGTCATGACCGCCTCACAGCGCCGTCTCGAAGGTGCCGACGAGGTGCGCCTGGACCCAGGTCGTCACCTCGGTCCAGGTGCCGGTGACCATGAGCAGCCCCAGCACGAGCAGGAGCGCGCCGCCGAACAGGTGGATCCCCTTCTGGTGCCGCCGGATCCACGACGCCTTGCCCATCCGCGCCCACCCGGCGGCGATGGCGAGGAAGGGCAGGCCGAGCCCGAGCGAGTAGGCGACGGCGAGGACGACCCCCCGTCCGACGACGCCCGCCCCGGCGGCCAGCGGCTGGAGCGCGAGGATCGCGGCGAGGGTGGGACCGGTGCACGGCGCCCACCCGAGGGCGAAGACGGCGCCGAGGACCGGTGCCCCGAGCAGCCCGGCCGGCGCGCGCCAGCGGGGCGCGAGCGTGCGCTGCGCCCCCCACCGCGACCCCATTCCCAGGAAGACGAGCGCGAGGACCAGGACGACCCCGCCACCGACGCGCGTGAGCACGTCGAGGTGGTCGCGCAGCGCGTAGCCGACCGCCGACGCGACGACGAAGAGGGCGAGGAAGACGAGCGTGAAGCCGAGGACGAAGAGCAGCGCCCCGAGGACGAGCCGTGAGCGCCGGCGCTGCTCGAGCGTCGCGTCACCGAGGCCGGTGACGTAGCCGAGGAAGCCGGGCACGAGCGGCAGCACGCACGGCGAGGCGAAGGAGACGAACCCGGCCGCGAGCGCGACGAGCACCGCCAGCGGCAGCGCGCCGCTCGCGATCGTCCCGCCGGGGCCCACGGCCTCAGGCCTTCTCGGCCAGGACGTCGTCGACGACGCCGGTGAGGGTCGACTGCGAGGTGCCGCCGAGGACGCGGGCGGCGATCCGGCCCTGCCGGTCCAGGACGAGCGTCGTCGGGGTGGCGGTCGCCTTGCCCTGCAGCGCGAGCATCGGCTGGCCGCTGCTGGCCTGGTCGTTGATCGAGGGGTAGGTGACGCCGAGCCGCTGCAGGTACGCGGCTCCGGTCGCGGACGACTCCCGGGTGTCGATGCCGACGAAGACGACGTCCTTGCCGGCCTTCTCGTAGGCCGACCACGCCGACTGCAGGTGCGGCAGCTCCTCGGTGCACGGCCCGCACCAGGTCCCCCACACGTTGACGACGACGACCTTGCCGTCGCCCTCCTTCGCCATCGACCACGAGCCGCCGGTCACCGTCGTCCCGGACAGCTGGACGGCCGGTCCGCGCTGGCCGGCGGTCAGCTGCTCGACGCTGCCGTCGCCGGCGACGAAGCCCTTGTTGTCGCCCGCCTTGGCCTGGGCCGCCACGGAGTTCGGGTCGTCGGTGCAGGCGGCGAGCCCCAGCGCGAGGGCGCCGGCGACGAGCGCGCCGAGGCCGCGGCGCGTCGTACGGACGCCGAGGAGGCCGCTCATGCGCCCGCCGTCGTCGCCGCCCGCGGCAGCAGGGCCGCCGCGGGCTCGCTGTAGGTCACCGAGCGCAGGTCGTCGTCGGCGTACTCGAGCGACGTCAGCGAGGCGAGCGTGCACTCGCGCGAGCGGGGGTCGTGCCACAGGTGCTTCCTCTCGACGCGGCGACGGGCGGTCCACACCGGCAGCTGGTGCGAGACGAGGACGGCCTCGTGACCACGGGCGGCCTCGCGCGCGTCGGCGACGGCGGCGAGCATCCGCTCGGCGATCTCCTCGTAGGGCTCGCCCCAGCTGGGCTTGAACGGGTTGACGAGCCGTGGCCACGTGCCCGGCCGCGCGAGCGAGCCGGCACCGACACCGAACTGCTTGCCCTCGAACCAGTTCCCCGCCTCGATGAGCCGCGGGTCGGAGCCGACGGGCAGGTCGAGCGCCTGAGCGAGCGGCGCCGCCGTCTCCTGCGCGCGCTCCAGCGGCGAGGCGAGCAGGACCGTGACGTCGTGCGCGGCCAGGTGGTCGGCGACGACCTGCGCCATCCGGGCGCCGAGCTCGCTGAGGTGGTAGCCGGGCAGCCGCCCGTAGAGCACGCCCCGGGGGTTGTCGACCTCGCCGTGCCGCAGCAGGTGGACGACGGTGCGGGTGCTCACGACCCGCTCACCGCCGCGGCGGCCCGGGCCGCCTCGGGCAGCGCGGCGAGCACGTGCTCGACCGCCGCGTCGTCGTGGGACGCGCTGACGAACCACGCCTCGTAGGCGCTCGGCGGCAGGTGCACGCCCCGGCTGAGCATCGCGTGGAAGAAGGCCCGGAAGGCCTCGGTGTCCTGCGCCTTCGCGTCGTCGTACGACGTCACCGGGGCGTCGCGGAAGAAGACGCTGAACATCGAGCCGGCCCACTGCACCCGGTGCGGGACGCCGGCGGCGGCGAGCGCGTCGGACGCGCCGCCGGCGATGGCCTGCGAGACGACGTCGAGCCGCGCGTAGACCTCGTCGGTGCACCCGCGCAACGTGGCCAGGCCGGCCGCGGTGGCGACCGGGTTCCCCGAGAGGGTGCCCGCCTGGTAGACGGGGCCGGTCGGCGACAGCAGGGCCATGAGGTCGCGGCGGCCGCCGAAGGCCGCCGCCGGGAAGCCGCCGCCCATGACCTTGCCGAAGGTGAACAGGTCGGGGGCGCCGCCGTCGTACGGGCCCTCGAGGCCGTACCAGCCCGAGCGCGAGCAGCGGAAGCCGGTCATCACCTCGTCGGAGATGAGCAGCGCGCCGTGCGCGCGGGTGACCCGGCGCAGCGCCTCGGTGAAGCCGGGCAGCGGCGGGACGACGCCCATGTTGCCCGGCGAGGCCTCGGTGATGACGCAGGCGATCTCGTCGCCCCGGGCGGCGAACGCGGCCTCGAGGGCGGCGACGTCGTTGTAGGGCAGCACGATGGTCTCGGCGGCGGCGCTGGCCGGCACCCCGGCCGAGTCGGGCAGGCCGAAGGTCGCGATACCGGAGCCGGCGGCGGCGAGCAGCGCGTCGACGTGGCCGTGGTAGCAGCCGGCGAACTTCACGACGACCGAGCGGTTCGTCGCGCCGCGGGCGAGGCGGATCGCGGTCATCGTCGCCTCGGTGCCCGAGTTGACCAGCCGCACCTCCTCGACCGGGTCGACGCGGGAGACGATCTCCTCGGCGAGGGCGACCTCGTTCTCGCTGGGCGTCCCGAAGCTGAAGCCGCGGGTGGCCGCGTCGGTGACCGCCGCCAGCACGTCCGGGTGCGCGTGCCCGAGGATCATCGGGCCCCACGAGCAGATGAGGTCGACGTAGCGGCGGCCGTCGGCGTCGGTCAGCCACGGGCCCTGCGCCGAGGCCACGAAGCGCGGGGTGCCGCCGACGGCGCGGAACGCGCGGACGGGTGAGTTGACCCCGCCGGGGATCACCTGCTGGGCCCGCTCGAACAGCGCCTGCGAGGCCGGGGCGTCCATCGGGTACGACGGGGCCGGTGCGGTCTGGTCGGACGTCACCGGTGTGGTCATGGGTCCATTGTCGCAAGACCCACTGTGAGCACGGTGCGGGGCGGGCACCCGGGGTGACCGACCGCACAGCGGCGGGTCGGCGGGCGCCGTACGGGCGGGTCGGTCAGGCGCCCTCGGAGCAGCGGTCGGTGTCCGGGGCGGCGGTGACGACCTTGTCCATCGCGACGCCGAGGGCGGCGAACTCCTCGGTGCTCATGACGTCGACGAGGTGCCGCCGCACGCTCGCGACGTGCGCCGACGCCGCGTCGGCGATGACGTCGCGACCGGTGTCGGTGAGCACGAGCTCGACGCCGCGGCGGTCGCTCTCGCACGGCTGGCGCACGACCCAGCCGCGCTTCTCGAGGCGGGTGGCGGTGTGGGTGAGGCGGCTGCGCGACTGGACGACGATGTCGGCGAGCTCGGACATCCGCAGGCGGCCGCCGGGGGTCTCGCTGAGCATCGAGATGATCTCGTACTCGCTCAGCTGCAGGCCGTGCGCCTGCAGGTCGCGGTCGAGCGCCTCCTCGAGCATCCGGGTGCCGCGCAGGTAGGCCCGCCAGGCGCGCTGCTCGTCGGTGTCGAGCCAGCGGGTCGTCGGGAGGGCGGTGGTGGGCTGGGTCATGGGGACCTCCGTCGTCGTGATCGCCGACTTGTGGGCCGGGGCGGAATGATTTAATGTTCAACTGAGTTCGACGGAGTGTCAAGTCGCCGCCAGGCTAGCGAGCCCGGCCCGTCGGACCACGGACCTCACACCCACCCACCTCGACCTTCGGGAGCTCCCATGACCAGCATCAACGACCTGCCCGCCGGCACCTGGACCGTCGACCCGGCCCACTCCGAGCTCGGCTTCACCGCCCGCCACCTCATGGTGAGCAAGGTGCGCGGCAAGTTCGCCGACTTCACCGGCACCGTCGAGGTCGCCGACCCGGTCTCCGGCTCGAAGGTCACCGCCGCCGCCAAGCTCGCCTCCGTCGACACCGGCTCCGCCGACCGCGACGGCCACCTCAAGAGCCCCGACTTCTTCGACGTCGAGAACAACGAGGAGATGACCTTCGTCTCGACCTCGGTCTCCGACGACGAGCTGGTCGGCGACCTCACCATCAAGGGCATCACCCACCCGGTGACCTTCGACCTGGAGTTCAACGGCGTCCAGACCGACCCGTGGGGCAACACCAAGGCCGGCTTCGAGGCCACCGCGGACATCAACCGCAAGGACTGGGGCCTGAACTGGAACGCGGCCCTCGAGGGCGGCGGCGTCCTCGTCTCCGAGAAGATCAAGATCACCCTCGACATCCAGCTGCTCAAGACCGCCTGACGGTCCCATCGCCCGTACGGCGCCCCGCGGCGTCGTACCCCCTCGGCCGCGGCCGCGTCGTCACCCCCTGGACGGCGCGGCCGCTCCCGTCTCCCGGGACGACTTCTTGCTCTTAATGTGCCCGTCCTCACGCCGTTCAGACCCGGTTCGGGCAGGTCGGAAGCAAGAAGTCGTCTCTGGACGGCGCCGGGCTTCGCGCCGAGCGCGCGGCGGTCGCGTCGTCCACAGGCCCCGGCCCGTACGACGTCGTCCACAGGTTGCCGACCGCGGCGATCAGCGCCCGCCCCGGCGCGGCCACGCTGCGGACGGTGATCGATCTCGACGCCCCCCTCGCCTCTTTGGGGACGCTATTCACGTCGGCCGACGCCGCCGCGGCGGGCCTCTCGGCCAAGGTCCTGCGCCGCGCGGTCGCGGGCGGCCACGTCCGACGCCTGGCTCCCGGGCACTACGTCGTGACCGCCGCCTGGGACGCGACCCCGCCCCTCGCGCAGCACCTCGTGCTGGCGCGGGCCGCCCAGCGTCAGCGCCCCTGGGGCGTCGTCAGCCACCTGACGGCGGCCGCGGCGCACGGACTGCCTGTGCCGTCGGTGCTGCCGACGACCATCACGCTGACGACCGACCACGACACCGGCACCGCCAACGGGGGGATCGCGCGCCTGGAGCCGGCCGCGCTGTCCTCGTCCGCCGTCGTGGACCTCGACGGGCTCACCGTCACGAGCGTCGGGCGCACGGTGGTGGACTGCCTGCGCACCCTCCCCCTCGCGGACGGTGTCGCCCTGGTCGACGCCGCGTTGGCCTCCGGTGCCGTCACGGTGGCGGACCTGGAGCGGGAGCGAGCGTTCCAGAAGGGGTGGCCGTGGATCGGCGTCGCCGACTGCGGGCTGTGGCTGGCCGACCCCGTGAGGGAGAGCTGGTTCGAGTCGGTCAGCTTCACCCAGCTGTGGCTCGACGGGATCCCGGTGCCGCAGCACCAGGTCACCGTGCTGGACCACCGGGAGCGCTTCGTCGCCCGCGTCGACGGGCTGTGGGAGGGCAGGGCGTCGTCGGTGAGGCCGACGGCGCCGGCAAGTACCTGGGCCGGTACGACGGCTCCAAGCCTGACCCGGAGTCCGCTGCCCGCATCGTCCTGGACGAGAAGCGGCGCCAGGACCGGCTGTCCGAGCTGGGCCTCGAGGTCGTCCGGTGGTCACCGACCGATCCGCTCGTCGAACGGGCGGATCGGGTGCGCTGGGCGCTGGGACGGACCCCGCGCCCGTTCTCCGGCACGTTCGTCCCGGCCGAGCGGTCTCGCCACGGCTGGCGGACAGCGGTGGACGAGCCGGCACGCCGTACGGGCTGGAGACGCCCTCGCCCCACCTAGGAGGACGACTTCTTGCTTCTGAAGCGCCCCAATCGGCCCTCACGAGAGCAAAAACGGGCACTTCAGAAGCAAGAAGGCATCCTTGTCAGAGCCAGGTGGTGGCGGCCTCGAGGGCGTAGTAGGTGAGGATCACGCTCGCGCCGGCGCGCTTGATGGAGGTCAGGGACTCCAGGGCGCAGCGGCGGCGGTCGACCCACCCGTTGGCGGCGGCGGCCTCGATCATCGCGTACTCCCCCGACACCTGGTAGGCGGCGACGGGGACGTCGGCGACCTCGCGGGCGGCGGCGACGACATCGAGGTACGGCAGCGCGGGCTTGACCATGACGAGGTCGGCGCCCTCCTCGAGGTCGAGACGCAGCTCGCGCAGCGACTCGGTGAGGTTGGCGGGGTCCTGCTGGTACGTCGCGCGGTCGCCCTCGAGCGAGCTCTGCACGGCCTCGCGGAACGGCCCGAAGAACCCCGAGGCGTACTTCGCCGTGTAGGCGAGCACGACGACGTCCTCGAAGCCGGCGTCGTCGAGCGCCTCGCGCACGACGGCGACCTGGCCGTCCATCATCCCGCTCGGCCCGACGACGTGCGCCCCCGCGCGCGCCTGCGCCACCGCCATGTCGGCGTACCGCACGAGCGTCGCGTCGTTGTCGACGCGGCCGCGCTCGTCGAGCACGCCGCAGTGCCCGTGGTCGGTGAACTCGTCGAGGCACAGGTCGGCCATGAGGACGAGGTCGTCGCCGCACGCCTCGCGCACCCGGCGCAGCGCGACGTTGAGGATCCCGTCGTCCTCGGTCGCGCCCGACCCGACCGCGTCCTTGCCCTCGTCGCGCGGCACGCCGAAGACCATGAGCCCACCGACCCCGACCGCGACGCACTGCCGCGCGACGTCGACGAGCGAGTCGAGCGTGTGCTGCACGACCCCCGGCATCGAGGTGATCGGCGTGACCTCGGTGGCGCCCTCCTTGACGAAGACGGGCAGCACGAGGTCGCGCGGGTGCAGCCGCGTCTCCGCGACCAGCGCCCGCATCGCCGGAGACTGCCGCAGCCGCCGCGGCCGCACGACCGGTCGGGTCATCGAGCGACCCGACCCCTCGCCGTACGGCGTGCTCACTTGGCCTTGCGCCGGTTCGCCGGCTTCTTGTCGCTGGGCCGGCGCACCGGCTCGCCCGCCTCGGCGGCCGCGGCCGCGAGGCCGAGACCGTGCGCGGCGAGCGCGTCGACGAGCGCGTCGGACGACGCCTCGGGAGCGAGGACGTCGACCCGCAGCCCGTGCTCCTGCGCGGTCTTCGCGGTCGCCGGGCCGATGCAGGCCACGACGGTCGACGGGTGCGGCTTGCCGGCGATGCCGACGAGGTTGCGCACCGTCGAGCTCGACGTGAAGACGACGGCGTCGAAGCGCCCGGACTTGATCGCGTCGCGGACCTCGGCGGCCGGCGGGGCGGCGCGCACGGTCCGGTACGCCGTCACGTCGTCGACCTCCCAGCCCATCTCCACCAGACCGGCGACGAGGGTGTCGGTCGCGATGTCGGCCCGAGGCAGGAAGACCCGGTTGATCGGGTCGAGCAGCGCGTCGTACTCCGGCCAGTCGGCCAGCAGCCCGCCCGCCGACTGCTCGCCGCTGGGGACGAGGTCGGGGACGATGCCCCACGCCCTGAGCGCCTCGGCGGTGACCCCGCCGACGGCGGCGATCTTCAGCCCGGAGAAGGCCCGCGCGTCGAGCCCGAACTCGTCGAACTTCTCGCGCACCGCCCGCACCGCGTTGACCGACGTGAAGCCGACCCACTCGTAGCGACCGGTGACCAGACCCTTGACGGCCCGCTCCATCTGCTGCGGCGTGCGCGGCGGCTCGACGGAGATCGTCGGCACGACCTGCGCCGAGGCGCCGTACGTCGCCAGGCGGTCGATCGTCGCGCCCGCCTGGTCCTTGGTCCGGGGCACGAGCACCTCCCAGCCGAAGAGCGGCTTGGTCTCGAACCACGACAGCTCGTCGCGCATGGCGACGGTCGGGCCGACGACGGCCAGGGCCGGGAACTCGACCGAGGTGCCGTGCAGCACCGCGTCGACCTCGCCGAGGGTGCTGACCATCGTCGTCTGCCCGGTGGTGGTCCCGCGCTCGGTGATCGCGACCGGCGTCTGCGGCGACCGGCCGGCGGCGCGCAGCTCGGCGAGCGCCCCGCGCAGCGTCTCGGGCATCCCGAGGACGACGACGGTGACGTGGTCGGCGACGCCGGGCGTCCAGTCGCGGTGCGCCTCGGCGGCGTTGACGACGTGGACGGCGGTGGCCACCTTCGAGGTGAGGGGCACGCCGGCGTACGTCGGCACGGCCGTCACCGCGGTGACGCCGGGCACGACGTCGTAGCGCACGTCCGCCTTGCGCAGCGCCTGCGCCTCCTCGGCGAGCCCGTTGAACATCGACGGGTCGCCGTCCATGAGGCGGACGACGAGGCCCTGCTCGCCGACCTGCTTCGCGCAGCGCACGAGGAGCTTGGCGCGCGAGGCGCGGGTCAGCTCCTCGCCGTGCTCGCCGTGACCGGCGTCGACGACCTCGACGTCGGCGCGGGCGTGCCGGGCGAGCAGCTCGTCGCGGTGCATCTGGTCGGTGACGACGACGTCGGCGGCCGCGATGAGGTCGCGGGCGCGCAGGGTGAGCAGCCCGGGGTCGCCGGGGCCGGCGCCGACGAACGCGACCCGGCCGGGTCGGGTCCCGCGGGCGGCGCTCTTGCGGGCGGTGGGGGTGGTGGTGCTGGGGGTCACGTCACGTGCTCCGGGTGCTGGTCGGGTCGTGCAGGCTGGACGTCTCGCGGGGCGCCACCGGACGGGTCACCGTCCGGCAGCCCGGCTGGTCGCGACGGTGGCTCGCCGTCGAGGGGCCCCTCCACGAGCTCCTCGGCGAGCTCCTCGGCGAGGCCCTCGGTGAGGTCGGCGGCGCCGTCCTCGAGCAGGACGGCGGCGAGCCGGCGTCCGAGGTCGCCGGCGTCGGCCAGGGGCGCGGCCTCGCGCAGGGGGCCGACGAGCGAGCGGCGCAGGTCGGCGCTGCCGTCGGGGGCGGCGACGACCGCGCGCAGCGAGAGCTCCGCTCCGTCCTCGCCTTCGACGACCTCGGCGAGGGCGCCGACGGGGGCGGTGCACCCGGCCTCGAGGGCGGCGAGCAGGGCGCGCTCGGCGGTGACGGCGGCCCGGGTGTCGGGGTCGTCGAGGGCGGCGAGGACCGCCTGCAGGTCGGCGTCGTCCTCGCGGCACTCCACCGCGAGGGCGCCCTGGCCGGCGGCGGGCAGCACCTGGAGCGGGTCGAGGGTCTCGGTGACCTCGTCGAGCCGTTCGAGGCGGGCCAGCCCGGCCCGGGCGAGCACGACGGCGTCGTACTGGCCGGAGGCGACGAGCCCGAGGCGGGTGTCGACGTTGCCGCGCACCGGCCGCACGTCGAGCCCGAGGTCGAGGGCGCGCAGCTGCGCCGCGCGGCGCGGTGACCCGGTGCCGACGAGCGACCCGGCGGGCAGCTCGCCGAGCGTGAGCCCGTCGCGGGCGACGAGCGCGTCGCGCACGTCCTCGCGCACCGGGACGGCAGCGACGACGAGCCCCGGCTCGGGCGCGGTGGGCAGGTCCTTGAGCGAGTGGACGGCCAGGTCGACCTCGCCGTCCAGCAGCGCCCGGCGGATCGCCGCGGCGAAGACGCCCGTGCCGCCGATGGTCGTCAGGTGCTCCCGGCTGGTGTCGCCGTGGGTGGTGATCTCGACGAGCTCGACCTCGTGGCCGAGCTCGCGCAGCCGGGCCGCGACCCACGACGACTGGGTGGTCGCGAGGGCGCTGCGGCGGGTGCCGAGGCGCAGGACGGTCATCGCTCGCCTCCCCCGTCGGGCGCGGCGGCGGCGGGCTCGGGGGCCGGGACCGGCACCGTCGGCGGCGCGGACACCGACGCGACGTCGTGCGGGTCGAGGTCGAAGAGCTCGCGCAGGGCGGCCGCGTAGTCGCCGCCGTGCCCGTTGCTCGTCAGCTCCTTGATACGCACCGTCGGCGTGTGCAGCAGCTTCTCGACGATGCGGTGCACACCGCGGTGCACCTCCGCGCGGGTCTGGTCGTCGAGGTCGGGCAGCCGCTGGTCGAGGCGGGACAGCTCGGCGTCCATCACCCCGTGCGCCCGCGAGCGCAGGGCGGCGACGGTGGGGACGACGGACTGGGCCATCCGCCCGGTGAGGTACGACGCCACCTCGGCGGTGACGAGGTCGGTCACCGCCTGCACCTGCGGCAGCGAGGAGGTGGACGCCCCGGCCATCCGCCGACCGAGGCCGTCGAGGTCGACGACGGTGACCCCCGGCAGGTCCGCGACGGCGGGCTCGACGTCGCGGGGCAGTGCGAGGTCGAGCAGGACGAGCGGGCGCTCGGTGCGGCCGGCGGTCGCGGCGGCGACGAGGTCGCGGGTGAGCAGGTGGCCGAGCGACCCCGTCGAGGTGACCACGACGTCGGCCGCGGCCAGCGCGTCGGGCAGCTCCCCGAAGGGCCGGGCCTGCGCGTCGAGCGACGTCGCGAGCCGCTGCGCCTTGGCCGCCGTGCGGTTGACGACGGTGAGGGTGCCGGCGGCGTGCCGGGCGACGGTCGTGGCGGCGAGGCTGCTCATCCCGCCGGCGCCGACGACGAGCACGTCCGCGCGCCCGAGGGCGCCGACCCGCTCGACGGCGGCGTCGAGCCCGGCCTCGACGAGCGAGAGCGACACCTGGTCGATGGCCGTCTCGGCGTGGGCGCGCTTGCCGACCCGCAGCGCCTGCTGGACGAGCGAGTTGAGCGACGGGCCGGCGGTGCCGGACCCCTGTGCCGTGCGCAGGGCCGACCGCAGCTGCCCGAGCACCTGCGCCTCGCCGAGGGCCATCGAGTCCAGCCCGCAGGCGACGGTGAAGGCGTGGGCGACGGCGCGGTCCTCGTAGTGGACGTAGAGGTGGCGGCTGAGGTCGCCGATGGCCGCGCCGCTGGCGTGGGCCAGGGCCTCGCCGATCGTCGCGACGGCGCCGTGGAAGGTCACGACCTCGGCGTAGACCTCGAGCCGGTTGCAGGTGCTGAGGACGACGGCCTCGGCGACGCCCTCGCCGGCGACGACCCGCCGGGCCAGCGCGGCGGCGTCGGTCGTGGCCGCGGCCTCGAGCAGCTCGAGGGGCGCGGTGCGGTGCGACAGCCCGATGACGAGGACGCTCATCGCCCTACTCCTACCCCGTGGCCGACGTCCTGCCCCTGACCGGCGGCCAGCTGCTTGCGCTGCTCGTGGAAGGCCAGCACGTGCAGCTCGGTGGACAGGTCGACCCGGCGGACGTCGACGTCGCCGGGGACCGACAGCACGAGCGGCGCGAAGTTCAGCACCGACCGGACGCCGGCGCGCACCAGCGTGTCGCAGACCTGCTGCGCCGACCCGGCGGGGGTGGCGATGACGCCGATGCTGACGCCGCGGTCGGCGACGAGCCGCGGCAGGTCGGCCATGGGCTCGACGAGCACGTCGCCGATCCGGGTGCCGACGAGCGCGGCGTCCTCGTCGAAGAGGGCGGCGACGTGGAAGCCGCCGGTCGCGAAGCCGCTGTAGGCCGCGAGCGCGCGGCCGAGGTTGCCCATCCCGACGATGGCGACGGGCCAGTCCTGGGTGAGCCCGAGCGCCCGGCTGATCTCGAGGGCGAGGTGCTCGACGTCGTACCCGACCCCCCGGATGCCGTACGACCCGAGGTGGCTGAGATCCTTGCGCAGCTGCGTGGGTCGCACCCCGGCCGCCGTCGCGAGCTCCTCGGAGGAGACCGAGAGGACGCCGCGGTCGGCCGCGTCGGACAGGGCGCGCAGGTACTCCGGCAGGCGGGCCACGGTCGCGTCGGGGATGTCCCGGCGGGACGTGGGGTCGGCAGACATCGGGTGGCTCACCGGCTCCTTCCAGGTCAGCCGCGCGGCCGCCCACGAGGGGCGGTCCCCCGCGGGACGGGAGCGCTCAAACACCCCTCAGCGTAGGCGTTTGTGAACGCAGGCACAAAGTGAGCGAGGGGCTCCGAGGAGCGTGACGAACACCGCGTCCGCCAGGGTGGCGCGGGGCCGTCAGACGTGCTCCTGGCCACCCCGCGAGCCACCCCGGGCGGGGCGGGCGAGGGCGGCCCTCAGCCGGCTCTCGGAGACCCGCCAGAAGTCGTGCTGGACCCCGTCGACGAAGGTCACCGGCACCTGCTCGGAGTACCGCTCGCGCAGCCGCGGGTCGGCGTCGACGTCGACCTCGCGCCAGCCGACGCCGAGGTCGTCCGCCACCGCCGCGACGACGGTCCGCGCCTCGTCGCACAGGTGGCACCCGGCCCGCCCGAGGAGGGTCACCCGCGCCCGGTCGGCCCCCGCGCCCGGCAGGAGGTCGTCGTCGCGGCCCTCGCGCTGCTCGTCCATCCGGCCAGTCTCCCCCGGGTGGGACCCGACGGACGACCCCACCACCGCGGACGAAAGGGGCGAACGCCACGGATCGCCGCCCGTCCGACGCGACATCCCCGGGGCGGTGTCGCACACTGGGGCGGTCATGCTCGGCCCCACGCCCCTCCGTCGGACCGGATCCCCTCGGCGCACCGCCGCCCCGTGGTCCGTGCCGGGCGTCCGCGTCCGCTCCGCCGGGGCGCCGTACGGCGTCGTCGCCGTCGACTCCCTCGGCACCGGTGTTGCCGGGAACCTCGCCCTCCTGCGCGACCTGATCCTGCTCGCCTCGCTCGCGGACGGTGGGGGCGCCGGGGCCCCCGGCGGGCCCGCCCCGGCGCGGCCGGGTGAGCGCCCGGAGGGGTCGGAGCGGGTGGCCGCCCTCGTCGAGCTCGCCCAGCAGGGCGACGCGGAGGCCTTCGGCCAGCTCTACGCGCTGTACGTCGACACGGTCTACCGCTACGTGTACGCGCGGGTCGGCTCGCGGGCCACCGCCGAGGACCTCACCTCGGAGACCTTCGTGCGCGCGCTGCGCCGCATCGACTCGTTCAGCTGGCAGGGCCGCGACATCGCGGCGTGGTTCGTCACCATCGCGCGCAACCTCGTCATGGACAACGCCAAGTCGGCGCGGTTCCGCCTCGAGGTGAGCACCGGCGAGATGTTCGACGCCGACGAGCACGAGCCCGCGCCGGACCTCGAGGTCCTCGACCGGCTGCGCGACCGCCGGCTGCTCGAGGCGGTGCGCACCCTCAAGCCCGACCAGGCCGAGTGCGTCGTCCTGCGCTTCTTCCAGGGCCTCAGCCTCGCCGAGGTGGCGCTCGCCATGGGCCGCAGCGAGGGGGCGGTCAAGCAGCTGCAGCTGCGCGCCGTCCGGTCCCTGGCGCGCGAGCTGGGGGACGAGCTGCGATGAGCCCCCGCCCCTCCGAGAACGTTCTCGCACCCAGGTCCCCGAGCGGCGTAACCGCGACCGGCACCCGTCGTTGTGAGGGTGTGGGCGCCGTCGTCGCGTCCACCCGACCCGCCGCCGAGGAGGTGCCCGCATGGCCGGTCCGAGCCTCGGCCTGAGCGCGTGGCGCCCCGGTACGGCCGACGCGCTCGAGCGCGCGCTGTCCGGCGATCGCGCGGCCGCGGCGGACCCGCGGGTCGCCGACCTGCTGCCGACGGCGACCGCGCTGCGCGCCCTGCCGGACCTGCCCGGGCCGGACCCGGAGTTCGTCGCCGCGCTGGCCGCGCGGCTGGCCACCCAGGCGGCCACCCAGGCGGCCGCGCTCGCCGCCGCCTCCCCCGCCGGGGCGACGACGGGCCGCCGTACGGCGTCGCGCCCCGCCACCCCCGCACGGCGCCCGTCCGGCCGGCCGGTCGTCCTCGTCGTCGGCCGCTCGGTGCCCCGGCTCGCGGCCGGGCTGGTCGCCTCGCTCCTCGTCGTCGCCGCCGTCCTCGGGGTCGGCGCGCAGGGCTCGCTGCCCGGCCAGCCGCTCTACCCGGTCAAGCAGGTCGTCGACGCGGTCCAGGTGCAGCTGGCCGGGACCGATCTCGACCGCGGCACGGTGCAGCTGGCCCAGGCCGCCGACCACGTCGGCGAGGCCCGCCGGCTCGTCGCCGACGGCGCCCGACCGTCCGCCGACGACGTCGACACCGCGCTGCGGCTGGCCGCCGACCGCACCCGCGACGGCCGGACGTCCTTCCAGGCCGTGCCCGCCACCGACCGCGGAGAGGCCCTGGCGGCCCAGAGCCGCTTCCTCGAGCAGGTCGTCCCGCAGCTCGAGGACCTGCGCGCAGTGGTCCCGGACGGGTCGCTCGACAGCCTCACCGCCCTGCGCGGCCTGCTGGTCGGACTGGCCACCCAGGTGCGGCAGGAGCTGGCCGCCTGCCAGGGGTGCGCACCGCCGCTCCAGCTGGCCTCCGGGTTCGGCGACGCCGGCCCGGGCACCCGACCGGGGTCCGCGACGGCGGGCGCCGGTGCCGGTGCGTCGGGGGCGACCGGGTCGGCCGGGTCGGGGGTGCCCGCCCCGGGCGGCGGCTCCGTCGTCCCGGGGGCACCGGGCGCGACCGCGCTGCCGACCCCCGGTGCCACGAACCTGCCTTCGCTCGGCCTCGGGAACGGGACGCTGGGTGGCGGGGTGCAGGTGCCCGGGGTCGGTGCCGGGTCCTCGGGCGCGTCCGTCGGTGGCGGTGGCGTGGGGGCGACCCTGCCCGGGGTGACGGCGACCGTCGGCGTGCCCACCGTGACCGTCGGCAGCGGCGGGGTCGGGGTGGGTGGCGGCGGGGTGACGGTCGGCGGGTCCGGCACGTCCACCCCCGGGATCACCCTGCCCCTGCCGGGCGTGACGCTGGGCGGCTCGAGCGGCAGCCCCACCCTCGGGGTCGGGGGCGTGCCGGTGGTGAGCAGCACCTGCGTGCTGGGGATCTGCCCGCCCTGACGGGTCGCCGTACGGCGGCGTCTAGAAGAAGACCGAGCGGCGCTGCATGAGCAGCGAGTAGAGCGTCTGCTGGATCGTCTCGCGGATCTGGTCGGTGAGGTCGAAGACGAGCATCGGGTCCTCGGCGGCGCCGGGGCCGAGGTCCGCGGTCTCGACCGGGACGCCGAACTCGATGATCCACTTGCTCGGCAGCGGCACCATGCCGAGCGGACCGAGCAGCGGCCAGGTGGGGGTGACGGGCGCGTACGGCGACCCGAACAGCCGGGCGAGCGTCTTGAGGTTCCCGAGCAGCGGGTAGATCTCCTCGGCGCCGACGATCGAGCACGGGATGATCGGGACCCCGGCGGACACGGCCGCCGAGACGAACCCTCCGCGGCCGAACCGCTGGAGCTTGTAGCGCTCGCTGAACGGCTTGCCGATGCCCTTGAACCCCTCGGGCCAGACGCCGACGAGCTCACCCTCGCGCAGCAGCCGCTCCGCGTCGGGGTTGGTGGCGAGCGTCGAGCCGGACTTGCGGGCCAGCTGGCCGACGACCGGGGTGGAGAAGACGAGGTCGGCCCCGAGCATCCGCAGGTGCCGGTGCGTCGGGTGCTCGTCGTGGACGGCGACCTGGGTCATCAGCGCGTCCATCGGCAGCGTGCCGGAGTGGTTGGCGACGACGAGGCCGCCGCCCTCGGTGGGCAGGTTCTCGATGCCCCTGACCTCGACGCGGAACCAGCGCTGGTAGAGCGGGCGCAGCAGCGGCAGGTAGACGTGGTCGGTGAAGTCGCCGTCGAAGCCGAACTCGTCGACGGTGAACTCGCCGCTGAGCCGGCGCCGCAGGAAGGCCAGGGTCGCGGCGACCTGCTGCTCGACCTCCTCCGGCGTGACCCCGGTGGCGGCGACCACGGTGCGCAGCGCGGCGACCCCGGCCTGGAGCAGGTCCTCCAGGCCCGGGCGGATCCCCGCCGCGCCGGCGCTGTCGCCACCGACGGTCCGGGTCGTGGGTGCGACGCCGGCCGTCGCCCCGGGGCGCGGACGCGTGGGACGCCGGTCGGGCGTGCCGGTGGCACCGGGGGCCGGGACACCGAGGGCGTCGGGGGCGAGGTCGGGGACGGCGCGCAGCGGGCGGCGGGCGCGGGCCGCGGCCCGGCTGGCCACCCGGGCGCTGCCGGTGCGGGCCGGCCCGTCACCGGTGCGGCCTCGGCTGTCCACCCGGCTGCCCGAGCGGGCCAGCACGCCCGGCGAGGGGCGGGCCGGCAGCTCGGGGGCGGGCTGCGGGCGGTGCTTGCGGGCCCGGGACGGCGCGTCGGTGCCGGCCGCGGCGGGCGCGGGCGTGGTCGGCTCGGCCCCGTCCGAGGGCGGGCTCGCCGGCAGCTCGACCTCCTGCTGCGTCGAGCGGTCGAGGACGTCGGCGCCCGCGGCGACCGGTCCCGCCGGGGCGGCGGCCGGCAGCAGCGGGGTGCGGGTACGACGCGCCCGCTCGCCGCTCGCGCGGCGGGCGCCGGCCGCGAAGGCGTCGCGGCGCGGCGGGGCGGCCGACGGGGTGGCCGACGGGGTGGCCGGCGGGGCGGCCGGCGGGGTCGAGGCGCTCGCCGGCGCCTTCGTCGCCGCGGCCTTCGTCGTCGCCCCCTTCCCCCTCGTCGCGGCCTTCGTCGCGGAGGTCCTGGTCGTCGAGGCGGAGCGCGCGGTGGCGCCGGAGCCGGCAGCCATCAGTCGGTCCTCCCGGGGGTGAGGGCGTGGGTGAGGGCGGAGGCGGCGCTGGCCGCCGAGCCGGCGGCGGCGCCGGCGGCCTGGCCGACCGCGCCCGAGCCGGGGATCGGCCCGCCGACGTGGCCGGCGAAGGCGGTGAAGGCGGCCCGGGTCGTGTACGTCGGGTCGAAGCCGAGGACCTGGCGCATCCGCGTCGTGTCCAGTCCCCGGCCGTGGGCGAGGAACTCCATCTGGTCGGCCGAGAAGTCGGCGAGGCCGACCTGCCGGGCCAGGCCGCCGACGAGACCGGCCGCCGCCATCGGCAGCGGCAGGACGGGACGGCCGACGAGCGCGGCCGCCTGCAGGACGCTGATGACGCCGTCGCCGGCGACGTTGACGATGCCGCAGGCCTCGTCCGCCGTCGTCGCGGCGACCATGGCCGCCGTCGCGTCGGTCTCGTGGACGAACTGCAGCCGCGCGTCGAACCCGAACGGCACCGGCACGACCGGCAGCGAGAAGTAGTCGGTGAGCGCGGTGCGGATGCCGGGGCCGATGACGTTGGCGAAGCGCAGCATCGCCACCCCGACCTCGGGGCGGCGCCGTGAGAACCCGCGCACGTAGCCCTCGACCTCGACCGAGTCCTTGCCGAAACCGTTGCGGGGCATGGACTTCGGCACCATGTCCTCGGTGAACATCGCCGGGTCGCGCGGCGACGAGCCGTAGACCGCGGCCGAGGACTTGACGACGAGCCGCTGCAGGTCGGGCGCCTTCTGGCACGCCGCGAGCAGCTGCATCGTGCCGATGACGTTGATCTCCTTCTGGGAGGTGCGTCCACCGGCGGTGACGGGCGTGGCGATGACGTTCATGTGCACGACCGTGTCGACCCGCGCCTGCTGGATGATCTTGCCGATCATCGGGTTGCGGATGTCGGCGCGGACGAACTCGGCCCGGCCGATCGAGTGCGGCGGCGCGATGACGTCGACGCCGATGATCCGCTCGATCTCGCCGACACGGCTCAGCGCCTGCGCGAAGGCTCCGCCGAGGTAGCGCGAGACCCCCGTGACGAGCACCACCGACGCCACGAGACCTCCTGGCTGGCCGGACCGACGGACCCCGCCACCCTATCCGGCGACCCGGCGCGTCGCCTCCGCCCGGTGGTGGCGGTCACCGCCGAGCGCCCTCCGCCCGTCCCTCAGGGGGTACGGCGACGCCGCAGCGACCACATCTGCGGCGACCGCTCCAGCTCGACCGCGACGTCCCACGGCACCCCACCCGGGGCGGTCTCGCGCCGGAAGCTCGCGACGAGGTGGCGGGCCAGGGCGGGATCGCGGGCGACCCGGCTCGCGAGGGCCATCGCCGTCCCCTCGACGTCGGCGTCGTCGACGGCCGCCCAGGCCATGCCGAGCGCGGCGGCCCGCTCGCCGTCGACCTCCTCGCCGAACACGCCCATCGCGGCGGCGGCCTCCCTCCCGGCCGCCCGGTGCAGCAGGGTGAAGTGCCCGCCGCCGGGGTGGATCCCGATCTGGGCGAAGCCGGGCAGCAGCCGGGCGGTGCGCGAGACGACCCGCAGGTCGGTGGCGAGCGCCAGGTTGAGCCCGGCGCCGACGGCGGCGCCGCGGACGGCGGCGACGGTGGGCACCGTGGCCGTCCCGACGCGGGTGAACGCCTCGTAGACCGCGCCGAGGGCGCGGTAGCGGCCGTCCTCGACCGGGTCCTCCCCCGCGTCGGCGAGGACGCTCCGCTCGGCGCCGGCGCAGAAGTGGGGCCCGCCGGTCACGACGACGGCCCCGACCGCCGGGTCGCCGTCGGCCCGCGCGACCGCCGCGGCCAGCTCGCCGGCCATGGCGACGCTCAGCGCGTTGCGGCGCGACGGGGCGTCGAGGGTGAGGACGGCGACGCCGTCGACGACGTCGTACCGGACCTCGGGGACGGGTGCCTCGCTCATGCGCCCCACCTTGCCAGCCGCAGGACCCCGGTGGACGGCGCGAGGGCCCGGACCGTGGCGGTCCGGGCCCTCGCGGGTGATCTGGGGTTACTTCTTGTTGCGACGCTGGTGACGCGTCTTGCGCAGCAGCTTGCGGTGCTTCTTCTTCGCCATCCGCTTGCGGCGCTTCTTGATGACAGAGCCCATGGGACCGTCCTTCGTGCGTTGGGCCCGCACCCGTCAGGGGCGGGCGATCCGTGTCGAAACCCGGCTTCGACGGGGA
The DNA here is from genome assembly GCF_006715055.1 of Lapillicoccus jejuensis. Classification (NCBI taxonomy): domain Bacteria; kingdom Bacillati; phylum Actinomycetota; class Actinomycetes; order Micrococcales; family Intrasporangiaceae; genus Lapillicoccus; species Lapillicoccus jejuensis. The sequence goes on from NZ_VFMN01000001.1 coordinate 783,723, forward strand.
CACGGGTCGTGACGCACTCGCCGATCAGGTACTTCAGCCCCCAGGGTACCGTCCCGCGGGGCGGCTCCCAAACAGCGTGGGGCGGGTGGTGCGGTGGCCGGTCGGGGGCTCAGGCCGAGTCGACGTACGACGCGCGCAGGTAGCGGTCGACGGCGTCCTCCGGGACGCGGAAGGAGCGACCGACGCGGACGGCGGGCAGCTCGCCCGCGTGGACGAGCCGGTAGACGGTCATCTTCGACACCCGCATGATCGAGGCGACCTCGGCGACCGTCAGGAACCTCACCTCGGCGAGCTGGCGCTCGGGGGACATGGACACCTCGTTCTGTTGGTGCGCGTGCGGCCGCCGGCTTCCCCTCCGGCGGAGGAGCCACACCGCGCACTGCTGACTCTAGAGGTTCCTGTGACGGATGGGGAAGCGGTGAGTAGGTCCCGAGGGTCCGCTGCAAGGCGACACGCCGTACGCCGTCCCGTTTTCCGGCCGTTCGGACGAGCCGCGCCGAGGGGGGCGGGGGCGTCAGTCGAACCAGACGTCGAGGCCGTGCAGCGGGAAGACCGCCTGACGGGTCGCCATGACGGCCCGGTCCAGCGGGTCGTCGGGGTCGTAGCCGACGTCCCACGAGCGCCACCACAGCGGGCCTCCCCCGACGGGCAGGTCGCCCATCCGCGAGGGGCCGGGACGACCGGTGAGGTGCTGGACGTGCTCGCGCCACTCGGTGGGGACGGGTTCCTCCACGGCGATCGGCCGGTGCGCGGCGATCGCGGTCAGGTGGGTCCACGTGCGCGGGACGACGTCGACGACCTCGTACCCGCCGCCGCCCAGGGCGACCCAGCGGCCGTCGCACAGCTGGTGGGAGAGCCGGTGCAGCTCCTCCGCGGCGGCACGCTGCGCGTCGACCGACAGCGCCAGGTGGGCGAGCGGGTCGTGCGCGTGGGTGTCGCAGCCGTGCTGGGTGACGAGGACCTGGGGCTGGAAGGCGCGCAGCAGCGGCACGACGCTGGAGTGGAACGCCCGCAGCCACGCGCCGTCGCCGGTGCCGGGGGGCAGGGCGACGTTGACGGCGTAGCCCTGCGCGTCGGGGCCGCCGATGTCGGTCGGGAAGCCGGTTCCCGGGAAGAGGGCTCGGCCGGTCTCGTGCAGCGAGATCGTCAGCACGCGGGGGTCGTCCCAGAACGCGCGCTCGACCCCGTCGCCGTGGTGGACGTCGGTGTCGACGTACGCGACGCGCTCGACGCCCTGGTCGAGCAGCCAGCGGATGCCCACGGCGATGTCGTTGTAGATGCAGAAGCCGGCGGCGGCGCCGGGCATCGCGTGGTGCAGGCCGCCGCAGAAGTTCACCGCGTGCGCGGCCTCGCCGGTCCAGACCGCCTCGCAGGCGTCGCGGGTGCCCGCGCAGATCCGGGCGCTCGCCTCGTGCATGGCCGGGAAGGCCGGGTCGTCGTCGGTGCCGAGCCCCCAGGTGCCGTCCGCGTCGTGCGGGTGGGTCGACAGGTCGCGCACCGCGGCGACGTAGTCGCGGTCGTGCACCGTGGTCAGCAGCGCGTCGTCGGGCACCTCGGGCTCGTGCACCCGCACCCCCTCGCCGCCGAGCAGGCCGAAGGCGTCGCAGAGCCGCGCGGTCAGGTCGAGCCGGACCGGCGACATCGGGTGGCTGGGACCGAAGTCGTAGCGGGTGAAGCCCGGGCTCCAGACCACCAGCGCCTGCGTTGGCATGATGGGGACGCTACCCGTCCAGCCCAGGAGTGCCGCCCATGGCCCGCAACAAGCTCTTCACCGAGCCCGTCGCCGTCATCGGCCTGGGGCGCTTCGGCACCGCCTGCGCCCTCGAGCTGGCGCGCGTCGGCCACCCGGTGACCGTCGTCGAGAAGGACCCCGTCGTCGCCGAGGCCTTCCACGGCCGGGTCGACAAGGTCGTCGTGCGCGACGCCACCCAGCCCGCCGCCGTCCAGGCCGTGCGGCAGGCGGGGACGAAGATCGCCGTCGTCGGGATCGGGTCGTCGGTCGAGGCGTCGGTCCTCGCGGCGGTCAACCTCGTCGACGCGGGCGTGCCGACGATCTGGGCCAAGGCGATGTCGCCCGAGCACGGCCGGATCCTCGAGCGGATCGGCGTGCACCAGGTCGTCTACCCGGAGGGCGAGTCGGGTCAGCGCACCGCGCACCTGCTCAACGGCCGGCTGCTGGACTACCTCGAGTTCGACGACGACTTCGTCATCGTCCGGATGCGCCCGCCCGCGGAGGCGGTCGGCTTCACGCTGACCCAGAGCGCGCTGCGCAGCAAGTACGGCGTCACCGTGGTCGGGGTCAAGGCGCTCGGCGAGGAGTTCGCCTACGCCGAGGCGCACACGAAGATCCGCGCCGACCACGAGCTCATCGTCTCCGGGCCGCCCGGGCTCGTCGAGCGGCTCGCGGCGCGGCCGTGAGCGGTCCCTCGTCCGTGCCGCTGCCGACGACCGAGGGCGCGCAGGTCGTCGTCCCGGCGCCCGGACCGGGCCCGGGGTCCTGGGCCGGCGCGGCGAGCGCCACCCTCGTGGACGGCGTGGTCTGGCTGGCCTACCGGGTACGACGCCCCCTCGGCGAGGGGCGTGGCGTGGCCGTCGTCGTGGCCCGCTCGGACGACGGCGTGGCGTTCGAGACCGTCGGCGAGGTGCGGCGCGAGGCGTTCGGGGCGGAGTCGTTCGAGCGGCCGGTCGTCGTGCGCCGCCCGGACGGCGGCTGGCGGCTCTACCTCTCCTGCGCGACGCCGGGCAGCAAGCACTGGTGGGTGGAGGCGCTCGACGCGGACCGGCCGCAGGACCTGGCGGCGGGTCGTCGTACGCGCGTCCTGCCGGGCAGCGACGTCGAGGGCGTCAAGGACCCCGTCGTCCTCGTCGGGGACCCGGCGACCGGGCGCCCGTGGCGGATGTGGCTGTGCGTGCACCCCCTCGACGTCCCCGGCCACGAGGACCGGATGACGACGCACCACCTCACCAGCGACGACGGTCTGGACTGGCGCTCGGACGGGCCGGTGCTCACGCCGACCCCGGGCACCTGGGACGCGCGCGGTGCGCGGGTGACGGCGGTGCTCTCGGCCGACCCGCTCGTCGTGCTCTACGACGGCCGGGCGAGCGCCGAGGACAACTGGCACGAGGTGACCGGCGTCGCGCGCGAGGTCGGTCTCGGCTCGGCGCTGGTCGCCGACCCGGCCGGCCCGGCGGCGCGCTCGCCGTGGTCGGACGGGGCGCTGCGCTACGCGAGCGCCGTCCCCCTGCCCGACGGGCGGACCCGGTTCTACGTCGAGGCGGCCCGCCCCGACGGGGCGCACGACCTGCTCACCTGCGTGGTCGGCTGACGGCCCGCCCGCGGGCGGATCGGGGCATACTGCGCGGGTGACCGGGGGCCGGACGACGCGCCGCGCGCTGCTCGGCGGCGTGGGCGCCCTCGGGCTGGCCGCCGTCGGCGGCGGCGCCGTCCTGCGCGCCCGGGCCGAGGACTCCGGCCCCGCCGACCTGCCGCTGCGCTCGGTCACCGTCGCGCTGTCGGCGCCCGGGACGCCGGTCGAGGTGCCCGTCGCCGACGCCGCGCGGGTGGTGCCGGGCACGCGGGTGCTGCGGGGAGCCCGCGACGAGCGGTCCCTCGTCGCGGCCCAGCGCGCGAGCCTGGTGGCCGCCCCGGCGTGGGTCCGCGCGGGTGACCGCTGGGGCGCCCTGGCCCGGGACGCGCTGCTCGACCTGCAGGTCCTCGCCCTGCCCGACGGCGCGCACGTGGCCGGGTGGACCCCGGCCTGGCGCTACGTGTGGCCGCGCGACTCCTCGCACGTCGCCGCGGCGTACGTCGCCACCGGGCGGGCCGCGCAGGCCGCTCCGCTCGTGCGGTTCCTGGTCCGCGTCCAGTCCGACGACGGGTGGTTCGAGGCGCGCTACCGGCCCGACGGGTCGGGGCCGCCGGACGACCGCCAGCGCCAGCTCGACGGGACCGGGTGGGCGCTGTGGGCGGCCGCGACCGTGTCGACCGCGCTCCCCCGCGCCGAGGGCGCAGCGCTGGCGGGCGAGTGCCGCCGGATGGCGCGGCGCGGGCTGGCGCTCGTCGACGGGTCGACCGACGGCGGCCGCAGCCTGCCGCCGGCGTCGCCGGACTACTGGGAGGTGCCCGAGCGGTCGGTCACTCTCGGGACGGTCGCGCCGCTCGTGCTCGGGATGCGCTGTGCGGCAACGGTGCTGGCCGGTCTGGGCGACGACCGCTCGGCCGCGCGGGCCCGGGCGGTGGGGGCCGCGCTCGCCTCGACGCTCGAGGCGTCGTACGGGCCCCAGGGGTACCCGCGGCACCTCGACGACGACGACCCGGACGCGGCGGTCGGGTTCCTCGCCCCGCCGTACGCCGCCGCCCCGGTCGCCCGGGTGACCGCTGCCCTGCCGGCGAGCGAGGCGCGGATGCGTCGTCGTGCGGGGGGCGTCGCGCCGGGCGCGTCGTGGCGCGACGACGGGATCAGCTGGACGCCGGAGACGGCGCTGCTCGCGCTGGGGTACGCCGGGTCGGGCCGCACCGCCGACGCGTGGCGGCTGCTCGACTGGGTCGAGCGTCACCGGACCGCGGTCGGGTCGCTCCCCGAGAAGGTGCTGTGGGACGGCCGCCCGGCGTCGGTCGCGCCGCTGGGCTGGACGGCCGCCCTCGTCCTGCTCACCCTCGAGCGGCTGCGGGGCTGACCCGAATCGGATTCGGCCCACTCGGCTCGGGTCGTGACGGGAGCCGAGCGGGCCGAATCCGATTCGCGGGCGTCAGCGCGGGGCCATCCGCAGGGCGCCGTCCATCCGGATGACCTCGCCGTTGAGGTAGTCGTGCTCGACGACCATGGTCACGAGGCGCGCGTACTCCTCCGGCCGGGCCAGGCGCTGCGGGAAGGGGACGCCGGCGGCGAGGCCGGCGCGGAACTCCTCGGACACCGTCGCGAGCATCGGGGTGTCGACGATGCCGGGGGCGATGGTGCAGACGCGGATGCCGTACTGCGCGAGGTCGCGCGCGGCCGGGAGGGTGAGGCCCACGACGCCGCCCTTGCTCGAGGCGTACGCCGCCTGCCCGACCTGCCCGTCGTAGGCCGCGATCGAGGCGGTGTTGACGACGACGCCGCGCTGGCCGTCGGCGTCCGGCTCGGTCTGCGCCATGGCCTCGGCGGCGAGCGCCATGACGGTGAACGTGCCGACGAGGTTGATGCTCACGACCTTGGCGTAGAGCGCGAGGTCGTGGACGCCCTTCCTCCCCAGCACCCGCATGGACGGGCCGATGCCGGCGCAGGAGACGACGGTGCGCAGCGGCACCCCGAGCCCGGTGGCGGCGGCGACGGCCTGGCGCACCTCCGACTCGGAGGTGACGTCGGCGGCGACGTACCGCACGCCGTCGACGTCCGGGGCCTGGTCGATGGCCGCGGCCAGGTCGACGGCGACGACCTGCGCACCGCGCTGCGCCAGCGCCGTCGCGGTGGCGGCCCCCAGGCCGGAGGCCCCGCCGGTGACGAGGGCGGCGGTCGAGGTGAGGTCCATGCTCAGGCTCCTTGCTTGGCGAGGTCACGGCTGATGACGAGCCGCTGGATCTGGTTGGTCCCCTCGAAGATCTGCATGACCTTCGTCTCGCGCATGTAGCGCTCGACGGGGAAGTCCTTGGTGTAGCCGGCGCCGCCGAGGACCTGGACGGCGTCGGTCGTCACCCGCATGGCGTTGTCGGTGGCGACGAGCTTGGCGATCGACGCCTGCCGCCCGTAGGGCCGGCCGGCGTCGCGCAACCGGGCGGCGTGAAGGTACGTCGCCCGGGCGGACTCGACCGCGGCGGCCATGTCGGCGAGCAGGAAGCCGAGCCCCTGGTGGTCGATGATCCTCTTGCCGAAGGCCTCGCGCTCCTTCGCGTAGCGGACCGCGACATCGAGGGCGCCCTGCGCGACGCCGGTGGCGACGGCGGCGATGCCGAGCCGGCCGGCGTCGAGCCCGGCGAGCGCCAGCCCGAGGCCCTGCCCCTCGTCGCCGATCCGCCGCTCGACCGGGACGACGACGTCCTCGAACAGCATCGAGGCGGTCGTGGAGCCCATCAGCCCCATCTTGTCCTCGGGGGTGTCGGCGGTGAGACCGGGCGCGTCGGCCGGGACGAGGAAGCAGCTGATGCCGCGGGCGCCGGTGTCGGCGGTGCGGGCCATAACCGTGTAGAAGTCGGCGTGGCCGCCGTGGGTGACCCAGGCCTTGGCGCCCTTGAGGACGTACTCGTCGCCCCGCCGCGTCGCGGTCGCCCGCATCGCCGCCGGGTCGGAGCCGGCGTGGGCCTCGCTGAGGCAGTAGGCGCCGAGCAGGTCGCCGGACAGCATCTCGGGCAGCCAGCGCTCGCGCTGCTCGTCGGTGCCGCCGGTGAAGAGCGGGAAGCACGACAGGGCGTGGACGCTCACGCCGACGCCGACGCTGGCCCACGCCGCGGCGATCTCCTCGAGGACCTGCAGGTAGACCTCGTACGGCTGGGCGGCGCCGCCGACCTCCTCGGGGTAGGGCAGGCCGAGCAGACCTGACTTCCCGAGCGTCCGGTAGACGTCGCGCGGGAGCTCGCCGGAGCGCTCCACGCCGTCGACGAGTGGGCGCAGCTCCTTGTCGACGATCTCGCGGGTGAGGGCGACGAGATCCTCGCCCTCCTCGGTGGGCATCAGGCGGTCGGCGGGCACGGGCACCTCCGGGTGGGAGTCGAACAACGGCGGTCGGTACGGCGAACTGTACCCCAGTCCGTCCCCTGGTACTGTCCGGCGTATGCCCCCGACCACCGCCGCCGCCACTCCGCGGACCGGCGCGCTGCTCGACGAGCTGGTCGAGCTCTTCCTCGCCGAGGGGTTCCGCGACCTCAACCTCGCGGCGCTGGCGGCCCGGCTGCGGTGCTCGAAGTCGACGCTCTACGCGATCGCCCCGAGCAAGGAGCAGCTCGTCGTCACCGTGGTCCGCGCGTTCTTCCGCCGCGCGGCCGAGCGGGTCGAGGCCCGGCTGGCCCGCGCGCGACGCGACCGGCGGATCGGCACCTACCTGCTGGCCATCGCCGAGGAGCTCGCGCCGGCCTCCGAGCGGTTCTTCGCCGACGTCGACGCGTTCGCGCCGGCACGCGAGATCTACACCCGCAACACGCAGTTCGCCGCCGACCGGGTGCGCGAGCTCGTCCGCGAGGGCACGACCCGCCGCGGTGTGGACGCGACCTTCGTCGGCGTCGTCGCGGCGTCGGTGATGGAGGCGATCAACGCCGGCCGGATCGGCGCGGCGACCGGGCTGGACGACGCGGCGGCGTACCGGGCGCTCGCCGACCTGCTCGTGTCGGGCGTCTCCCCGCGCTGAGCCCCTCCCGCTCAGCCGTAGGTGGGGTACTGCGGCCAGCCCTCGGGGCTGTCCTCCCAGTCCTGCTGCCGCCCGTAGACCGTGCGGTCCATGATGTGCGCGACGGGCAGGATCGCCTCGGTGCCGCGGGCGCCGGTCATGTAGGTGAGGTACGGCGTCCCGTCCTTCAGCAGGTAGTACGAGTAGCCGGGGACCGGACCCTGGTAGTCGCCGTGGTCGAGCGTCCACCCCCAGTCCTGGTGGTACGTCGTCGCCCCCGAGGACACCCACCGGTGCGGCCAGCCGCGCTGCCGCCGCCACGCCTCGAGCTTCTCCACGGGCGCCTGCGAGATCATCGCGAAGGCGATGCCCTCGTCGTCGAGCCGCGACATGGTCGCCGGCAGGTTGTCGACCGCCCACGTGCAGCTCGGGCAGCCCGCCTCCCAGTCGACGCCGTACATGACGTTCTGCACGAGCAGCAGGTAGTGCTCCCCGAACAGCTCGGTGAGCCGCACCGGGCCGTCGACGCCCTCGAAGACGTAGTCCTCCACCTCGACCATCGGCAGCCGCCGGCGCGCCGCCGCGGCACGGTCGCTCGCCCGGGTGACCTCCTTCTCGCGCACCACCTGCTCGGCGAGCGCGGCGTCGAAGGCGGCCCGGTCGACCACGGGCGGAGCCGCCTCGGGCTGGTGGGCCTTGGGGTTCGCGGTCATGCGTCCTCCTCGTCGAGGGTGGCCGCGGCCGGCAGGAGCCGGCCGGTCAGAGGCGGGTCGGCGCCGCCCGGTCGTCGCCGAGCGGCAGGACCATGGCGATCTCGGTGTCACCGAGCTCGGTGCCGTCGGGCAGCCGCATCGGGCGGCGGAAGTCGGTGGGGCGGAAGCCCATCCCGGAGGCGAAGGCGACCGCCTTGCCGTTGTCGGTGCCGACCCAGAAGGTCACGTGGCTCAGGCCGTCCTCGCGGGCCCGCTCGGCCCCGGCCTTGATCAGCCGGGTCGCGACGCCGCTGCCGCGGGCGTCGGGTGCCACCCACAGCCCGAAGATCTCGCCGACGCCGGGGACCTCCCCGTCGTCGTCGTGGGCGCGGCCGAGGCAGACCAGCCCGAGGAGCTGCTCCGTCGACTCGGCGACGAACCGGGTGGACCGGCGCAGCCGCAGCTTCCAGAAGTCCTCGTCGAACCCCTGCTCCTCGCTCAGCTTGGCGGCGAACGCCTCGGGCGACTCGGTGAGCGCCTGGAGCCGGATGCCGCGGAACTCCTCCCAGTCGGCCTCGCCCAGGGCCCGGACCATGACGTCGCTCATGCGCCCATCGTGCACGACGGTCCCGGGTCCGTCATCCCGGGGCCACCGGCAGCATCCGGCCGCCGCTCGCGCACCATGGCCTGCTCGTGCAGCTCGGGCCGGCGCGGGTGCGGGGTCGTCGCGCCGGTGGCCGTGAACCCGCACCGCTCGTAGAGCCGCCTCGCGCCGTCGTTGGAGCTCGTCACCTCCAGGACCACCCGGGCCAGCCCGCGGCGGTCGGCCTCGTCGAGGACGGCCCGCACCAGCCGCTCCCCCACCCCGCGTCGGCGGGCGGAGGGGGCGACGTACATCGCGACGAGGAAGGCCTCGTCCGGCGGGCCGTCCAGGGGTCCGTCCCACAGCGTCACCGAGCCGGCGGATCCGCCGGACACCTCGGCGAGGTACGTCGTCGCCGAGCCGAGGCGCGAGCGCCAGGTCGCCTCGTCGTGCGCCGCCGCCTCGGCGTGCGTGGTGAGGAACGCGTCGGGGGCGTCGAGCAGCATCTCGAGCCGGATCCGGCGGTAGGCCCCCCAGTCGTCGGGCCCGAGCCGCCGTACGGCGACCCGCGGCTCGGGGGGCTCGCTCACTGGGTCCCGGCGGCGAGGTCGTGCGAGCGCTGCGCCGCCGCCTCCATCGCGGTGATGAACGCGGCCCGGACCTTGTGGTCGTCGAGCTGGCGCAGCGCCGCGACCGTCGTCCCCCCGGGCGAGGACACCCGCTCGCGCAGGACCGTCGGGTGCTCGCCCGTCTCCTTGAGCATGGTCGCGGCGCCGTACAGCGTCTGGACGACGAGCTCGGACGACGTCGCCCGCGGCAGGCCGAGGACGACGCCCGCCTCGACCATGGCCTCGACGACGTAGAAGATGTACGCCGGCCCGCTGCCGGAGATCGCGGTCACGGCGTCCTGGTGCTTCTCCGGGACCTCGACGACCTTGCCGCACGACTCGAGCAGCGAGCGCGCCTCGGCGAGGTGCTCGGGCGAGCAGTGCTGACCCGCCGACACCGCGGCCATCCCCTCGTCGACCAGCGCCGGGGTGTTGGGCATGACCCGCGCGACCGCCACCCCCTCCGGCAGCCGGGCCTCGAGGAAGGCGGTCGTGATGCCCGCCGCGAGCGAGACGACGAGGTCCCCGGGCCGCACGTGGTCGTGGATCTCGGCCAGCAGCCCGTCCATGTCCTGCGGCTTGACGACGAGGACGAGCACGTCGGCGAGGTCGGCGGCCTCGAGGTTGGTGAGGACGCGGACGCCGTACCGCTCGGCCAACGAGGCCGCGTGGTCCGGGCGCCGCTCGGTGATGACGAGGTCCTCGCGCGGGCGCCCGGCCCGGACCAGCCCGGACAGCAGCGTCTCGCCCATCACGCCGGCACCGAAGATCGCGGTCGTCGTCATGGGGCCAGTATGTCGGCCGCGCCGGGCCGGACCGGGCCTGACCTTTTCCTGACCGAAACCTGGGGGAACGCCGACGGGCGCCCTGTCCCGACCTGCCCGGAGCCGACGTAGGAAGGACGGCAGGGGCACCGACCACAGGAGGACCACCCATGGCACGACCGTCGCGCACCCACCGCGCCACGATCCTCACCGCCGCCGCGCTCGCCGCGGCCGTCGCCGGCGTCACGCTCGGGACGACGGCGCAGGCCGCACCGGCCGGCACCCCCGCGCCGCGGGCGCTCGGCACCCTCGCCGTCGACGCGGCCGGGCTCGCCGAGCTCGCCCCCGGGGCGGCGCAGGCGGTCGCCGCGCAGCCGGCCGGCGCGGCGTTCGGCGCCGGGCAGGCGCTGACGGCGACCCGCGCGCTCGCCGACGGCGACGGCACCACGCACGTGCGGATGACCCGCACCTACCGCGGGCTGCCGGTCCTCGGCGGCGACCTGGTCGTGCACCGGGCGCCCGACGGCACGCTGCGCTCGGTGAGCCAGACGCTGCGGGCACCGCTGCGCCTCTCGACGACGCCCACCGTCACCCCCGCGTCGGCGAGCGGCGCCGCGGCCGCCCGCCTGGGCGCCGGCCGGTCGCTGACCCGGGGCGACGTCCCGTCGCTCGTCGTCGACGCCACCTCCGCCACCCCGCGGCTCGTCTGGGCGGTCCGCAGTGGCGGGACCCAGCCCGACGGGACGCCGAGCCGGCTGACGACGTACGTCGACGCGACGACCGGCGCGGTGGTGCGCTCGGAGGAGGGCATCCAGACCGTCGACGGGCAGGGCACCGGGCTCTACACCGGGACCGTGCCGCTGCAGCTGACCCTCGGCGGGTCGACGTACCAGCTCAAGGACGCCACCCGCGGCGGCACCTACACGACCGACATGGCGGGCAAGCAGGACTCCTACGGCTGCCAGCTGCTGGGGATCGGCTGCTCGACGGGGACGCTGTTCACCAGCGCCACCCCGAGCTTCGGCAACGGCAGCAGCGCCAACCGCGCGACGGCCGGCGTCGACGCGCAGTACGGCACCGACGTCACGTGGGACTTCTACAAGAACACCTACGGCCGCAACGGGATCTTCGGCACCGGCAAGGGCTCGTTCAACCGGGTCCACTACGGCAAGAACTACGTCAACGCCTTCTGGGACGGCACGAAGATGACCTACGGCGACGGCGACGGCAAGCAGTTCGGCCCGCTCGTCTCGCTCGACGTCACCGGGCACGAGATGAGCCACGGCGTGACCGAGAACAGCGCCGGGCTGACGTACTCCGGGGAGTCCGGGGGGCTCAACGAGGCGACCTCGGACATCTTCGGGACGATGGTCGAGTTCTCTGCCGCCAACCCGAAGCAGCCGGGGAACTACCTCATCGGCGAGGCGTTCGACTCGACCCACCAGGGCTTCCGGCGGATGGACGACCCGGCCAAGGACGGCGCCTCGCTCTCCTGCTACGGCCCGACCGCCCCGACGGTCGACGTGCACTACTCCTCGGGCATCGGCAACCACTTCTTCTACCTGCTGTCCGAGGGCTCGGGCACCAAGACGGTGAACGGGTTCTCCTACAGCTCGCCGGTCTGCCAGGGTGGCGCCGTCACCGGCATCGGCCGCGACGCGGCCTCGGCGATCTGGTACCGCGCGCTGACGGTGTACATGACCTCGAAGACGGACTACCGCGGCGCCCGCGCCGCCACCGTCTCGGCGGCGAGCGACCTGTACGGCGCCTCGTCGGCGCAGGTCGCCGCGGTCAAGGCCGCGTGGACGGCGGTGGCGGTCGGCTGACCCCTGGCGTTCGCACCGTCGGGGCACCGGTGCCCCGGCGGTGCGGACGCTGCTGGCCGCTCAGGCGCCGACGGCGTCCAGCCAGGAGCGCGCGAGCAGCGCGTGGCCGGCGGGGGTCGGGTGCACCCCGTCGTGCAGCAGCGCCTCGGGTGCGTCGCCGGCCGCGGCGTCGAAGGCCGCCTGCGCACGCACGACCACGGCGCCGTACGACGCCCCGACCCGGGCCACCGCGGCGCGACGGCCGGCGAGCTCGTCGTCCCACTCGCTCGTCACCGGGGGCACGTGGAGCGCGAACGGCTCGACGAGGACGAGCCGCTCGACGCCGGCTAACCGGGTGCGCTCGAGGAGCCGTCGCAGTGTCGCCTCGTAGTCCTCGACGCTCGTGGGGTCGGCGGCGTCGAAGCGGCGCCAGGTGTCGTTCACCCCGACGAGGACGCTGACGACCACCGGCCGCTCGGCGAGCACGTCGTCGTCCCAGCGTCGCTCGAGGTCGACGGCCCGGTCACCGGCGACGCCGCGGTTGCGGACGGCCAGGCCGGGGTGGGTCGTGGCGAGCGCGGCGGCGACGTCGCGCACCCAGCCCTCGCCGAGGCCGCCCGGGTCGGTGCGGTCGCGGCCGGCGTCGGTGACCGAGTCGCCGACGAGGACGAGGGTCCCGGCGGCGGGCAGGAACGGGTCAGCCACGCGTGGCGACGCCGCGCAGGAAGAACCCGACGTTGGCGGGGCGCTCGGCCAGGCGGCGCATGAAGTAGCCGTACCAGTCGTCGCCGTACGGGACGTAGACGCGCATCTGGTCACCGCGGTCGGCGAGCCGCTGCTGCTCCTCGGGGCGGATGCCGAAGAGCATCTGGTACTCGAAGGAGTGCGGGTCGCGGCCGTGCTTCGCCGCGAGCGCCCCGGCGATCTCGATGAGGCGCGGGTCGTGGCTGGCGACCATCGGGTAGCCCTCGCCGGCCATGAGGACCTTGAGGCAGCGCACGTAGGAGCGGTCGACGTCGGCGCCCTGGAACGCGACGGAGGCGGGCTCGTTGTACGCGCCCTTGCACAGCCGCACCCGCGAGCCGGCGTGGGCCAGGTCGCGGCAGTCGGCCTCGGTGCGGTGCAGGTAGGCCTGGAGCACGGCGCCGACCCACGGGAAGTCGACGCGGATCTCGCGCAGCGCCTCGAGCGTCGCGTCGGTCGTCGTGTGGTCCTCCATGTCGAGCGTGACGGTCGTGTCGGCCGCCGCGGCCGCCTCGCACACCTCGCGGGCGTGCTCGAGGGCGATCTTGCGCCCGTCGCCGGGCAGCAGCTGGCCGAGAGCGGTGAGCTTGAGCGAGACCTCGGCGCGGCCGCCGGCCGTGGCGCCGGCGTCGGACAGCCGGCGCAGGACCGTGAGGTAGGCGTCGCGGGTGGCCTGCGCCTGGGCGAGGTCGAGGGTGTCCTCGCCGAGGAAGTCGAGGGTGACCATCCGGCCGGTCGACTGGAGCTCGGCCGTCGCGCGGACGGCGTCGTCGGTGCTCGAGCCGGGCACGAACCGCTTGACGACGCCCCGGGTCACGGGGGCCTTCTCGACGGCGTCGCGGACGGTGCCGGACTTGGCGAGCTGGAGCAGGGACGTCCGCAGGGGTGTGCGGATCAGGTCGGTGGGACGCACCCGGGCACAGTACCGCCGCCCGGGGACACCGCCCGCCGGGCGGCGGGTGGGACGCCCTCAGGGCGTACGACGCCGCAGGGTCGCCGACCCGAGGACCAGCGCGGCGACGACGAACCCGAGCACGACGACCAGGTCGCGGCCCGCATCGCCGGCGGCACCCTGAGCGGTGGTGCGGGTCGCGATGGTCGTCATGGCGTCGACGGCGTAGGACAGCGGCAGGACGTCGCTGACCGCGTGCAGCACCGCCGGCAGCTGCTCGCGCGGCACGAGCAGCCCGCAGAGGAGGAACTGCGGCAGGACCACGGCGGGGAGGAACTGCACGGCCTGGAACTCCGTGCGGGCGAAGCCGCTGACGAGGAGCCCGAGCGCGGCGCCGAGGACCGCGTCGGCCACGGCGACGACGACGAGCAGCCCGACCGGACCGGCGACGTCGACCCCGCAGACGAGCACGGCGAAGGCCGTCGCGAGGACGGCCTGGACGACCGCGGCGGCCCCGAAGGCGAGGGCGTACCCGCCCACGAGGTCGCCCCGCCCGAGCCGGGTGGTGAGCAGCCGCTCGAGGGTGCCGCTCGTGCGCTCGCGCAGCGTGGTCACGCTCGTGACGAGGAACATCACGACGAAGGGGAAGACCCCGAGCAGCGCCGGGCCGACCCGGTCGACGACCGGGCCGCCGTCGTACACCCACGCGAGCAGGCCGATGAGCACGCAGGGGACGACGAGGAGCAGCGCGACGGTGCGGCGGTCGCCGCGCAGCTGACGCAGCACGCGGGCCGCGGTGACGAGGGTGAGCCGCGGGGTCACGGCATGGTCCCCGGGGCGCCGCGGGGCGCCCCCTCGACGAGCGCGAGGAAGGCCGCGTCGGCGTCGGTGGCGCCGGTCCGGGCGAGCAGCTGCGCGGGTGTCTCGTCGGCGAGGACGCGACCCTCGCGCAGCAGGACGAGCCGGTCGCAGCGGGTGGCCTCGTCCATGACGTGGCTCGAGACGAGCAGCGTGCGCCCCTCCCCCGCCAGCCGCGCGAAGAGCGCCCACAGATCGCGGCGCAGCACCGGGTCGAGGCCGACCGTGGGCTCGTCGAGGACGAGCAGGCGCGGGTCGCCGACGAGCGCGCAGGCCAGGGAGAGCCGCGAGCGCTGACCGCCGGACAGGGCCCGGGCGCGGGACGCCGCGACGGGTCCGAGGTCGACCTCCTCGAGGACCTCTGCGGCGCGGTCGCGGCCCGCCCCGGCGAGGTCGGCGAAGTAGCGCACGTTGTCGGTGACGCTCAGGTCGTCGTACACGCTCGGCTGCTGCGTGACGTAGCCGACGAGTCGGCGCAGCGGCGGGGAACCCGCCGGGTGGCCGAGCACGGTGACCCGCCCGGACGCGACGACCTGGACGCCGACGACCGCGCGCAGCAGCGTCGTCTTGCCGGAGCCGCTGGGGCCGAGGAGGCCGACGACCTGGCCGGCGGGGACGACGAGGTCGAGGTCGGGCAGCACCTCGCGGCCCCCGCGGACCACCCGCAGGTGCTCGACGACGACGGCCTCCGGGGTCGGGCCCACGCGGTCAGTGTGGCGCGGGCGGACCGCGCCGGGAAGGGCCCTGGGCCCCCGACAGGACGACGCCCTCCCCGCCGGGGGCGGGGAGGGCGTCACACCGGGTGGCTGCGGGTCAGGCGGCGGGCTTGCCGAAGACCTGGAGCTCGGTCATGTCGGTGAACGTGCACCCGCCGAAACCGCCGGAGGGGCAGTTCGTCGCGAAGTCGGGGACCTGGTTGCCGAGGATCCAGAACTTGACGTAGGCCACGCCGGCCTTGCCGGCCGTCGGGGTCACGACGTTGTAGATCCCCCGGTTCGCCGTCCCGAAGGTGCCGGAGGCCGCGGTGGTCCACGTCGTGCCGTCGACCGAGGTGTCGATCCGGTAGGCGCCGGTGGCGGAGCTGCCCGGGTCGCCGCAGGTGTTCGACGGGTCGACCGCGAAGGTCTCGACGTCGACCGCCGACGGGAGCTTGACGACGATGAACTTCGGCACGAACACGTTGGTCGGCGTCCCGGCGTCGTCACCGGTCGTCGAGCCCCAGCCGGTGCCCTGGCTGCCGTCGATGGCCTGCGTCGGGCCGCAGTTGAAGGTGCTGAAGTCGGGGCCGTTGAAGGCCGTGACCGCCCCGCCGCCGCTGGCGGCGGCCCAGTCGCGGCGGACCGAGAAGTCGACCGGGGCCCCGCTGCCGACGGTGACGGACGTGCTCACCGTCTCGTAGCCGGGAGCGATCACGACGACCTTCGGGTAGGTGCCGTCGAGGACGCCACCGATCGAGTACGCGCCGGCCGCGTTGGTCGTCGCGGTGTAGTCGCTGCTGAACCCGGAGTCGTGGCCGGTGATCCGGACGACGGCGCCGGCGACCGGCTGTCCCGTCGTCGGGTCGGTGACGGTGCCCGACACGGTCGAGCGCGGGGCCTGGGGGCGCGGCGGCAGGTTGAAGTCCTGCGCCGGCTGGGCGTCGGCGGAGCCGAGGCTCCCGGCGAACCACCCCATGCCGCGGTTGGCGAAGACCTTCCACAGCGTGCTGCGGTGGGTGTCGCCGTAGACGACCTGGTCGGCCTGGAGGACGGCGTTGCGCATGTCGAGCATCGACGGGTCGGCCGGCGAGAGCGACATGGCGCGGGTGATGAGGCTGTCGGCCAGGCGCGAGCCGAGACGGGTGCGCAGGTCCCACAGGGTCTGCGCCCAGACCTCACCGGAGGCGTGGACCTCCGGGGCGCCGCCGATGAGCGGCAGGTCGCCGTACGTGTAGCCGCCGGGGCCGGCGACCGGCCCCTGGCAGGGCGCGGCGGTGCTGCCCACCGGGCAGTCGATCGCCTCGGTGCGGAAGAGGCCCTGGCCGCCGAGGGTGTACGTCGCCGCCTGGACGTCGCCGTCCTTCGCCGAGTCGGTGATGAACCCCTGGGAGACGAGGAAGTCGAGCGCGTAGTAGTCGCTCCACGCCTCGCCCATCGACCCGGCCTGCAGGCTGTTGAGGGTCGAGACGCCGGTCGCGTCGACGACGAGCCGGTTGGACAGCCCGTGGGTGTACTCGTGGAAGAGGATGCTCGCGTCGAAGGCGCCGCTCACCGCGAGGAACGGGTCCTGGCGCGACGTCGTCCCCGGCTGGTGCCAGAGGTACATCTGCATCGTCGGCGGCGTGCCGTCCGGCGGGGTGCTCATGTTGGCGTTGTCGATGTGGTTCGCGTCCGGCAGCCCGTCCGCCGTGTCGGCGCCGTCGAGCGCGTTGAGCAGGACCGGGTCGCCCCCGTTGGCCTGGAAGTTGCCGGCCTGCGGGGTGAACCCGATCGGCGCGCCCTCCAGGTGGTCGTGGAAGACGTTGCCGAGGTAGAAGGCGTTGGTGACGTCGGCGTTCGCGTTCTTGCGCCAGCTGTCGGCGACCCGCGGGTTCCACGTGCACACGTAGGCGGCGGAGCAGCCGGGCTGCGCGCCGTCGAAGGCCTTGAGGTCGAAGGTCGTGCCCGCGGCCGGGCCGGGGGTCTTCTCGCCCTTGCCGACGAGGTTGTCGTCGTCGACGTCGGCCCAGGCGACGACGTTCTTGCCGTTGAGCCAGGTGGCCGACGGGCTGATCCACCCCCGCGCGACCAGGTCGACGGCCTTGGGCTGCCCGCCCTTGGGCGCGCCCGGGTAGTAGTCGTAGACCTTGGCCGTGGCGTTGTCGTGGTCGACGGTGGAGCGGCGGAAGAGCACGGCGCCGCTCGAGGCGTCGACGACGTGCTGGTACGCCGACGTGGCGCCGGTGGTCACGTAGGTCGACCAGCCGCGGCGCAGCCCCGACGGGGTGAGGAACCAGACCTGCTTGGCGAAGTCGTGGTTGGACCAGGTCGTGTCGCCGGACGCGGCCTTGCCGCTGACGGTCGCCGACGCGGAGGCGGAGCCGCCGACGTCCTTCGCCGCCGCCGCCCGGGCGCCGGGGGCGTCGAGGGCGGGCGAGCCGGCGCGGGCCGCGAGCGCGGCGAGGCCGTGCACGGGCGAGCCCTGGACGGAGATCAGCCGACCGTCCTTCGCGACGTTGGCCTTGAGGCCGTTGCCGAAGACGGGGACACCCCGGACCGACTGCGTCCACGACAGGTGGTGGATGCCCTCGACGTCGACGTAGTCCTTGGCGCTCGAGAGCGTCGCGAGGTCGGCCTGGTCGAGGCCGAGCGCGGCGAGGTGGGAGCGCACGTAGCCCAGCGCGACGTCGGCCGCCGGCGCCGCGCTGGGCCCGGTGAGGTAGCCCTGGAGGACCGTGAGGTTGCGCGGCGTCAGGGTGAGCGGGTCGAGGTCGACCGAGGCGGAGCCGAGCCCGGCGGCCTTGCCGGCCGCGCTGAGCGAGGCGGTCGCCGCGGCCTTCGCCCCGGCGCGACCGGACTGCTGGCGGGCGTCGTAGTAGCCCTTCTCGTCGCCGCGCGCGCCGGCCGTCGGCGAGGGCGCCGCGGCGTCCGGGCCGGAGGCGGGTGCGGTCGCCGCGAGCCCCGGCAGCGCCGTGAGCCCGATGACGGCCACGGCGCCGGCGGTGGTGGCCGCCAGTCGGCGCGATGGCCGGGTGGTGCGTCGTGCCATGGTTCGTGTCCCTTCCGACCGGCCGTCCGCCGGCGTGTGACGACCCGGGCGGTGGCCCGGGTGCGCGAGTGGTGCGGGTCCTGCGGGTGCTGCGCCGACCGCCCCTGGGAGCCCGCGGGGAGGATCCTGCGAGATCGGCGGGAGGGCCCGACAGGTGGACAGTAGGGGCCAGGTCCGACACCCGCCACCCGGTGCCCGGGATGTCCGATCCGTAGGGCTGACAACGGGTCTCGTCCCCGGAGTCGGCTGCGCGGTGTCGGCCCCTCCTCCTAGGCTGCGGGCGTGCCCGCCCGTCTCGACCTCGACGCGTACGGCGACGCCCTCGGCGACGCCGCCACCGTGCTGCGCGAGAACGCCCGCCTCGCGGGGGCCGGGGCACCGGTCCCGACCTGTCCGGGGTGGACCGTCGGCGACCTCGTCCTGCACACCGGTCTCGTCCACCGGTGGGCGGCGGCGATCCTGCGCGGGGCCTCACCCCGGGACGCCGGGCCGATCGACGTGCCGGCCGACGGCGCCGGCGCGGCCGCCCTGGCCCGCGACGCCGGCCTCACCGGCGACCCCTACGAGTGGTACGACGCGCAGTGCGCCGACCTGCTCCAGGCGGTCGTCGACACCGACCCGGACGCCGACGTCTGGTTCTTCCTGCGCGACGCACCGCCGCCGCGGCTGGGGTGGACCCGCCGGCAGGCGCACGAGGTCACCGTCCACGCCGTCGACGCGATGGCCTCCCGGCTCGGGCGGGCGCCGGCGGTCCGCGAGCTGTGGTTCCGCTCCGCGCTCGCGGTCGACGGGGTCGACGAGCTGCTCACCGGGTTCGTGCCGCGCCCGAGCGCCCGGCTGCGCTCGGCGACGCCGTACCGGCTGCTCGTCGAGGCGGCCGACACCGGTGACGGCTGGCTGCTCGAGGTGGCGCAGGAGCCGGTGGTCACGACGCCCCTCGCACCGGGCGAGTCGCGGCCGGACCACGACGAGCGGTTCACCGCCGACGCGGTGCCGCTCTACCTGCACCTGTGGAACCGCGAGCCGGACGGCTCCGTGCTCGACTGCACGGACCCGGCCGTCCTCGCGCGGTGGCGCGAGCAGCTGCGGGTCGTCTGAGGCGGATCAGGCGGCGTCGACGGGAACGCTCGACTCCTCGACGTCGTCGAGCCGGGCGGCCGGCGCGCCCGGGCGCCACGCGTCGGCGAGATCGAGCAGCCGAGGGATCTCGCTGGGCCACAACGGTTCCCGGCCGTCGGTCGGGAGCGGGTCGGGGTCGACGGCGTCGAGCTCGGCCCGGGTCCACCAGCGGTGCGAGGTCATCGTCAGCCGCTCCTCGTCGGTGTGCCCGGCGGTGTCGATCTCGCCGGCCGGGACGCGGACGACCCAGAACAGCTCGTCCTGGTGGGTGACGACGTCGCTGAACCCGTGCACGACGGTGCGCGAGGCGAGCGGGCCGACGAGCTCGTCCTCGGTGACGACGAACCCGGTCTCCTCGGCGACCTCGCGGACGGCCGCCTGCTCGTCGCGCTCCCCCGCGTCGACGCCGCCGCCGGGGGTGATCCACCAGTGCGGCACCGGGTCGAGGCCGAGGTCGCTGTCGCGGAAGAGCAGGACCCGGCCGACGTCGTCGACGACGAGGACGCGCATGGCGCGGCGGGCGCGGTGCGGGCGCTGGGACGGCGGGACCTGGGTGGGGTGGTCGTGCGTCACGGCCCCGACGCTACCCGCCCCCCGCCCGCGTTCCGGACTCACGTTCTGCCGGCTGACAACGCTGTCATCGCCGGCGGAGGCGGCAGAACGTGAGTCCGGAACGCGCCGAGGGGTGGCGGCGGATCGCGGCGAGGGGCCCTGTCCGACCGCGCCGGCTCACCAGCTGCGGCCTCCCTTCGCCGTTGAGGGGAGGCCGCGAGCCGTCGGGATGTCCACCACCAGCTCGCTCGAGCTGCCCCCCACGGGCACCTGGCGCGAGTCGGGTGGTCGCCCGGGGCGACGAGGCCTGACCGGTACGCCTCGCGCTGGGCTGGGGAGCACGACGTCGAAGCCACCCGAGCGCGCTTCGTCGTCGAGCACCACTTTCCTCACCCCGCCCCGTCGTGGCACGTCCTGACGTATGACGATCAGGTGTCCGGGCGACACAAGAGTCAGCGGGACGAGGTGAGGATCTCCTTGCTCTTGGCGATGGCGAAACCCCAGGCCTGACCGACCTTCGGCTTGGGCGGGACCGAGATCTCGTCGGGGTTGGTGACGACGTCGAGCAGGGTCGGGCCGTCGTGGGCCAGCGCCCAGGCCACCGCCCCCTCGACGTCCTGCGGGTCGGTGACCCGGCGCGCCTGCAGCCCCATGGCCGTCGCCACCGCGGCGATGTCGGGGTTGTCGAGCTGGGTGCCGAACTCGGGCAGCCCGCCCTGCTCCTGCTCGAGCTTGACCATCCCCAGACGGGAGTTGTCGAAGACGACGACGGTCACCGGGAGCCGGTAGGTGACGGCGGTGCGCAGGTCGCCGAGGAGCATCATCAGGCCGCCGTCGCCGGCGAACGCGACCACCGGACGGGACCGGTCGAGGGCCTGGGCACCGAGCGCCTGCGGCATCGCGTTGGCCATCGAGCCCAGGTTGTAGGAGCCGACCAGCCGCCGGGTCCCGCGCATCATGACGAACCGCGAGAGCCACACCGTCGACATCCCCGTGTCAGAGGTGAAGACGGTGTCGTCGGGCGCGAGCCGGTCGAGCACCGCCGCGACGGCCTCGGGCCGGATGAGGTCGTCGGGGTTGTCGAAAACGGAGCGGACCTTGCCGACGAGCGAGTGGTCGTGGTCTGGTCTCGTGAGCCGTTCCTGCCCCTCGCGCCAGTCGGCGTACGACGACACGGCGTCCTCGAGGTGCCCCCGCTCCTCCTGCCGCGGCAGCCGCGCGAGCAGGTCGCACAGCGTGGCCCGGCTGTCGCCGACGAGGGCGTGGTCGACCGAGATCCGGCGGCCGATGTGGGCCTGGCGCACGTCGAGCTGGACGACCGTCTTCCCCTGGGGATACCAGTCCCGGTAGGGGAAGTCGGTGCCCACCATGAGCAGCACGTCGCAGCCGTCGAGCGCCTCCGCCGCGGCGGGGTTGCCGATGAGCCCGGACTGGCCGACCTCGTACGGGTTGTCGCGCTCGAGGCCCTCCTTGGCCTTGAGCGAGAGGACCATCGGGGCGCCGAGCCGCTCGGCCAGCTCGAGCACCTCGTCGCGCGCGTGCTTGGCGCCGCAGCCGACCAGGAGGGTGACCTTCGCGCCCGACAGCACCTCGACGGCCGCGTGCACCTGGTCCTCGGGAGCGCCGGCGAACGCCGGCGGCGGGGCGAACCGCGGCGCCGGGGTGTCCTTGGCCAGCTCGAGCCCGCCGAGGTCGCCGGGCAGGGTGAGGACGGCGACCCCCTGCGCGGCGTAGGCGGCGTTGACCGCCTGCTCGAGCAGCTGGGGCATCTGCGACGCTGAGGTGACGGTGCGGTTGAAGACGGCGACGTCGGCGAAGAGCCGGTCGTTGTCGACCTCCTGGAAGAAGTCCGACCCCATCTCCTCGCTCGGCACCTGCCCGCAGATGGCGAGGACGGGGGCGTGCGACTTGGCGGCGTCGTACAGGCCGTTGAGCAGGTGCACCGAGCCGGGGCCCACCGTGCCCATGCAGACGGCGATCCTCCCCGTCAGCTGGGCCTGCGCGCTCACCGCGAAGGCGGCCGCCTCCTCGTGGCGCACCCCCACCCACTCGATGTCCTCGCGGTCCTTCCCCCGGCGGCGGATGGCGTCGGTGACGGGGTTGAGGGCGTCGCCGACGACGCCCCACACCTGGCGCACGCCGTGGTCGGCGAGCGCGTCGACGATGCTCTCGGCGACGGTGGTCATGCGGTCCTCCTGCTGGTCGGGTGGGCGGCGCGGAAGGTGTCGGGGCGGGCGGCGGCCCAGTCGGCCGCCCACGACGGTCGGGGGCCCTCGAGCAGCTCGCCGGGCTCGAGCCAGTCGTGAAGCTGCGCGTACGACGCCTGGTGGCGCACGTCGACGTTGACCCGCAGCTGGTGCGGCGTCAGCTCGGCCGGGCTGTGCACGCCCATCGCCGCCATGAGGGTGACGGCCTCGGCGACGGTGGCCTGCTGGTAGCGCTGGACCCGCTGCGCCTTGTCGCCGACGTCGAGCGCCAGCGCCCGGGCGTGGCTCTGGGTGGCGACGCCCACCGGGCACTTGTCGGTGTGGCACTTCTGGGCCTGGATGCAGCCGACGGCCATCATCATGGCCCGCGCCGAGTTGGTGTAGTCGGCGCCCTGGACGAGCCGCTTGACGATGTCGCTGGCGCCGACGACCTTGCCGCTGGCCCCGAGCCTGACCGTGTCCCGCAGGCCGGCGCCGACGAGCGCGTTGTGCACCGTCATCAGGCCGTCGGTGAGCGGCATGCCGACGTGGTCCTCGAACTCGAGCGGCGCCGCGCCGGTGCCGCCCTCGGAGCCGTCGACGACGATGAAGTCCGGTGCCGTGCCGACCTCGAGCATCGCCTTGACCATGGCGAGGACGTCGGTGCGCGAGCCGACGCACAGCTTGAACCCGGCGGGCTTGCCGCCGGCGAGGTCGCGCATCCGCGCGATGAACTCGATGAGCTCGACCGGGGTGGAGAAGACCTTGTGCTGCGCAGGGCTCACGCACTTCTGGCCCTGCGGGACCTCGCGGATCCGGGCGATCTCCTCGCTGACCTTGGCCGCGGGCAGGACGCCGCCGATGCCGGGCTTGGCGCCCTGGCTCAGCTTGAGCGACACGCACTTCACCCGGTCGTCGGCGGACTTGTCGGCGAACTGCCGTTCGTCGAAGTCGCCGTCCTTCGTGCGGGTCGAGAAGTACCCGCTGCCGACCTCCCAGACGAGGTCGCCGCCGTGCTCGAGGTGGTACGGCGACAGCCCGCCCTCGCCGGTGTCGTGGGCGAACCCGCCCATCTTCGCGCCCTTGTTGAGCGCGCGGATCGCGTTGGCGGACAACGCCCCGAAGCTCATCGCCGACACGTTGAGCAGGCTCATCGAGTAGGGCTTGCTGCAGTCCGGCCCGCCGATCAGGACCCGGTGCGGCTCCTTCGGCTCGGCGACCGGGACGGTCGAGTGGACGAGGAACTCGTAGCCGACCTCGTTGACGTCGCGCTCGGTGCCGAACGGCTGCTCGGTCATCGTGCCCTTCGCCCGCTCGTAGACGAGCGACCGGGTGTCGCGGTCGAACGGCCGCCCGTCCCAGTTGCGCTCGATGAAGTACTGCTGCAGCTCGGGACGCAGGTCCTCGAGCAGGAAGCGCAGGTGCCCGACGACGGGGTAGTTGCGCAGGACGCTGTGGCGACGCTGGAGGACGTCGTACAGGCCGAGGGCGCCGAGGGCGCCGGCCCCCGCGGAGAGGGCGGCACGGGTTCGGCTCATGCGACGACGAGTGCCCGATCGGCCCCGCGGCAAACGGCCGCCGGAGACCTTGCCAGCCGGCTCTCAGGCGGCGGCCGTCGTGCTGTCCTCGCGTCGGGTCGGGGCGCCCCGGCCGGTCCACGGCCGCAGGTCCTGGGTGAAGCGGCCGCGCAGGTTGACGACCCGGTCGACCACGTAGTTCTGCGGGATGGTCCACGGGGCGCGGTCACCCTGGTGCGGGAACGCGGAGATCGCGCGCCTGACGTAGCCCGACGTGAGGTCGATGACCGGGCGCTTGCCCAGACCCGCCGGAGCGACCGGGGCGACGGCCCGCAGGCCCTGCTCGTCGAGGTGGGTGAGGACCTTGGTGACGAGCTGCGCGGTGAGGTCGGCGCGCAGCGTCCACGACGAGTTGACGTAGCCGACGACGAAGGCGAGGTTCGGGATGCCCTCGATCATCGCTCCGCGCCAGACCGCCCGGCTGCTGAGGTCGACCGGCTCGCCGTCGACGACGACCTCGATGCCGCCGGCCATGAGCAGCTGCAGCCCGGTCGCGGTGACGACGACGTCGGCCGGCAGGGTGCGGCCGCTGCGCAGCCGCACGCCCTCGGGCACGAAGCGGTCGACGTGGTCGGTGACGACGTGGGTGCGCCCGTCGGCCAGCGCCCGGAAGAAGTCCCCGCCGGGGGCCGCGCAGATGCGCTGGTCCCAGGGGTTGTACGGCGGCGTGAAGTGCTCCCGCACGACGTCGGCCCCGACGGTGCGGCTGGCGCCGGCCAGCAGCGCCCGGCGGGTGAGGGCCGGGAAGCGGCGGGCCAGCGCGTAGGTGACGATCCGCTCGCCGATGTGCTTGGCCCGCAGGATCCTGTGGGCGACCTGCTCGGGGACGCGGCCGCGCAGCTTCTCCACCCAGGCCTCGCGCGACGGCACGGCGGCGATCCACGTGGGGGTGCGCTGGAGCATCGTCACGTCGGCGCCGAGGTCGGCCAGCGCCGGCACGAGGGTGATGGCGGTCGCGCCGGAGCCGATGACGACGACGCGGCGGCCGGCGACGTCGAGGTCCTGCGGCCAGTGCTGGGGGTGGACGACCTGCCCGGCGAACTCGTCGCGACCGGCGAACTGCGGCGTGAAGCCCTCGTCGTAGCGGTAGTAGCCGGTGCAGAGCAGCAGGAAGGAGCAGGTGAGGGTGCGGCGCTCCGTCCGGCCGTCCTGGGTGACCTCGAGGTCGAGCTCCCACCGCGCGGCGTCGCTGTCCCACGACGCGCGGGCGACCCGGTGCGCGTAGCGGATGTGCCGGTCGATGCCGGTCTCGCGCACCGCCTCCTCGATGTACTCGCGGATCTGCGTGCCGCCGGCGAGCAGCGCGTCACCCTTCCACGGCTTGAAGGGGAAGCCGAAGGAGAAGATGTCCGAGTCGCTGCGGATGCCGGGGTAGCGGAACAGGTCCCAGGTGCCGCCGAGCGCGGCGCGGCCCTCGAGGACGGCGTAGGTGCGGCCGGGGTGCTGCTGCTGGACCCGGTACGCCGCGTCGACGCCGGAGATGCCGGCGCCGACGATGACGACGTCGAGGTGCTCGGGGCGCTCGGGCTGCGTGGTGCTCATACCCCCAGGATGCCCGGACCGGGCCGCGGGTACTTGGCCGGGGGCGACAGCCTTTTGTCCCTGCGCGACAGGTGGGCGGGGTCAGCCGGCGCGGCGGACCTGGGTCGGCGTGCTCCCCCACCACCGCCGCGCGGCGCGGGTGAGCGCCGCCTGCTCGGCCAGCCCGAGCGCCGAGGCGACCCGCGCCATCGGCAGGTCGGTCGTCGTCAGCAGCCGGCGCGCGGTCTCGCGGCGCACGTCGTCGAGGACGGTCGCGAACGTCGTCCCCTCGGCAGCGAGGCGGCGCTGCAGGGTGCGCGGGTGCAGGGCGAGCAGCCGCGCGACGGCGCCGATCTCGAGCCGGGTCGTGCCGATCGACTGGGCGAGGGTCGCGTGCACCAGCGCGGTGGTGGACGTCAGTGCGGCGGCGCCCCGCCGTTGCAGCAGGGCGAGCGCGATCCGGCGGGTGTCCTCGTCGCCGCTCAC
This sequence comes from Lapillicoccus jejuensis, assembly GCF_006715055.1. Classification (NCBI taxonomy): domain Bacteria; kingdom Bacillati; phylum Actinomycetota; class Actinomycetes; order Micrococcales; family Intrasporangiaceae; genus Lapillicoccus; species Lapillicoccus jejuensis. Next base: position 809,129 of record NZ_VFMN01000001.1, read on the forward strand.
CGTCGGCGTCGCGGCGAAGCCCGCGACCACGCGCAGCCGCGCGACCGGCTGCCCGGGGTGCACCGGGGCGCCGTACAGCTCCTCGTACGGCGCGAGCCCGGCGGGCGGGTCGTAGGGCAGCTCGACCGAGCGCAGGCCGTAGGGACCGCCGACGAGGTCGAGCGCGGCGCGGTGGACGAAGGCCATCGTCAGGTCGGTGCCCTGGACGGGGTAGGAGCCCTCGGCGGTCATGTCGAGGCGCAGCGCGACGACGCCGCGGGCGCCGCGGGGGTCGGGCTCGACGGTCAGCCGCATGACGTCGCTGTGGACGAAGAGGTAGCGCGAGGTGCACTCCAGCGCCTCCCCCAGCGTCGGGCTGGAGCGGATGGCGAGCGCCAGCGGGCCGAGCATGGCGATCTCCTGGCGGCGGGCGACGCGCAGCGCGAGGTCGGGGCAGGCCAGCTCCGCGGCGGCGGTCTCCAGCAGGACGGCCATGGCGACGTCGGAGACGAGCAGGTCGTCGGAGTCGAGGGCCTCCGGCGGCAGACCGCTGCGCCGGGCCAGGTCGTCGGCGTCCCCGCCGAGCTCGGCGACGACCGAGCGCAGCCCGCGGATGCCCGCCGACCGGATGACCGTCACGCAGGCGAGCGTACGGCGCCGTCCCGTCTCAGCACGGTCTCAGCCGCGCCCGGGACCATGGTCGGGTGACCGAGCCCGTCGCCGACCGCCGCCCCCGCGTGCCCGCCACCCCGATCGCCTCGGGCGTCAGCCGCGTCGCGCTGCCGACCGTCGGCTTCTGGGTCGCCAAGGCGCTGTCGACCGCGATGGGCGAGTCGGTCTCGGACTGGTCGACGAAGGCGGTCGACCCGGTGCTCGCGGTGCTGGCCGGCTTCGCCCTCTTCGTCGTTGCGCTGGCCTGGCAGCTGACCCGGCGGGCCTACCGGCCGTGGGCGTACTGGACCGCCGTCGCCATGGTGGGCATCTTCGGCACGATGGCGGCGGACGTCGCGCACGTGGCCCTCGGGCTGCCGTACGCCGTCTCGTTCGTGCTCTGCGCGGTGCTGCTCGGCGGGCTCTTCGCGCTGTGGAAGCGGACCGAGGGCACGCTCGACGTCCACGACGTGACGACGACGCGGCGCGAGCTGCTCTACTGGGCCGCGGTCGTGCTGACCTTCGCCATGGGCACCGCGCTCGGCGACCTCACCGCGACGACGCTCCACCTGGGGTACGTCGCCTCGATCGTCCTCTTCGCGGTGGCGATCCTCGTGCCCGTGGTCGGCTACCGCCGGTTCGGCTGGGGCGCGGTGCCGTCGTTCTGGACGGCCTACGTCCTCACCCGCCCGGTCGGTGCGTCCGTCGCCGACTGGCTCGGGAAGCCGGTGCGCGAGCACGGCGTCGGGCTCGGGTCCGGCCCGGTGGGGCTCGTCCTCGTCGTCGCGCTCGTCGTCGCCGTCGCGGTCACCGCCCGCCGCGACCCCACCTCCTGAGGAGACCCGGGCGGAACACCGGCCCCGCGTCACCGGGTCACGTGGTGGGCGGCGCGAAGAGGTGCAGGCGGGCGAAGGCGAGGGACTCGGCGAGGTCGACCTCTCGCTGCGCCGGCCCGGCCTTGCGGGTCGACACCTCGACGACGACGTCACCGCGGAAACCGCTGTCCGGAGCCGCGATCCGCTCGAGCAGCTCGGCGCAGGGCTGACCCCCGCGACCGGGCACCAGGTGCTCGTCGCGGGTCGAGCCGGACCCGTCGGCGAGGTGCACGTGGGCGAGCCGCGGGCCGAGCGCGGCGGCCTGGGCGAGCGCGTCCGACTGCGCCGTCGCCGTGTGCGACAGGTCGAGCGTCACGTGGTCGTAGGGCTGGTCGACCGGGTCCCAGCCGGGCAGGTAGGCCATCAGCTCGCGCCGGCCGGCGCGCCACGGGTACATGTTCTCGACGGCGATCCGCACCCCGGAGTCGTGCTCGCGCAGCGCCACCCCGTCGGTGAACTCCTCGGCGTAGTCCTTCTGCCAGCGGAACGGCGGGTGCACGACGACGGTCGGCGCGCCCACCGCGAGCGCCAGCTCGACCGACCGGTCGACCTTCGGCCACGGGTCGGGCCCGAACACCCGCTGGGTGACGAGCAGGGTCGGGGCGTGGACGGCGAGGACGGGCAGCCCGTGCCGCTCGGACAGGGCCCGGATCGCCGCGGCGTCCTGGGAGACCGGGTCGGTCCAGACCATGACCTCGACGCCGTCGTACCCCAGCCGCTGCGCCGTCGCGAAGGCCGTCGCGCACCCGTCCGGGTAGACCGACGAGCTCGACAGCCCGACCCGCGGCTCGTGCGGTGACGCCGGATCGGCCGGGGCGGGCACGGCCTCAGACCTCGAGGTGGTCGAGCCGCCGCAGGATGATTCCCTCGCGCAGCGCCCACGGGCAGACCTCGAGCGCCTCGACGCGCAGCAGGTCGAGGGCGGCGTCGGCGACGAGCGCCCCGCCGAGCAGCTGGTGGGCCCGGCTCGGCGAGACCCCGGGCAGCAGCGCGCGCTCGGCGGCGGTCGCCGACGCGAGCCGGGGCACCATCGCGGCGACGTCGGCGGCGGTGAGGTGCCGGGGCACGTACGGGCCGTCGTCGCGCGGCGCCGCGCCGGCGATCCGGGCCAGCGAGCGCAGGGTCTTGCTCGTCCCGACGACCCGGTCGGGCCCGCCGCCGACGAGCAGCGGACGCAGCTCGCGGGCGAGCACCGTGCGCACGTGCCGGCGTGCGGCGGCGACGGCCTCGGGCGACGGGGGGTCGCCGGGCAGGTGGTCGCGGGTGACCCGGCCGGCCCCGAGCGGCACGCTGACCGCCGCGTCGGGCTCCTCGTCGATGCCGGTCGCCAGCTCGAGCGACCCGCCGCCGATGTCGACGACGAGCAGCCGCCCCGACGACCAGCCGTACCAGCGCCGCACGGCGAGGAAGGTCAGCCGGGCCTCGTCGCGCCCGGACAGCACGTCGAGCGCCACCCCGGTCTCGGCGCGCACCCGGTCGAGGACGGCCTCGCCGTTCGGCGCCTCGCGGATCGCCGACGTCGCGAACGCGACGAGGTCCTCGACGCCCTGGTCCTCGGCGAGGGTGAGGCACTCGCGGACGAAGGCCACGAGGCGCCGTACGGCGTCCTCCCCGATGGAGCCGTCGGCGAGCATCCCCTCGGAGAGGCGCAGCTCGACCTTGTGCGAGCTCGCGGGCAGCGGCTGGGCCCCCCGGTGGGCGTCGACGACGAGCAGGTGCACGGTGTTGGAGCCGATGTCGACGACCCCGAGGCGCATGCGGTGAGGGTATCGGTCGCCGTACGGCGTCGCCGGTGCGCCTCTCGCGCGCGGCCCACCGGACTCCACCTAGGGTGTGCGCGTGCCCGAAGTCGCCCTCGACATGCCCCGCCTGTGGGTCGAGTTCACCGACCCCGAGGACGACGGGCAGCGGTTCCGCTGCGACCTGACCTGGCTGACGTCGAGCTGGACGTGCATCTACGGCAACGGCTGCCAGGGGATCTACGCCGACCGGCCCGACGACGGCTGCTGCACCCTCGGCGCGCACTTCACCGAGGACGCCGACCTCGAGCGGGTCCGCGCGGTCGCCGGCGAGCTCGGCCCCGACGAGTGGCAGCTGCGCGACGAGGCCGTCGACGCCGGTGGCGGGCTGCCGCTCGACGGCTGGACCGAGCTCGAGGACGGGGTGCGCAAGACCCGGGTCGTCGACGGCGCGTGCATCTTCCTCAACCGGCCCGGTTTCCCCGCGGGACAGGGCTGCTCGCTGCACCAGCACGCGGTGCTGCAGGGCAAGCCGGCGACGATGCTCAAGCCGGAGGTGTGCTGGCAGCTGCCGATCCGCCGCGCCTACCGCACCGTCGAGCAGCCCGACGACAGCAGCTACCTCGAGGTGACGATCACCGAGTACGACCGGCGCGGCTGGGGCCCCGGCGGGCACGACCTGGACTGGTACTGCTCGGGCAACCCCGAGGCGCACGTGGGCCGCGAGCCGGTCTACCGCAGCAGCAAGGCCGAGCTCGTCGAGCTGATGGGCGAGGGCGCGTACGAGCAGCTCGTCGTGCGCTGCGAGGCGCACCTGCGCTCCGTGCAGGCCGCGTGGCGGACCGGCAACCGCAAGCTCCTGCCGCTGCTCGTCCACCCGGCGACGCTGGCCGCGCAGGACGAGGCCGCCGCGGGCGGTCCGGCCCGCAAGGCGGCGATCCGGGCGGCCGCCGAGAAGGCGGCCAAGGGCAAGCCCGGCAAGGCCGGCAAGGCGTCCAAGCGCCGGTGAGCGCACCGGTGGAGGGCGTCATCCCCAGCCCGAACATCTGGTCCTCACCCGACGTCTACGAGCTGGAGAACACCGGCGTCGACCGGTCGGGCGTCCTCGACGCCGCGCTGCGCGAGGTCGCCGACTGGACGGGGCGCGACGTGCTCGACGTCGGCTGCGGCGCCGGGTTCCACCTGCCTCGCCTGGCCGCGACCGCCCGGTCGGTGGTCGGGGTCGAGCCGCACCCGCCGCTGGTGGAGCGCGCCCGGGCGCGCGTCGCGGGACTCCGTACGGCGACCGGTGGGCCGGTCCGCGTCGTGGCCGCCGGCGCGGCGGCGACCGGGCTGCCGGACACGTCGGTCGACGTCGTGCAGGCGCGGTGGGCGTACTTCTTCGGGCCGGGCTGCGAGCCGGGGCTCGCCGAGCTGGCGCGGGTGGTGCGCCCGGGCGGGACGGCGTGCGTCGTCGACGTCGACGCGACCCGGTCGACCTTCGGTGGGTCGTTCCGGCGGACCTGGCCGGACTACGACCCCGACGCCGTCGACCGGTTCTGGCGGCGGCAGGGGTGGACGACCGACCGGCTGAGCGTCGACTGGTCGTGGCCGACGCGGGAGCAGTTCGAGGCGGTGCTGCGCATCGAGCTGTCGCCGGAGGCGGCCGACCGGGTGCTCGCCGAGGACCCGGAGCGGACGGGGTGCGACTACGGCGTCGTGCTGCGGTGGCGGCGGTACTGACCCGTCCCAGGTCAGCACACCTAGGCGAGGTCGTCGACGAGCTTGGCGATGCGGCGCGCGCGGGTGGCGTCCTGGACGGCCGTCTCGACGGCGTGCGCAGCCGACGCCGCTCGGCGGGGCGACGCGCCTCGAAGGCCGCGCGCCGGCCGGCGTCCTCCAGCGCCTCGCGGACGTCCTCCGGCACGGGCACGACGTCGGGGTCGACCGGCCGCAGCCGGCAGCGGACGACCGCGCCCGGCTCCTCCCCCAGTCGGCGCTGCAACCACGGCCCGGCGTAGAGGAAGGCGTCGTCGACGACGTCGGCGCGGTTGAGCCCGAGGTTGACCTCGACGTCCTCGATGCGGCCCTCGACCCGGCGGGTCCGCTCGGCGCGGCAGGCGGCGTCGAGGTCGGCGGGCACCCGGACGACCGGGTACGCGCTGCGACCCCACGCGAGGACCTCGAGGGGCGCGTCGAAGGTCACCCAGCCGCCGCTCACGCCTCCACTGTGCGGGGACCGGCGGGCGGGTCGCCACCGTGCCGCCGGCAGGACGCCGTACGGCGTCGTCGGGGGTCACCGCGGGGGGTCTGTCGGCGCCGTCGCCTAGCCTTCCGCGCATGGCGACGAGAGCGGCGACGGGGAAGCGGACGAGCGGGTACCGCTGCTCGGAGTGCGGCTGGGCGACCGTCAAGTGGGTCGGGCGGTGCGGCGAGTGCCAGGCCTGGGGGACGGTCAGCGAGATCGGGGCCGCGGCGACGCGCACCACCGCGGCCGCGGCCCCGACCCGGCCCGCCGTGCGGATCGGGCAGGTCGACGCGGCCCGGGCCGCGGCGCGGCCGACCGGGGTGGGCGAGTTCGACCGGGTGCTCGGCGGCGGGCTGGTGCCCGGCGCCGTCGTCCTCGTGGCCGGCGAGCCGGGGATCGGGAAGTCGACGCTGCTGCTCGACGTGTCGGCGCGGGCGGCCCGCGACGGCGCGACGGTGCTCTACGTCAGCGGCGAGGAGTCCGCCGCGCAGGTGCGGATGCGCGCCGAGCGGATCGAGGCGATGGCGCACACCCTGTTCCTCGCCTCCGAGACCGACCTGGCCACCGTGCTCGGGCAGGTCGAGCAGCTCCAGCCCGACCTGCTCGTCGTCGACTCGGTCCAGACCATCGCCAGCGCCGAGGTCGAGGGCGCCGCGGGCAACGTCTCGCAGGTGCGCGAGGTCGCCGCGACCCTCATCGCCGCCGCGAAGTCGCGCGGCACCGCGGTCCTGCTCGTCGGGCACGTGACCAAGGACGGCTCGATCGCCGGGCCGCGGCTGCTCGAGCACCTCGTCGACGTCGTCGTCGGCTTCGAGGGCGACCGGCACTCGCGGCTGCGGCTCGTGCGGGCGGTGAAGAACCGCTACGGCCCGACCGACGAGGTCGGCTGCTTCGACCTGTCCGACGTCGGCATCGTCGGGCTCGCCGACCCGAGCGGGCTCTTCATGACCCGGCGTGAGGAGGCCGTCCCGGGCACGTGCATCACGGTCACCCTCGAGGGGCGCCGCCCGCTCGTCGCCGAGGTCCAGGCCCTCGTCGCCGACACCAAGCTGCCGCAGCCGCGGCGCACGACCAACGGGCTCGACTCGGGGCGGGTGGCGATGACGATGGCCGTCCTCGACCGGCGCGTCGGGGTCAAGGTCGGCGCGATGGACGCCTACGTCGCCACGGTCGGCGGGGTGCGCCTCACCGAGCCGGCCGCCGACCTCGCCGTCGCGCTGGCCGTCGCGTCGTCGGCGGCCGACCGGCCGCTGCCACCGCTGTCCGTCGCGTTCGGCGAGGTCGGCCTGGCCGGGGAGATCCGGCCGGTGACCGGTATCCCGCGCCGGCTGGCCGAGGCGGCCCGGCTCGGGTTCCGCACCGCCTACGTCCCCGTCGGGGTGATCGGGTCCGGGCCGATGCCGGAGGGGATCCGCGTCGTCGAGCTGCCCGACCTCGGCCGTGCCGTGTCGACCGCGCTGATGCCCGCCGTGCGCTGACGGTCGAGGATCTCAGCCGTGTCCGAGGCGCAGGTCGCGACCAACCGCACGATGCTGCGGGTCCGCGACACCATCGACCGCGACTATGCGAGCGAGCTCGACCTGCCGGCGCTGGCCCGGGTCGCGCACGTCTCTCCCGACCACCTCGTGCGGACCTTCAAGCGCGTCTTCGGCGAGACCCCGCACCGCTACCTCCAGCGCCGCCGCGTCGAGCGGGCGATGTTCCTGCTGCGCACGAGCGATGACGACGTCCTCGCGATCTGCCACGCCGTGGGGTTCAGCAGCCTCGGCACCTTCGGGCGCACCTTCGCCCAGGTCGTCGGGGAGACGCCGACGCAGCACCGGGCGCGCGGTCCGCTGCCGCCCGCGCACGGGTGCTTCGCGATGGCCTGGACGCGACCGGCGTCGTACGGCGCGTCGTCCGGGGCGTCGCACGGCGGCTCGTCGGTTTCGGAGAAGCGGGAGGCGACCGGTGACTCGTAGCGTCCTGGCCATGAACCTCTCCTTCACCCGCCTCAGCTCGATCTACGTCCTCGACCAGGACCGCGCCCTCGACTTCTACGTCGGTGTGCTCGGCCTCGAGAAGGCCAGCGACGTCGACTTCGGCGTCATGCGCTGGCTCACCGTCAAGGTGCCCGGCGACGAGCGCGAGATCCTGCTCGAGAAGCCCGGGGCGCCGGCCCACGACCCGGCGACCGCCGAGACCGTGCGCGAGCTGGTCGCCAAGGGCGCCGGCGGCGGCTGGCTGGCCTTCCAGGTCGAGGACGTCGACGCCGTCCACGCCGAGCTCGTCGCCGCGGGGGTGGAGATCACCCAGCCGCCGACGGACATGCCCTACGGGCGCGACTTCGGGGCCCGCGACCCGTTCGGCAACACCCTGCGCTTCGGCAACGTCCACGCCTGACCGGGCACAGGGAACCCCACGTCCTGCGGCGGGCGCCCGCATCAGGACGTGGGGTTCCCTGTGTCCGGAGCGGCGGGCGCGGCGGCCCCTGGCTCCCGGGAGCCCCGGTTAGACTCGCGCACGCCCGCCGTCCGCGACCGAAAGCGACCGACCCCTCCCCATGGAACGCAGCGACGACGACCTGCTCCGCGCCACGCTCGCGGCCGTCGCCCCCGGCACGCAGCTGCGCGACGGGCTCGAGCGGATCCTGCGCGGACGCACCGGTGCCCTCCTCGTGCTCGGCCACGACCGGCTCGTCGAGTCGCTCAGCTCCGGCGGCTTCCCGCTCGACATCGAGTTCTCCGCCCAGCGGCTGCGCGAGCTGAGCAAGATGGACGGCGCCGTCGTGCTCGACCGCGACGGCTCGCGCATCGTGCGCGCCAACACCCAGCTCGTCCCCGACCCGGGCATCGAGACCTCCGAGTCGGGCACCCGGCACCGCACGGCGCAGCGCATCGCCATCCAGACCGGCTACCCGGTCGTCTCGGTGAGCCAGTCGATGCGGATCATCCAGCTCTACGTCGGCCACCGCCGCCACGTCGTCGAGGACAGCGCGGCGATCCTGTCCAAGGCCAACCAGGCGCTGCAGACCCTCGAGCGCTACAAGGCCCGCCTCGACGAGGTCACCGGCACGCTGTCGGCCCTCGAGATCGAGGACCTCGTCACCGTCCGCGACGTCGCGAGCGTCGTCCAGCGCCTGGAGATGGTGCGCCGGATCAGCGAGGAGATCACCGGCTACGTCGTCGAGCTCGGCACCGACGGACGCCTGCTCGGGATGCAGCTCGAGGAGCTGACCGGCGGTCTCGGCAACGACCGCGAGCTCGTCATCCGCGACTACCTGTGGGCGACCAAGTCCGAGCGCTCCCTCGACGAGGTGCTGCTCGAGCTGATGGCCCTCGGCAGCACCGAGCTGCTCGACCTCGCCGCCCCCGCCCGCGCTGTCGGCTTCTCCGTCGTCGGCGACTCCCTCGACAGCGCGGTGAGCCCCCGCGGGTTCCGGCTGCTGACCAAGGTGCCGCGGCTGCCGGGCGCCATCGTCGACCGGCTCGTCGACCACTTCGAGTCGCTCCAGCGGCTGCTCGCGGCCAACCTCGAGGACCTCATGGCCGTCGAGGGCGTCGGGGAGAACCGTGCCCGCGCCGTCCGCGAGGGTCTGTCGCGCCTGGCCGAGTCGAGCATCCTCGAGCGCTACGTCTGACGTGCACGCGCTGGCCCCCGACCTCGGCGCGCTGCACCGCCGGGTGCTCGACTGGTACGCCGGCGCCTCGCGTCCCCTCCCCTGGCGCGAGCCGGGGACGACGCCGTACGGCGTCCTGCTGTCCGAGGTGATGAGCCAGCAGACCCCGGTCGCGCGGGTCGCGCCGATCTGGCGCGAGTGGCTGGAGCGCTGGCCGACGCCGGCCGCGCTGGCGGCGGCCTCCCCCGGCGACGTCGTCCGCGCCTGGGGCCGGCTCGGCTACCCGCGCCGCGCACTGCGGCTGCACGAGGCCGCGATCGCGATGGTGCAGCGGCACGGCGGCGAGGTGCCGTCGACGCCCGAGGAGCTGCGGGCCCTGCCCGGGGTCGGCGACTACACCGCCTCCGCCGTCGCCTGCTTCGCGTACGACGCCCCCGTGCCGGTCGTCGACACCAACGTCCGCCGGGTGCTCGTGCGCCTGCTCGACGGCGAGGCGCAGGCCGCCCCGGCGCTCACCCGCCACGAGCGCGACCTCGCCCTGGCCGCACTGCCCGTCGCCGACGCCGACGCGGTGACCTGGGGCGTCGCGGCGATGGAGCTGGGGGCCCTGGTCTGCACGGCGCGCACACCCCGGTGCGAGGAGTGCCCGGTCGAGGACCTGTGCGCGTGGCGGGCGGCGGGCAGCCCGCCGTACGCCGGGCCGGTCAAGCGCACCCAGCGCTGGGAGGGGACCGACCGGCAGGCCCGCGGCGCGCTGATGGCGGTCCTGCGCGAGGCCCCCGGGCCGGTGCCGGCCGAGCGGCTCGCCCTCGCCTGGCCGCAGGAGGCGCAGCGCGACCGCTGCCTGCACAGCCTCGTCGTCGACGGGCTCGTCGAGCCGCTCGACGGGGACCGCTACCGCCTCCCCGCCTGACCGCTCCACCCCTGCTGCGTTCCGGACTCACGTTGTGCCGCGACAGGGCACGGCTGAACCGGTTCGGATGCGGTACAACGTGAGTCCGGAGCGCGACACCCGGGGACGGACGGCCGGTCAGGGGGTCGGGTGCTCCACCGGTGCGGCGAGGCCGAGGGCGAGGACCACGGCGTCGAGGACCGCCTCGGGCGAGCCGTCGCCGGGGACGGTGACGCCGGGCTCGTCGGGCTGCAGCGGCTCGAGGGTGTCGAGCTGGCTGGTCAGCAGCGACGCCGGCATGTAGTGGTCGGGGCGGTGCTCCATCCGGTCGTGGATCTTCGCGGCCGGTGCCGTGACGTGGCAGAACCGCACGCTCGGATGGCCCTCGCGCAGCAGGTCGCGGTACTCGCGCTTGAGCGCCGAGCAGGTGACGGCGGCCGGACGGTCGGCGGCCTCCTGCTCGCCGATCCAGTCGGCGACGGTGCGCAGCCAGGGCCAGCGGTCCTCGTCGGTGAGCGGGGTGCCGGCGCGCATCTTCGCCACGTTGGCCTCCGGGTGGAAGTCGTCGCCCTCGGCGAACTGCCAGCCCATCCGCTCGGCCAGCCCACGGGCGACCGTGGTCTTGCCCGAGCCGGAGACTCCCATGACGACGACCGTGTCCACGCGATCAGCCTAGAGCGGGACGCCGTACGGCGGCGCGGCCGTCCAGATGGGCGTCCCACCCCTGCGCCCTGACTTGACGCAGCGTCGAGCCACTCGACGCGGGGTGCACCCTGCGTCGAGTGGCATGACGCTGCGTCAAGCACACCCCCCGCCCACCCTCACCGACCCCCGCGCTCGGGCGTGGCGGAACGCGTTGCGCAGCAACGGGATCCGGGCTAGGTTCTCGCTCTTGTGCGCGCACTCACGGGGGGAGTGGCCGGGGGACCGGTCGGTGAGCTGCGCACCCTCGGCCTGCTCGTGCGGGCCGGCTTCCGCCGGGAGACGACGTACACGGCGGCGATGTTCGCCGGCCTGTTCACCAACGTCGTCTTCGGCTTCATCCGCTCGGCCATCCTGCTCGCCGCCGTGGCCGCGGCGGGCGGCACCCTCGCCGGGTACGACGCCGGCTCGGTCGGCGCCTACGTGTGGCTCTCGCAGGGGCTCATCGGCGCCGTCACGCTGACCGGGACGGCGGAGATCGCCGAGCGGGTGCGGACCGGCGACGTCGCGGTCGACTTCGTCCGGCCGGTCGACGTCCAGCTGGCGCACCTGGCCACCGACCTCGGCCGGGCCGCCTACACGACCATCCCGCGCGGTCTGCCCAGCGTGGCCGTCGGCGCGCTCACCGTCGGTCTGGTCATGCCGGCCCAGGTGCTGCCCTACGTCCTCGGCGCGCTCAGCGTCGTCCTCGCCGTCACCTTGAGCTTCCTCGTCCGGTTCGCCGTGAACCTCGTCGGGTTCTGGGTCGTCGAGACCCGTGGCATCACCACGCTGTTCACCGTCGCGTACGGGTTCCTCTCCGGGCTCTACGTCCCGGTCCACCTCTTCCCCGGATGGCTCGGCGTCGTCGCGACGGCCACCCCGTTCCCGTCGATCCTCCAGTCACCCATCGACGTGCTCTCCGGCCGGGTCCTCGACGGCGACGCCGTCCGGGTCCTGCTCGTCCAGGTCGGCTGGGTCGCCGCGGCGGCCCTGCTCGGCCAGGTGCTGCTGCGCGCCGGTCGACGCAAGCTGGAGGTGCAGGGTGGCTGAGCCCCACGCGGTCACGGCGGACCCGCGGCCCGGCCGCCTCGCGCCGTACGTCGACGTCCTGCGATCGCGCGTCCGCGCGCAGCGCAGCTACCGCACGTCCTTCGCCTTCGACCTGCTCGGCTCGCTGCTCGTCGGGCTGACCGAGCTCGGCGAGGTGTGGGTCGTCTTCCACAACGTGCCCGTCCTCGGCGGCCTCGACTTCCACGGGATCCTGCTCGTCTTCGGCCTCTCGAACCTCGCGTTCTCGCTGGCCGACATGCTCTTCGGCCACCTCGACCGGGTGCCGACCTACGTGCGCACCGGCACCCTCGAGGCGTTCTACCTGCGCCCGCAGCCGGTCCTCGCGCAGCTGATGGTCAGCGACCTGCAGCTGCGCCGACTCTCCCGCGCCGCGGTCGCGCTCGCCGCGCTCGTCGCCGGCCTGACCCTCAACGACATCGCGTGGTCGCCGCTCACCGCGCTGCTGCTCGTGCTCAGCGTGCTCAGCGGGACGGCGATCTTCGGCGGCCTCTTCGTCTCCGCGGGCGCGCTGCAGTTCCGGCTCGTCAACGGCGCCGAGGTGACCAACAGCTTCACGTACGGCGGCTCGTACGCCTCCGCCCAGCCGGCGGCCATCTACCCCACCGCGCTCAAGGTGACCTTCGGCTACCTCGTCCCCGTCGTCTTCGTCGCCTATCTTCCGGCGCTGCTCCTGCTCGGGCAGCCCGGTCCGTCGCTGCTGCCGGCCTGGCTGGGGTGGTGCACGCCCGTGGCCGCGCTGTGGGTGTGGGGCACGGCCCTGCTGCTCTGGCGCGACGGCACCCGGCACTACCAGTCAGGAGGAGGCTGAGATGTCCCAGGAACCCGCTTCTCACGATCTCGTCATCGAGCTCGACGGGCTGACCCGGACGTTCGTGCGCCGCAGCGGACCGCTGCTGCGTCGGCGCCGCACCGACGTCACCGCGGTCGCCGACATGACCTTCACCGTCCGCGCCGGCGAGTCGGTCGGCTACATCGGCGCCAACGGCGCCGGCAAGTCGACGACGATCAAGATGCTCAGCGGCATCCTCGTGCCGACCTCGGGGACGGTGCGCACCTGCGGTCTGGACCCGCTGCGGCAGCGGCGCGAGCTGGCCCGGCACATCGGCGTCGTGTTCGGGCAGCGCTCCCAGCTGTGGTGGGACCTGCCGCTGCACGAGTCGTTCGCCGTGCTCGCCTCGATCCACCGGCTCCCGTCCGGCGAGGCCCGCGCCCGGACCGCCCAGCTCGTCGAGCAGCTGGAGATGGGCGACACCCTCGACACCCCCGTGCGCCAGCTCTCGCTCGGGCAGCGGATGCGCGCCGAGATCGCCGCCGCGCTGCTGCACCGGCCGCGGCTGCTCGTCCTCGACGAGCCGACGATCGGCCTCGACGTCCTGTCCAAGCAGCGGCTGCGCGAGTTCCTCGTCGCCGAGCGCGCCGAGCACGGCACGACGCTGCTGCTGACCACGCACGACATGGGCGACGTCGAGCGGCTCTGCGAGCGGGTGCTCGTCGTCGACCACGGCCGGCTCGCGTACGACGGCTCGCTGCCCGGTCTCGCCCGCACCGTCGGCGCCCGGCGGGTGCTCGTCGTCGACCTCGCCGAGCCGGTGCCGGACCTGGGCCCGCTGCTGCCCGGGTCACCGGTCGAGCACCTCGGCGACGAGGGCGGCGGTCTGCGCCACCGCATCGCCTTCGACGCCGAACGGGTCACCGCCGCGCAGCTGCTCGCCGCCGTCGGCGCCCGCGCCGAGGTGCGCGACCTGTCGGTCGAGGAGCCCGACATCGAGGACGTCGTCCGGCGGATCTACTCGGCCACCCGGTGAGGGCACCGGGGCGCCGTACGATCGGGGCGTGAGCACGCCCCGGGCGGGCGGGATCCCCGCCGACGCCGTCGCCTTCTACGCCGAGCTGGTCCAGCACAACGAGCGCGCGTGGTTCCAGGCCAACAAGGCGCGGTACGCCGCCTCGGTGCGCGAGCCGCTCGTCGCGCTCACCGACGCGCTCGCCGACGAGTTCGGCGAGCCGAAGGTCTTCCGGCCGCAGCGCAACCTGCGGTTCTCGGCGGACAGGACGCCGTACAAGGACAGCCAGGGCGCGATCCTCCAGGTGGTCGAGGGGCTCGGCTACTACGTGTCGGTCGGGCCGGACGGCCTGACCACCGGCGGCGGGATGATGCACCTGTCCCCCGACCAGCTGCGGCGGTTCCGCGCCGCGGTCGACGCCGTCGACAGCGGCGAGCAGCTCGCCGGCATCGTGGAGTCGTTGCGCCGCCAGGGCTTCGGGATCGGCGGGGAGGTGCTCAGGAGCCGCCCGCGCGGCGTGCCGGCCGACCACCCACGCGTCGACCTGCTCGCCCACAAGAGCCTCATCGTGTGGGTCGACCACGGCACGCCCGCGTGGATGTCGACGCCACAGGTGGTGACGACGGTGCGCGCCCAGTGGCGGCTCGTGCGCCCGGTCGTCGAGTGGGTCGCCGAGCACGTCGGCGACGCGCAGGAGCCGCACACCAGCCTGCCCCGCTGACGGGACGGCTCAGCCGAGGAGGTCGGCCACGCGCCACCGCTCGACGACGTCGTCGCGGCCGGCGGCCCTCAGGCCGAGGACGGCCGCGCCGATCCGACCCGCCTCGGTCCCGAGCGGCGAGAGCCGCACCGGCGGCGCGTCGCGCCACGCGAGCAGCCCGGCGAGCCGGGTCCGCAGCGGCTCGAGCAGCCGGTCCCCCGCACGCGAGAACCCGCCGGTGAGGACGACGACCCGCGGGTCGAGCAGCAGGGTCACCGTCGCCAGGCCCTGCGCGAGCGCGCGGACCGCGTCGTCCCAGACGCCCGCCGCGACCGGGTCCTCGTCCAGCCGCGCGACGACGGCGGCGGCGTCGAGGCCGGGGAGCCCACCGGCGGCGGCGTACCGGCGGGCGAGGCCGGCCCCGGAGCAGTAGACCTCGAGGCAGCCGCGCTGCCCGCAGGTGCACGGCTCGCCGTCCTCGACGACGGGGATGTGGCCGAGCTCGCCGGCGGTGGTCTGCGCGCCGGTCACGGCGTGGCCGCCGGTGAGGATGCTCGCGGCGACGCCGGTGCCGATGGAGACGAGCACGGCGTCGCCCTCCCCCGCCGCGGCGCCGAACAGGCTCTCGGCCAGGCCGGCCGAGCGGACGTCGTGGCCGACGGCGACCGGCAGCCCGAGCTCGTCCGCGAGCCGCGGCCCGAGCGGCAGGTCGCTCCAGCGCAGCGTCGAGGCGTAGCGGACCACCCCGGCCGGTTCGTCGACCATGCCCGGCGTGGCGACCCCAGCGCCGAGGACGACCAGACCGCGGTCGGTCGCCTCGCGGCGCAGGGCGAGGAGCAGGTCGGCCAGGTGCCGGTACGACGCCTCGCCGCTGTCCCCCGAGCGGGCGTCGCGTCGGACGACGACGCGCCCGCGGTCGTCGACGAGCGAGGCCTTGAACGCGGTGCCGCCGGCGTCGACGGCGAGGACGGCCCACGCGTCGGGTGCGGGGGCGGCGCGCGGGGTGGGGGCGGGCCGACCGACGGCGGCGACGAGGGCGCGGACGACGTCGACGTCGGTGTCGAGGGTGCCGTCGCCGCGGTCCGACGGGGCCTGCGCGCGCAGGTGGACCTCGCCGACGCCGGTGCCGGCGACGAGCGCGGCGACGGTGCCGGGTCGCACCGCGCCGCCGGCGAGGACGGCCGGCCCACCCGCGCGCGAGCGCTCGACGAGCCGGGCGAGGGTCGTGGCCCCCTCGGCCGCGGTGGCGGCGCCGCCGGAGGTGAGGACGCGGACGACGCCGAGGTCGCGCAGGGCGTCGTACGTGCGCTCGAGGTCGGGGGTCTCGTCGACCGCCTTGTGCGCGGTGACGGGGAGCGGCGCGGCGGCCTCGACGAGCCGCCGCATCGCGGCGACGTCGAGCGAGCCGTCGGTGGTGAGGACGCCGGTGACGACGCCGACGGGGACCCGCGCCCCCGCCGCCGCCGCCCGCAGGTGGGCGACGTCGGCGAGCATGACGTCGAGCTCGGCCCGCGAGTAGGCGAAGTCGCCACCGCGGGGGCGGACCATGACCTGGACGCCGACGCGGGTGACGGCGGCGAGGACGGCGCGGACCATCCCGGCGCTCGGGGTCGTGCCGCCCCGGCCGAGGTCGGCGCACAGCTCGACGCGGTCGGCGCCACCGACCTCGGCGGCGAGCGCGCCGGCGACGTCGTCGACGCACACCTCGACGAGCACCCGCACCGGATCGCTCACAGCGACAGCAGCATCCGGGTGTTGCCGAGCGTGTTCGGCTTGACGCGCTCGAGGTCGAGGAACTCGGCGACGCCCTCGTCGTACGAGCGCAGCAGCTCGGCGTAGACGGCCGGTTCGACAGCCTGCCCCTCGATGACGACGAAGCCGTGGCGGGCGAAGAAGGCGGTCTCGAAGGTGAGGCAGAAGACCCGCTCGACGCCGATGGCGCGGGCGTCGTCGAGCAGCGCGGTGAGGACGGCGGAGCCGACGCCGCGGCCGTGGACCTCGGGCGTGACGGCGAGGGTGCGGACCTCGGCGAGGTCCTCCCACATGACGTGCAGCGCGCCGCAGCCGACGACCTCGCCGTCGAGCTCGGCGACCCGGAACTCGTGGACGGCCTCGTAGTAGGCGACCGCGTCCTTGGCGACGATCCGCCGGGTCTGCGCCTCGGGCGCGACGATCCCGCGGATCGTGCGCACGTCGGGGGTGCGGGCGCGGCGGACGACCAGGGAGTCGGGGGCGGCGGGGCTCACGGTGGCCCAGCATCCCAGAGCCGGCGCGGCACCCCGGAAGGCGCCCCGGTCGGGTCGGTCGAGCCCCGCGAATCGGGTTCGGCCCGCTCGGCTCGGGTCACGACCCGAGCCGGGTGGGCCGAATCCGATTCGGGTCGGTCAGCGCAGCGCGTCGAGCGCGGCGGCGGCACCCGCGGCGGTGGCGGCGCGGTCGGTCGTCACGGCGACCCAGTCGAAGCCGAGCTCGCGCAGCCGGGCGGCGCGGGCCGGCTCGCCGGCGTAGGCCCCGGCGCGGACACCGGCGGCGCGGCACGCGGCGACGACCCGGGGCAGCGGGCCGTCGGGACCGTCGTCGGCGAGCAGCGACGCGACGTCCGTGCCGAGGGCGAGCGACAGGTCGAACGGGCCGACGAAGACGACGTCGACGCCGTCGGTGGCGGCGATCGCCTCGACGTCGTCGAGCGCACCGCGGGTCTCGACCATGACGGCGAGCAGGGTGCCGGCGTCGGCGGCGGCGAGGTCGCCGAGGACGCCGTACGCCGCCCGGATGGGGCCCATGCTGCGCCGGCCGCGGGGCGGGTAGCGCACCGCCTGCACGGCGCGCTCGGCGTCGGCGGCGTCCTCGACGAGCGGGACGACGACGCCACCGGCACCGGCGTCGAGCGCCCGGCCGACGAGCCCGAGGTCGAGGGCGCGGACCCGGACGAGGACCTGCGCCGCGCGGTCCTGGAGGAGGTCGAGCGCGCCGAGGACGCGCGCGTCGTCCCACCGCCCGTGCTGCGCGTCGAGGCAGACCCAGTCCAGGCCGCCGTCGAGCAGGTCGCCGGCGGTGACGGCGCTGTCGCCGAAGCAGAAGGCGCCGTACGACGGCTCGGGCATCAGGCCCGCTCCGCCTCGAGGGCGGTGCGCAGCAGGTGGACGAGGGCGTCGAGCTGGACCGAGTCGCCGGTGCCGACCTCGACGTCGTGGCCGTCGAGGGCCCGTGCGGCCAGGCCCTGCTTGGCGTCGATGAGCTCGGCGATCCGGCTGTCGATGGTGCCGGCGGCGAGGATCCGCCAGGCGGTCACCGGCTCGTCCTGGCCGATGCGGTGCACGCGGTCGATGGCCTGCTGCTGCTCCGCGGCGGTCCAGGACAGCTCGGCGAGGACGACGTTGGAGGCGGCGTGCAGGTTGACCCCGACGCCGGCCGCGGTGAGCGAGCAGACGATGACGCCGACCTCGGGGTCCTTCTGGAACGCGTCGATGGCGACCTGGCGCTGGTTGGTCGAGTGGTCACCGCGCAGGGAGACCGACTTGACGCCGCTGTCGCGCAGCATCTCCTCGGCCCGGTCCATGACGTCGATGTGCTTGGCGAAGAAGACGACCTTGCCGACCGAGCGCGCCAGCTGCGCGGCGTAGTCGGCGGCGAGCGTCGCCTTGCCCTGGCCGATGCGGCGGACCATCGAGAAGACGTTCTCGCCCTTCTCGCCGGGGGTGCCGTTCTCCAGCTCGCCAGCGGCGACGCGGCGCATGAGCGCCTCGTCGGGGGCGACGCCGTACTCCTCGCCGTGACCGGCCTCGAGCAGGCGCTTGTACGTCGCCACGAGGCGGCGGGTGAGCTCGCGCTCGGCGGCGCGGATGCTGCGGCCGACCTCCTCGTCGAGCTCGACGGGCAGGTCGACGACTCGCTTGTCCGGCAGGTCCTTGGCGACGTCGACCTTGCGGCGCCGCACGATGCCCATGGAGACGACGGCCTGGCGGGCCTCGGGGTAGAAGCCGCGCTCGGCGGGGGTGCGGCCGATGGCCTCGAGCTTGTGGACGAGCTCGGCCGTCGGCTTCTTGTCGCCGACCCAGCCGAGGAAGCGCCAGATGGCGTGGAAGTCCTCGACGTCGTTGATGAGCGGGGTGCCGGTGAGGGCCATGAGGAGCGGGTTGCCGCCGGGCGTGCCCTCGCGGATGCGGTCGGCGAGGGTCAGCACGTGCTGCGAGCGCTGCGAGCTGAGGTTCTTGATGAAGTGCGCCTCGTCGACGACCATGCCGCGGAAGCCGAGGCTGGACAGCCAGGAGAGGTGCCGGTCGAGGACGGCGTAGTTGACGATGAAGACGTCGGCGAACGCGTCGACGTCGGCCCCGTCGCCGCTGATGAGGGTGACCTTGCGCTGCGGGGTCCAGCGCTTGACCTCGCGGGTCCAGTTGATCTTGACGACGTTGGGCACGACGCACAGCAGCGGGTAGGCGCCGGCGACGGACGCGGCGATGACGGACTGGGCGGTCTTGCCCAGGCCGGGCTCGTCGGCGAGCAGGAAGGTGCGGTGGCCCTGCCGGACCTTCTCCACCAGCTGCGCCTGGTGCTTCATCAGGTGCTGGCCGGGCGGGGAGAAGTGGTCGAACTCGGGGACGGGCGGGAGCGCCATCGTCGCGGCCGTGCCGCCGGCGCCCTCCTCGAAGGCCCGGTACAGCGGGTCCATGAGGTTCCAGCCGGTGAGCACGCCGCCGGCGTCGGCCTCGGTCGGGCGCGGCTCGAGGTCCGGCGCCAGGAACGGGGTGGCGAGGGCACGGGCGGGCACGGAGCGGGGCACGACCTGCTTGGCCGCCAGCTCGGCGGAGACCGGCGGGGCCTTGCGCGGCTGCGGGGTCTCGATGACGAGGTCCTCGGGCGCGAGCTGGGCGCCGGACTCCAGCAGCCAGTCGCGGCGCATCCGCTGCGCGGCCGGGCCGGGGGTCGCCTTCTCGTCGAGCAGGGCGATGAGGCTGGTGTCGCGGGCGGCCGTGCGGGCGAGGATCGTCGCGATGCCGTCGAGGCGCTTGAGCAGCTCGGCGCGGACCGCGCCGGGCAGCTGCGTGCTCTCGCGGATCCAGGCGCGCTGCTCGCGCACGAGCAGGGCGATGACCTGGAACTTCGTGCGGTTCGTGGGGCCGACCTTGCCGCCGCCCGCCTTGGCCTCGACCTCACGGACGCGGCGGGCGAGGACGGGGATGATCGGCGCGGGGTCGGCGCCCTTGTACCCGGAGCCCTGGGAGGCTCGCTGGCGGTCGATGGTCGGCATGTTCCTCCTGAGCGGGCCGGGACCCCCGAGGGGCCCGGCGAGAACGACCGTGGGCCGACCGACGTGGTCGGACCGCTCCCGCCGGCGGTGCCGTCCGCGGCGAGGTGCGTCCCCGGCGGTCCCGGCGCCGGGGTGGACCGTTCCGGGCGGTCGCGCATCGAGGGACGCGGACCAGGCAGGACCGGAGACGGACGGCCAGGGCCGAGTCGATCGGGTGCCCTGTGCCACCTTCAATGTACCCGCTCCGGGCGCCCGGACCTACCCGGACCCACCGAACGGGACAGCCCCTGCCTGGCCGGGCGGCGGGGTCGGCGCGGCGACACCGGGAGAGCGCGAGGCCTCCCCGGGCGCGCTATGCCGTGCCCCACCCCCTGGGGCACGGCATAGTCGCCGCAGGTCAGGGGCCCGCGAGCGGTCGCCACGCGCGCCTGCCGGGGACGCGACGACGCCCCCGGCCGGGGGCCGGGGGCGTCGTACGAGGTGGTGCCGGTGGCGTCAGGCCGAGGCCGCGCCCGAGGAGTCCTGCGGTCCGCCGACGGTGTCGATCGGCGGGGTGTCCGGGATCTCCGGGAGGGTGTCCTCGCGCTTGCTGCCCTCGAACGTGAAGGTCGCGTCCTTCTCGTCGCCGGTGGCGCCGACGAGGACGAACTCGCCCGACTTCAGCTCGCCGTAGAGGATCTTCTCGGACAGGACGTCCTCGATCTCGCGCTGGATGGTGCGGCGCAGCGGCCGGGCACCGAGCACGGGGTCGTAGCCCTTCTTGGCCAGCAGGTTCTTCGCGCCGGTCGTCAGCTCGATCCCCATGTCCTTGTCCTTGAGGCGGACGTCGAGCTTGGCGATCTCGAGGTCGACGATCGAGACGATCTCCTCCTGGCTCAGCTGCGGGAAGACGATGATGTCGTCCACGCGGTTGAGGAACTCCGGGCGGAAGTGCTGCTTGAGCTCGTCCTGGACCTTGGCCTTCATCCGGTCGTACTCGCTGCGCGAGTCCGGGCCGGCGGAGAAGCCGAGGGCGCCCTTGGAGATGTCCCGGGTGCCGAGGTTGGTCGTCATGATGATGACGGTGTTCTTGAAGTCGACCATCCGACCCTGCGAGTCGGTGAGGCGGCCGTCCTCGAGCACCTGCAGGAGCGAGTTGAAGATGTCCGGGTGGGCCTTCTCCACCTCGTCGAAGAGGACGACGGAGAACGGCTTGCGGCGCACCTTCTCGGTGAGCTGGCCACCCTCCTCGTAGCCGACGTACCCGGGCGGGGAGCCGAAGAGCCGCGAGACGGTGTGCTTCTCGCTGAACTCCGACATGTCGAGCTGGATGAGGCTGTCCTCGTCGCCGAAGAGGAACTCGGCGAGCGTCTTGGCCAGCTCGGTCTTCCCGACGCCGGTGGGGCCGGCGAAGATGAACGAGCCACCTGGACGACGCGGGTCCTTCAGGCCGGCGCGGGTGCGGCGGATCGCCTGGGACAGCGCCTTGATGGCGTCGTCCATGCCGACGATGCGCTTGTGGAGCTCGGCCTCCATGTTGAGCAGGCGGCTGGACTCCTCCTCGGTCAGCTTGAAGACCGGGATGCCCGTCGAGGCGGCGAGCACCTCGGCGATCAGCTCCTCGTCGACCTCGGCGACGACGTCCATGTCACCGGACTTCCACGCCGCCTCGCGCTCGGCGCGCTGGGCCACGAGGGTCTTCTCGTCGTCGCGCAGGCGCGCGGCCTTCTCGAAGTCCTGCCCGTCGATCGCCGCCTCCTTCTGGCGACGCACGTGCGAGATCTTCTCGTCGAACTCGCGCAGGTCCGGCGGAGCGGTCATCCGGCGGATGCGCAGCCGCGCGCCCGCCTCGTCGATGAGGTCGATCGCCTTGTCCGGCAGGAAGCGGTCGTTGATGTAGCGGTCGGCCAGGTTGGCCGCGCTCACCAGCGCGCCGTCCGTGATCGAGACGCGGTGGTGCGCCTCGTAGCGGTCGCGCAGGCCCTTGAGGATCTCGATGGCGTGCGCGAGGTTCGGCTCGGCGACCTGGATCGGCTGGAAGCGCCGCTCGAGGGCCGAGTCCTTCTCGATGTGCTTGCGGTACTCGTCGAGCGTCGTGGCACCGATGGTCTGCAGCTCGCCGCGGGCCAGCATCGGCTTGAGGATGCTCGCCGCGTCGATCGCGCCCTCGGCGGCACCGGCACCGACGAGGGTGTGGATCTCGTCGATGAAGATGATGATGTCGCCGCGGGTGCGGATCTCCTTGAGGACCTTCTTCAGCCGCTCCTCGAAGTCACCGCGGTAGCGGCTGCCGGCGACGAGCGCGCCGAGGTCGAGGGTGTAGAGTTGCTTGTCCTTGAGGGTCTCCGGGACCTGGCCGCGCACGATGTCCTGCGCCAGGCCCTCGACGACGGCGGTCTTGCCGACGCCGGGCTCGCCGATGAGGACGGGGTTGTTCTTCGTGCGGCGCGACAGGACCTGCATCACGCGCTCGATCTCCTTCTCGCGCCCGATGACCGGGTCGAGCTTGCCCTCGCGCGCCGCCTGGGTGAGGTTGCGCCCGAACTGGTCGAGCACCAGCGAGCCGGCCGGGGTGCCCTCGGCCTGCTGGCCCTGGCCGACGCCGGCGCCCGCCTTCTCGGCCTGGCCGCCCTGGTACCCGGCGAGGAGCTGGATGACCTGCTGGCGGACCTTGTTGAGGTCGGCGCCGAGCTTGACGAGGACCTGGGCGGCGACGCCCTCGCCCTCACGGATGAGGCCGAGCAGGATGTGCTCGGTCCCGATGTAGGTGTGGCCGAGCTGGAGGCCCTCGCGCAGCGAGTACTCCAGCACCTTCTTGGCCCGCGGCGTGAAGGGGATGTGCCCCGTCGCCGCCTGCTGGCCCTGGCCGATGATGTCCTGCACCTGCTCGCGCACCGCGCCGAGCGAGATGTCGAGGTTCTCGAGGGCCTTGGCCGCCAGCCCCTCACCCTCGTGGATGAGGCCCAGCAGGATGTGCTCGGTGCCGATGTAGTTGTGGTTGAGCAGGCGGGCTTCCTCCTGCGCCAGCACCACGACCCGTCGGGCCCGGTCGGTGAATCGTTCGAACATCGCCAAAGCTCCCTACCCTTGTCGAGATACCTGAATGGTATCCGTGACGACTGACAGGCCCACCCGTCGTCCCGGTCCGTGAGGACCGGAGGGGGCCGGGTGGCTGCACACCACGCAACGAGGGCCTGGGACAGCCTGTTCCGTCCCTGAGCCGAACGGGCGCAGGTTTCGCCCTGGGCGGATTAACCGCCACCCCGGGCCCGCCCCCGCGTCGACCCCTCGACAGCCCTGGTTACCGAGAGTAGGTTCCGGTCATGGCCCTCCCGACCGCCGCCGCCCAGGCCGTCCGCGCCCCCGTCGCGCCCGTGCAGCGCCGCCTGCGCTGGGTCCTCCAGCACGGGGTGCTGCGCTACGGGCTGGCCCGCGGCACCCGCGCCGGCAACGTCGCCGCCCGCGTCATGTACGACCCGGCCGTCGTCGCGGACCCGTACGCCGCCTACGAGCACCTGCGCGGGCAGGCGCGGCTGGTGAGCAACGGCCTCGTCCGCAGCGCGCACGACCACGACCTCGTCGCCGCCGTGCTGCGCAGCCCCGACGTCGTGACGATCGGCGGCTTCCGGCCCCCGCCGCTGCTGCGCGGCCTGACCCGGCTGGCCGGCCGCGGCCCGGCCGGGCCGGTGGAGAAGCCGTCGCTGCTCGCCGTCGACGGCCTCGACCACGCCCGGATGCGCAAGATCGTCATCCGCTCGTTCTCCGCCAAGGCGGTCGCGCGGCTGCGGACCCGCACCGAGGCGATCGCCGCGGACCTGCTCGACGGGCTGGAGGCCGCCGGCGCCCGCGGGGGCGCCGACCTCGTGCGCGACTACGCCGGCCTGCTCCCGGCGACGGTCATCGCCGAGATGCTCGGCGCGCCCACCGACATGCGCGCCCAGTTCCTGCACTGGGGCGCCGGCGCCGCCTTCTCGCTCGACCCGGGCATGGTCTACCCCGACTTCCGCCGCTCCGAGAAGGACATCGCCGAGTTCGAGCGCTGGATGCGCGGCCACGTCGAGCGGGTGCGGCGCGACCCGGTCCCCGGCACGATCCTCGCCGACCTCGTCGCCGCGAGCGACGAGCAGGGTGCGCTCGACGACACCGAGCTCGTCGGGGTCGCCATGCTGCTGCTCGCCGCCGGCTTCGAGACGACGGTCAACCTCATCGGCAACGCGGTCGTCCTGCTCCTGGCCGACCCCGACCAGCTGGCCCTGCTGCGGGAGCACCCCGAGCACTGGGAGAACGCGGTCGACGAGGCGCTGCGTCTCGAGTCCCCCGTGCAGCGCACCGCCCGGGCCGTCGTCCGCGACACCGAGGTCGCCGGCGAGCAGCTGCGCGCGGGGCAGCTCGTGGGCCTCGTCCTCGCCGCGGCCAACCGCGACCCGCGGGTCTTCGAGGACCCGGCCCGCTTCGACGTCACCCGGGCCAACGCCGCCGCCCACCTCGCGTTCTCGGGCGGCCCGCACTACTGCCTCGGTGCGGGGCTGGCCCGGATGGAGGCCGAGGTGGCGCTCCGCGCGCTGCTCGACCGCTTCCCCGACCTCGCCCTCGACGGCCCGCCGCGGCGGCGCCGTACCCGCGTCCTGCGGGGGTACGACGCCATGCCGGTGCGGCTGCGCGGCTAGGCCCCGCCGACCGGGCGCCGGCTCAGCGGCGCCGCTGGCAGCGGCCGCACCAGAACAGGTTGCGGCCGGCCACGATCCGGGTGCGCACCCGCGACCCGCACACGACGCACGGCTCCCCCGCGCGCCGGTAGACGTGGTAGCGCCGCTCGAACCCGGCCGTCGCGCCGGCGTCGTCCTCGTCGAGGCCGGCGCCCTCGCTGTCGTCGGCGAGGTCGGCGGCCGACTCGTCGGACACCGCGGCGGCGAGCACCCCGGCCGGCCCGGACATCACCCGTCGGGCCGAGTCGGTGTGGACGGCGACGAGCACCGGCACCTCGTCGCGGGCGACGAGCTCCTCGGCCTCGAGGACCTGGTCCTCCATGGTGAGGATCTGGTTGAAGGCGACGCCGAGCGGCAGCAGCCGCACGAGGTCGTCCCAGATCGCGCGCCAGGTCTCGGGGCGGATCTGCCGGCCGGGACGGAACGGGTCGACGCGGTGCCGGAAGAGCACCTCGCACCGGTAGACGTTGCCGACGCCGGCGAGGACCGACTGGTCCATGAGCAGCTCCGCGACGGACCGGCCGGAGCGGTGCAAGCGGGTCCACGCCTGCTCGGGGTCGGCGTCGGCGCGCAGCGGGTCGGGCCCGAGCTTGGCGACGATCGCCGCGACCTGCTCCGGCGTGACGACCTGGCACACCGTCGCCCCGCGCAGGTCGGCGACGTGGGTGTCGGTGAGCAGCCGCAGCCGCACCGCACCCCACACCGGCGGCGGGCCGGACGGGGCGTCGTACCGCTCGACGGAGAACTTGCCGATGAGCCCGAGGTGGACGTTGGTCGTCAGCCCGCCCTCGTGGTCGAGGAAGAGGTGCTTGCCGTACGCCGTCGCCCGCTCCAGCCGGCGCCCGTCGACGAGCGCGGCGCCGTCGGCGAACCGTCCCTGGGGTGAGGTGGCCTGCGGCCGGGAACCGGCGAAGGCAGCGTCGAGGGCCTGCGCCAGCCGGTGCAGGGTGTGGCCTTCGGGCACTAGCTGGCCTTCTTGGCGGCGGTCTTCTTGGCGGTCGTCCTCTTGGCCGCCGTCTTCTTCGCCGCGGTGGTCTTCTTCGCCGTCGTCGTCTTCGCCGGCTTCTCCTCGCGGTCGGCGACGGGCTCGCCGCGACCGGCCTTGGCCCGGTCGACGGAGCGCTGCAGCGCGGTGAGCAGGTCGACGACCTCGCCCGAGGTCTCCGGCGCGGCCGGGCGCTCGGTCACCTCGCCACCGTCGAGCTTGGCCTTGACCATCGCCTCGACGGCCTGCGCGTAGTCGTCCGCGAACTCGCTCGGGTCCCAGTCGCCGGCCAGCGACTCGACGAGCATCGTCGCCATCGCCAGCTCCTTCTCGGTGGCGTGGCCGACGTCGTCGAGGCTGCCCATGAAGTCGGTCGCACGGATCTCGTCGGGCCACAGCATCGTCTGCAGGACGATCGCGCCGTCGCGCACGCGCAGGACCGCCATGTTCTTGCGGCTGCGGATCGCCACGGTGACCAGGGCCATCCGGTCGGCCGCCTCGAGCGCGTCGCGCAGCAGCGCGTAGGCCTTCCCGGCACCCTTCTCCGGCTCGAGGTAGTACGGACGGTCGAGCAGCAGCGGGTCGACCTGCTCGCTGGGGACGAACTTCTCGACCGCGATCTCCTTGCTGCTCTGGTTGGGCAGCTCGCGCAGGTCCTCGTCGGTGATGACGACGACCTGGCCGTCCTCGGTCTGGTAGCCCTTGGCGATGTCGTCGTACGCGACCTCCTCGCCGTCGATCGAGCAGACGCGCTTGTAGCGGATCTGCCCACCGTCCTCGCGGTGGACCTGCCGGAAGGAGATGTCGTGGTCCTCGGTGGCCGAGTAGAGCTTGACCGGCACGTTGACCAGGCCGAAGGAGACGGCCCCCTTCCACATCGCGCGAGGCATCGGCTCGCCCTTTCCCCCACGCCGGCGGCGGCGCGAGGCTCCCAGCATCCCCCACGGCGCCGACACCGCTCAACACCTCGGGCCCCGCACGTGCGCCCGTCCCCACCCGACGCCGTACGGCGACCCGTGGCAGGGTCGGGCGCGTGAGCGCCCCGCCCGCGACCATCGCACCCCTCGAGCCCCGGCACTGGCCGGCCGTCGAGGCGATCTGGGCGGCCGGGATCGCCGGCGGCCACGCCACCTTCGAGCCCGCCCCGCCGACCTGGGGGGCCTTCGACGCGGGTCGGCTCCCGGGCCAGCGCTGGGTCGCCCTCGACGGGCACGACGAGGTGCTCGGCTGGGTCGCGGCGTCCCCCACCTCGACCCGCCCCGCCTACCGCGGCGTCGTCGAGCACAGCGTGTACGTCGCCCCCTCCGCCGCCGGTCGCGGCGTCGGGCGGCTGCTGCTCGAGGCGCTCGCGGCCTCCACCGAGGCGGCCGGGATCTGGACGGTCCAGTCGGCGGTGTTCCCGGAGAACGCGGCCAGCCTGGCGCTGCACGCCCGGTGCGGCTTCCGGGTCGTCGGCCGCCGGGAGCGGGTCGCGCTCATGCCGGTCGGCCCGCTCGCCGGGCGCTGGCGCGACACCGTCCTCGTCGAGCGGCGCAGCCGGGTCGTCGGGGTCTGACCCCCGAGTCGGGCACGGGCCCGTCGGCCCGGTGTTGGATGGGGCCATGCGCCCGATGCTCGCGAGCCCGTCGCCGCGGGTGCCGCGCGGGGCGCAGTGGGTGCACGAGGTCAAGTGGGACGGGATGCGGGCGCTGGCCGACGTGTCCGTCCCCGCGGCCGGCGGCCCGTCCCGGCTGCGGCTCGCGACCCGGACCGAGCGCGACGTCACCGTCGCCTTCCCCGAGCTGGCCGGGCTCGCCGACACCTTCGAGGACATGCTGCTCGACGGCGAGGTCGTGCTGCTGCGCGGTGGGGTGCCGTCGTTCCAGGCCCTCGCCGAGCGGTTCCACGTCACCAGCGCCCGACGCGCATCGACGCTCGCCGCCCGGGCACCGGTCACCTTCATGGTGTTCGACCTGCTCCGCCTGTACGGCGTCCCGCTGCTCGACCGCACGTGGGAGGAGCGGCGCGCCACCCTCGAGCGGCTCGAGCTGGCCGGGCCGCACTGGCAGGTGCCGCCGGTCTTCGACGACGGCGAGCTGCTGCTGGACGCCACGCGCGAGCAGCACCTCGAGGGCGTCGTGAGCAAGCGGCGCGGGTCGCCGTACCGGCCGGGGGTGCGCAGCGAGGACTGGCTCAAGCTGCCGCACCGCACGGCGGTGTCGGTCGTCGTCGGCGGCTGGATGCCGGAGAAGGGGTCGCCCCGGCTCGGGGCGGTGCACGTCGGCGTGCCCGGTCCGGACGGCCTGGTCTACCTCGGGCGGGTCGGCAGCGGCCTGGCCGGGAAGGTCGGCGAGGCCCTCGCCCGCGAGCTCGCGCCACTGACCCGGGAGGCGTCGCCGTTCAGCGGCGAGCTGCCCCGCGAGGACCGGGTCGGCGCGACCTGGGTGGAGCCGGTGCTCGTCGCCGACGTCGAGGCGCTCGCCGTGACCACCCAGCCGCGGCTGCGCCAGCCGTCGTGGCGGGGGCGGCGGCCCGACCTCGAGGCGGGCGACGTCGACCCGGCCGACGTGCTGGAGGGGCTGCGCCGTGCCTGAGGCCCAGAAGGTCACCGTGGAGGTCGCGGGTCGGCGGCTGGCCGTGAGCAACCTCGACAAGGTGCTCTACCCGGCGACGGAGACGACCAAGGGCGAGGTGCTGCACTACTACGCGCAGGTCGCGCCGACGCTGCTGCGCCACCTCGGCCGGCGACCGGTGACCCGGATCCGCTGGCCGCACGGGGTGGAGGGGCCGAGCTTCTTCGAGAAGAACCTGCCGTCGGGGGTGCCGTCGTGGCTGCCCCGGGTGACCCTGTCGAGCCACGGCCGCGACGCGTCCGCGCACCCGGACCGCGACTCCGTCACCTACCCGCTCGTCCTCGACCTCGCGGACCTCACGTACCTGGTCAACCTCGCTTCGCTCGAGCTGCACGTGCACCAGTGGCAGGTCGACGACGACGGCGCGCCACGGCCGCCGGACCGGCTCGTCATCGACCTCGACCCGGGCACGGGCGCCGGGCTGGAGGAGTGCGCGCGGGTCGCCCTGTGGGCGCGGCCGCTGCTGGCCGACATGGGTCTGACCCGGCTCGTCCCGGTCACCAGCGGCAGCAAGGGGATGCAGGTGTACGCCGCCCTGCCCGGCACCCACGACGCGGACGACATCCGGGCGCTGGCCCAGGCCCTCGCCCAGGAGATGACGGCCGCGCACCCCGATCTCGTCGTGTGGAAGATGACGAAGTCGCTGCGCCCGGGCAAGGTCCTGCTCGACTGGAGCCAGAACACCGCCGCGAAGACGACGGTCTGCCCCTACTCGCTGCGGGGGAAGGCGGCGCCGTACGTCGCCGCGCCCCGCACCTGGGACGAGGTGGAGCAGGGCGCGGCCGGCCGGCGGTTCGAGCAGCTGCTCATGGACCAGGTGCTGGAGCGGGTGGCGGAGCACGGCGATCTCGCGGCCGAGCTCTTTCCGGGCGGATAGTCCGCGGGGTCCGTGACGGTCCATGACGATCCGTGTCCGGACGAAAGACACGGAAAAGGGTGCCGCGCTCGGAAAGCGGCACCCTTTTCCGTCGAGAAGCGGCGAGACGTCAGCCGTGGGCCTTGTCGTAGGCCTCCTGGACCTGGGCCGAGACGCGGCCGCGGTCGCTGACCTCGTAACCGTTGGACCGGGCCCACTCGCGGACCTCGGACAGGTCGGTGCGCTTCGGGGAGGACCCCGCCGAGGAGGTCTTGCGGCCGCCTGCCGCCTTGCGGGCACCGCCGCTGCGCCGGGCGTGCCCGACCCAGGTGGCCAGCGCGTCGCGCAGCTTGCCCGCGTTGTCGTCGTTGAGGTCGATCTCGTAGTT
Source organism: Lapillicoccus jejuensis (assembly GCF_006715055.1). NCBI lineage: Bacteria > Bacillati > Actinomycetota > Actinomycetes > Micrococcales > Intrasporangiaceae > Lapillicoccus > Lapillicoccus jejuensis. The sequence continues at coordinate 838,106 of NZ_VFMN01000001.1, forward strand.
GACGCCGTCGAGGCCGAACAGCACCGTCTCGCTGGCCTCGCCCCCGTCCACGTCGTCCTCGAGGACGACCTGCACACGCTGAGCCATTGACGAACCCCTTTTCCTGAGAATTCTCGGAGATGGTTTCTTCCGGCACCAAAAGGCCAGAAGTGATCCCGGTGGCGGGGATCACCAGGAGCGTAGCAAAGAATGAATAGCGAATGCTATTCGTTCGACTTCTGCGGGGGATTTCCCTTTTTCTCCTCGTCCGCGTGCTCGCGTTCCCACTGGGCATGGGCGATGCGTTCACTGCGGTCACCCTCGAGGATGTTCTTGATGAGGAAGTAGAAGAGGACCGTCACCGCGACGGTGGGGAACAGCGCCGCGATGTAGGGGAAGGCCGCGTCCCACATCTCAGCGGCCCCCGCCCGGCAGCGGCTTGAGCAGGGGGAAGAGGATCGTCTCGCGGATGTTCGCGCCGGTGAAGAGCATGACCATCCGGTCGATCCCCAGGCCCAGCCCACCCATGGGCGGCGCCCCGAGCTCGAGGGCGCGCAGGAAGTCCTCGTCGAGCTGCATGGCCTCCGGGTCACCGCCGGCGGCGAGCAGGGACTGGGCCGTGAGGACCTCGCGCTGCACGACCGGGTCGACGAGCTCGGAGAAGCCGGTGCCCCGCTCGACGCCGCCGATGATGAGGTCCCACGCCTCGATGAGGCCGGGGGCGCTGCGGTGCGGGCGGGCCAGCGGCTGCGCCGAGGCCGGGTAGTCGCACAGGAACGTCGGCTGGAGCAGCGTCGGCTCGACGAGCTCGCCGAGCAGCTCGAGGGCGACCTTCTCGGCGCCCCACGCGGGGTCGAGCGGGACGTCGTGGGCGGCGGCGTGGCGGCGCCAGTCCTCCAGCGGGGTGTCGATGGTGACGGTCTCGCCGAGGGCCTGGGACAGGCCGTCGTACACCGGCAGCCAGCGCCACTCGCCGTCGAGGTCGACGGTGCCGGCGGGGGTCTGCACCTGCCGGGAGCCGAGCCGGTCGGCGACGGCGAGGTAGAGGTCGCGCATGAGCGCGGCGATGGAGGTCTGGTCGCCGTACGCCTGGTAGGCCTCGAGCATCGTGAACTCGGGGCTGTGGGTGGAGTCGGCGCCCTCGTTGCGGAAGATGCGCCCGAGCTCGTAGACGCGGTCGACGCCGCCGACGACGGCCTTCTTGAGGTTGAGCTCCAGCGCGATGCGCAGGGTCATGTCCTGGTCGAAGGCGTTCATGTGCGTGCGGAACGGGCGCGCGGCGGCCCCGCCGTGGATGAGCTGCAGGACGGGGGTCTCGACCTCGACGTAGCCCTGCTCGTCGAGGGTCGCACGGACGGCGGCGTTGACGCCGGCGCGCAGGCGGACCATGTCGCGGGCCTCCTGGCGCACGACGAGGTCGGCGTACCGCTGCCGCACGCGGGACTCCTCGGACAGGTCCTTGTGCAGGACCGGCAGCGGGCGCAGCGCCTTGCTGGCCATCGCCCACGAGGTGGCCATGACCGACAGCTCGCCGCGGCGCGAGGAGATGACCCGACCGGTGACGGCGAGGTGGTCGCCGAGGTCGACGAGGGCCTTGAAGTCGGCGAGCGACTCCTCCCCCACCTCGGCGAGGCTGAGCATGACCTGCAGGCGGGTGCCGACGCCCTCCTGGAGCGTGGCGAAGCACAGCCTGCCGCCGACGCGGACGAAGACGACGCGGCCGGCGACCGTGACGACGTCCTGGGTCTCCTCGCCGGGCTCGAGGTGGGCCCACTGCTCGCGCACGTCGGCGAGGGTGTGGGTGCGGGCGACGTCGACGGGGTACGGCGCCGTGCCGGCGTCGAGCATCCGCTGCCGCTTCTCGCGCCGGACCCGCAGCTGCTCGGGCAGGTCGCTCGCCTGCTCGACCGGGGCGTCGGTGGTGGTCACGTCGCTCACCCCTCCAGGCTACGGGGCCGGGCCGGGTGGTCCGGACGGGGCGTCGGCGCCCGGGTCGAGCCGGGCCGAGCGGAACGGCGAGGCGGCGAGCAGGGCGGCCGAGAGGGCGAAGGCGGCCGCGGCGACCAGCAGGACGGGGCGCGGGCCGATCCGGTCGGCGGCGACGCCGGCCAGCGGCGCGCCGACAACGAGGACGGCCCGGTTGAGCGAGCGCATGGTCGTGTTGGTGCGGGCCTGCAGGCCGTCGGGGGTGAGGGCCTGGCGCCAGGCCATCTCGTGGCTGTTCGACGTGCCGATGCCGAACCCGTGCAGGGCCTGCGACGCGGCGAGGACCGCGAGCGCCGGCCAGCCCGCCGTCCCGACCCCGGCCAGGACGAGGGTCAGCGCGCCGGCCGTCGAGACGAGGTGGGCGGCGACGACGGCGCCGCCGGTGCCGAGCCGCCGGCCGACCGCGGTGGAGCCGAGGGCGCCGGCGAGAGCGCCGAAGCCGGCGGCCGACCCGGCCAGCCCCAGCTGGGCGGGGCTGAGGGCGAGGTCGCGCAGGACGTACGGCGCGAGCACCGCCGCCATCGCCGCCGCCCCGACGAACCACACGTGGGTGGCGATCGCGAGGGTGCGCAGCCCGCTGTCGGCGTAGACCCACCGCAGGCCCTCGACGACCTCGCGCCGCAGGCGCGGGAGCGGCCGTTCGCGCCGGTCCGCGGGCCCCTGACCTGCGGGGACTATGCCGTGCCCCACCGGGTGGGGCACGGCATAGCGCGCTCCCGACCCCTGTCCCGACCCCTGTCCCGCCCCCTCGTCGACCCGCAGCCGGGCGAGCAGCCCGGCCGAGACGACGTACGACGCCACGTCGACGAGGACGGCGAGCGGCGCCCCGACGGCCTGGACGAGCAGGCCGCCGAGGGCGGGGCCGGCGTTCTGCGCGACGGCGTCCGCCCCGTCGACCCGCGCGTGCGCCCGCTGCAGCTGCCCGCGCGGGACGAGGCGGGGCACGAAGGCCATCGACGCCGCCCCGTTGACGAGCGACACCGCCCCGTAGAGCAGGACGACGACGAGCACGACCGGCAGCGTGAGCCGCCCCAGCCACCACGCGAGCGGCACCGCCAGCAGCAGCACCCCCTGGGCCAGGTCGGTCGCGACGAGCACGGTCCTCCGCCGGCGGACGCGGTCGACGAGGGCGCCGACGACCAGCCCGAGGACGAGGTACGGCAGCCACCGCGACGCGGTCAGCCACCCGACGGCGGTCGCGTCGCCGCCGAGGTCGACGACGACGAGCGCCTGCAGCGCCAGCAGCGTGACCGAGGTCCCGACCCCCGACACGGCGTCGGCCAGCCAGAACCGCCGGAACGCCGCGGGCAGCCGGTGGGTCACGTCTGCGGCGGCCCGAGGGTCACGGCGCCGTCGGCAGGTCGTAGGTGACGAACGGGGTGGGGCTCGCCCCTTCGCGCTCGTAGAACGCCCGCGCCCGCGCGTTGGTGTCGCTGGTCAGCCAGCGCACGGCCCGCCAGCCGCGCTGGGCCCCGAGCCGGCGTACGGCGTCGAGCAGGGCCGTGGCGGCGCCGCTCCCCCGCGCCTCGGGGTCGACGAAGAGGTCGTCGAGGTAGCCGTCGACCCGGGCGTGCAGCATCCGCACGACGGGGCGGACGTGGGCGATCCCGACGACCCCGCCGTCCTGCTCGGCGACGAGGCCGACCAGCCCGTGCTCGTGCGCCAGGAGCCAGCCCCAGACCCGCTCGCGGGCCTCGTCGCTCGTGGGCACCTCGTAGAAGTCGGTGTAGCCGCGGTGCAGCTGGGCCCAGCGCTCGCGGTCCCCGGGTCGCAGCTCGCGCACCGTCGTCGGCTCGCTCACGGCTGAGCCTCCGGCGTGAGGTCCAGGGCGATGTCGAGGATCGGCGAGGAGTGGGTGAGGCCGCCGACGCTGAGGTAGTCGACCCCGGTCAGCGCGTAGTCGCGGGCCACCTCGAGGGTCAGGCCGCCGGTCGCCTCCACCTCGACCCGCTCGCCCGCGGCCCGCTCGCGCAGCGCGGCGACGGTCTCGCGCAGCAGGTCGACCGGCATGTTGTCGGCCATGACGAACCGCGCGCCCGCGTCGTAGGCCTCCAGCGCCTCGGCCACCGTTGTCACCTCGACCTGGACCTCGACGTCGGGGTAGGCCGCGCGGACGGCGTCGTACGCCTCCCGCACGCCGCCGGCGGCGACCTTGTGGTTGTCCTTGACCATCGCGACGTCGTACAGGCCCATCCGCTTGTTCGTGCCGCCGCCCGCGCGGACGGCGTACTTCTCCAGGTGGCGCATCCCGGGCGTCGTCTTGCGGGTGTCGAGGACGAGCGCACCGGTGCCCTCGAGGACGTCGGCCCAGCGGCGGGTGTGCGTCGCCACCCCGGACAGCCGCGAGAGCACGTTGAGCAGGGTCCGCTCGGCGACGAGGACGACCCGCGTGCGGCCGGTGACTCGCGCGAGGACCGTCCCCCGGGTGACCCGGTCGCCGTCGGCGACGAGCGTCTCGACGGCCGGGGCGGGCAGGCCGAGCAGCGCCGCCACCTGGTCGAGCACGAGGGCGACGACGTCGAGGCCGGCCACGACACCGTCGGCCCGGGCGACGACGTGGGCCGTGCGCTCCTGCTCGGCCGGGATCGTCGCGAGCGTCGTCACGTCGAGGTGCCGCGGGCCGAGGTCCTCGAGCAGGGCGCGGGCCACGAGGTCGGCGGCGTCGGCGGCGGGGAGGGCGAGGTCGCTCATGAGGGCAGGTCCAGGTGCTGGTCGGGGACGGGGTGGTACGACGTCGCGACGGTCCCGTCGGGGCCGCGGACGGCGCGCAGGTGGCCGCGCCAGTGCTCGTCGTCGCGGCGCGGGAAGTCGTCGCGCACGTGGCCGCCGCGGGTCTCCTCCCGCAGCCCGGCCACGTGCGTGAGCAGCCGACCGAGGTGCAGCAGGTTCGTCGTCTCCCAGGCGCGGGGGCCGGCCGTCCGGCCCGCGGCGTCGGCGTCCGCGGCGAGCGCGGCGAGGGTCGCGGCGGTGGCGGCGGTCGAGCCGGCGGAGCGCACGGCGCCGGACCCGGCGGACATGGCCTGCTGGACCGCGTGGCGGTGCCGCGGCCGCAGCAGCACACCGGACTCGCCGTCCGGCGGGGCGGGTGTCGTGGGCGGCAGCTCGCCGCGGGCCAGCCGGTCGCTGACGTCCTGCGCGATCCGGTGGGCGAAGACGAGACCCTCGAGCAGCGAGTTGGAGGCGAGCCGGTTGGCCCCGTGCACGCCGGTGCACGAGCACTCGCCGCACGCCCACAGCCCCTCGAGCGACGTGCGGCCGACGAGGTCGACGGCCACGCCGCCGCTCGCGTAGTGCTGGGCCGGCGCGACGGGCACGAGGTCGGTCACCGGGTCGATGCCGTGCGACCGGCAGGCCGCGAGGATCGTCGGGAAGCGCCGCTCGAGCTTCTCGCGGCCGAGGTGGCGCGCGTCGAGGTACACGTGGTCGCTGCCGGTGGCGCGCATCCGGGCGACGATGGCGCGGGCGACGACGTCACGGGGCGCGAGGTCGCCCATCGGGTGCACCCCCGCCATCACCCGCTCGCCCGCGGCGTCGACGAGCACGGCGCCCTCGCCGCGCACGGCCTCGGAGATGAGCGGCTGCTGGCCGCCCGAGTCCGCCCCGAGCCACAGCACGGTCGGGTGGAACTGGACGAACTCCAGGTCGGCCATCACCGCGCCGGCCCGCAGGGCGACCGCCATCCCGTCGCCGGTCGAGACCGACGGGTTGGTCGTGGCGCCGTACACCTGGCCGAGTCCGCCGGTCGCGAGCACGACGGCCCGGGCGTGGGCGGCGCCGACCCCGTCGACCTGGCCCTCGCCGATGACGTGCAGCGTCACCCCGCACACCCGCTCGTCCGCGTCCTGCAGCAGGTCGACGACCAGCGCGTGCTCGACGACGCGGATGCCGGGGTCGTCCTGGACGCGGTGCAGCGCGGCGATGAGGGCCCGCGAGATCTCCCGGCCCGTGGCGTCGCCCCCGGCGTGCGCGATCCGGTCGCGGTGGTGCCCGCCCTCGCGGGTCAGCAGGATCTCCCCGTCCGGGCCGCGGTCGAACTCGGCGCCCAGCGCGACGAGCTCGCGCACCCGGCCCGGGCCCTCGCGCACCAGCGCGGTGACGGCGTCGACGTCGCAGACGCCGACGCCCGCGACGAGGGTGTCGTGCAGGTGCTCCTCGGGGGTGTCCTCGGGGGCCAGCGCCGCGGCGATCCCGCCCTGCGCCCACGCGGTCGAGCCCTCGTCGAGGACGGTCTTGGTGACGAGCAGGACCGACTCGACGTGGCTGCGCAGCGCCAGCGCGGTGGTCAGGCCGGCGATCCCCGACCCGACGACGACGACGTCGGCGGTGAGACTCCAGCCGGGCTCCGGGGCGAGCAGCCGCCGCGGGAGGCGCAGCGGCTCAGCCACGGCCGCCGGCGGTGTCGGGGAGGTCCGGGCGCGAGAACACGGCGAGCGCCCCGCCCCCGGGCCCGACCCGCACCGGCAGGTTGTCGATGAGCCGGGTCGTGCCGACGCGGGCGGCGACGGCGAGCAGGGCCTCGCCGTGGAACCACTCGGGCACGTCCTGCAGCGTCTCGGGGTGGACGAGCACGAGGTAGTCGACGAGCGCGAGCGGCTCGTCGACGAGGACGGCGCGGGCGGCCCGCCGTACGGCGCTCGGTCCCTCCGCCGCCGCGGCGGCGCCGGCCCGCAGCGCCCGGGACAGGGCGAGGGCGGCCTCGCGGTCGGACGGGGTGAGGTAGGTGTTGCGGCTGGACATCGCCAGGCCGTCCTCCTCGCGGACGGTGGCGACGGGGACGACGTCGACCGGGACGTCGAGGTCGCGGACCATCCGGCGGATGAGCAGGAGCTGCTGCGCGTCCTTCTGGCCGAAGAAGGCGTGCCGCGGGGCGGTGAGGTGCAGGAGCTTCGCGACGACGGTGAGGACGCCGTCGAAGTGCCCCGGGCGCGTCTGCCCCTCGAGGACGGTGCCGAGGGCGCCGGCGGCGACGGTGACGCCGGGGTCGCCGTCCGGGTAGACGACGTCCGGGGTCGGGGCGAAGACGAGGTCGACACCCGCCTCGGCGCACAGGGCCAGGTCGGACTCGAACGTCCGCGGGTAGCGCGAGAGGTCCTCCTTGGGCCCGAACTGCAGCGGGTTGAGGAAGATGGTCACGACGACGTGCTCGGCGGCGGCGCGGGCCTCGCGGATGAGGGTGGCGTGCCCCTCGTGCAGCGCGCCCATCGTCATGACGACGGCGACGTCGTCGCCGAGGGCGGCGCGCGCGGCGCGCAGCTCGGCCCGGGTGCGGGCCACGACCGGGATGGGGTGGGCCGTGGCCGTGGTGTCGCTCACGGGGTCTCCTCCTGCTCGAGGACGGCCTCGACGCGGTCGGCGAGGTCGGGGCGCAGCCGGCCGGCGGCGCGGGCGCGGCGCGCGGTCTCGCGGGCGAGGGCGAGGTACGTCGGCCTGACGTCGGGGTGCGCCGTGAGCGCCGTCAGGTGCTCGGCGAGGGTCCCGGCGTCGCCGCGCGAGACCGGGCCGGTGAGCGCGGCGTCCCCGGAGCGCAGGGCGTTGTCGAGGGCGGCGGTGAGGATGGGGCGCAGCACGCGGGCGGGGTCCTCGATGGCGGCGGCCTCGAGCAGCTGTCGGCCCTGCGCGACGAGGGTGACGAGGTGGTTCGAGGTGTGGCAGAGGGCGGCGTGGTAGAGCGCACGGTCCTCCTCCTCGACCCAGACGGGCTCGCCGGCCATCTCGAGGACGAGAGCCTCCCCGACGGGGCGCAGCTCACGGGTCGTCGTGACGGCGAAGCAGCAGCCGACCAGCCGGTCGAGGTCGAGCGCGGTGCCGGTGAACGTCATCGCCGGGTGCAGCGCGAGCGGCAGCGCGCCGAGCCGGGCGGCGGGCTCGAGGACGCCGATGCCGTGCCGACCGCCGGGGTGGACGACGACCTGGCCCGGGCGCAGGGCACCGGTGTCGGCGAGCCCGCGCACGAGACCGGCGAGGTCGTCGTCGGGGACGGCGAGCAGGACGAGGTCGGCGGCGCGGGCCACGTCGGGCACCTCACGGACCGGGACCCCCCGCAGGAGCGTCGCGGCCCGGTCGAGCGAGGCCTGGCTCACGGCCGAGCAGGCGACCACGTGGTGGCCCGCGGCGGCGAGGGCGGCGCCGAGGACGGCACCGACGCGGCCGGTCCCGACGACGCCGACCCGCAGGCGGGCCGGGGCTCCCGGGGGCTGGCTCACGAGGGGAGAACCTACCGGGTCATGTCTCGGCTCCCGCTGGGTAGGTTCGGCGGCGTGACGAGCGCCGCACCCGTGTCCCCGGCCGTTCCGTGGGCGCAGGCGTGGGGACGGTCGCTGTACGGCGAGCGCGGGTTCTACCGGTCCGACGTCGGGCCGGCGGGGCACTTCGCGACGGCGACGCACGGGGCCACGGGCCGGGTCCTGGCCCGCGCCCTGCTGAGGCTGGCCCGTGAGCGCGGCTGCACCGGTGGCGTCGTCGACGTCGGCGCGGGCCGCGGCGAGCTGCTGCGGCACCTGCGCGAGCTGGACGACGCCGTACCGCTGCTGGGGGTCGACGTCGTGGACCGCCCTGCCGGGCTGGCGCCGGACGTGGCCTGGCTGTCGTCCCCCGGGGGCGCGTCCCTGCCCGAGGACCTCGCCCCGCGCGACGCGCTCGTCGTCGCCCACGAGTGGCTCGACGTCGTGCCGTGCACGGTCGCCGAGGTGGACGGCGGGGGGACGCTGCGCGAGGTGCTCGTCGACCCCCTCGGCGGGGGCGAGACGCTGGGGGCGCCGCTGGACGGCGCCGACCTGTCGTGGTGCGCCGAGCACTGGCGGGAGGCGCTGGACGCGAGCGCCGTGCCCGGCGACCGGGTCGAGGTGGGGCGCAGCCGGGACGCCGCCTGGGCGGACCTCCTGGGCCGGCTCGACGGCGGGCTGGCCCTGGCGGTCGACTACGGGCACCGCCGCGGGTCGCGGCCACCCGGTGGGACGTTGACGGCCTTCCGCGAGGGGCGGGAGGTGTCGCCGGTGGCCGACGGCTCGTGCGACCTCACCGCCCACGTCGCCGTCGACAGCCTGCGGGCGGACGAGGTGCTGCGCCAGCGGGACGCCCTGCACCGGCTGGGGGTCAGCGGTCGCACCCCCGAGCACGGCCTCGCGTCGCGCGACCCGGCGTCGTACCTGGCCGGGCTGGCCGAGTCGGGCGCGGCCGGCGCGCTGCTGGACCCCACGGGGTACGGCGGCTTCTGGTGGGTCCTCGCGCGGGGGTGACCTCAGGGTGGGAGCGGGCGGCACAGGTGGTGGGGCGCGTCGCCTACCCTCGGGGGTGATGTCGAGCCCGGCGAGCGGTGTGCTGAGGCTGACCCGCGCCGCCGTCCTCGGGGCCGCGACGGTCGGCCTGTCGCTCGGCGCCCACGTGGCGGCCGGGGGCGGTGCGCCGACCCCGGTCGGGCTGGGCCTGTTGTCGCTGCCGGTGCTGGCGGTGACACTGGTCGCCACCGGGAGGCGGCTGTCCGGGCCGGCCCTCGCGGCCCTCCTGGGGCTCGGGCAGGTGGGTCTGCACGTCGGGCTGACCGCCCTGACGGCCGAGCCCGCTCTGGTCGCGACCGACGGGTCGGGACCGGCGCCGACGGGCGGTCACCACCTGCTGCACCTGGCGCTCGGGTCTCCGCTCACGGCGGGGACGGCGGGCACGGTGGGTGCGGCCGGCGGGCCGGCCCTGATGACCCTGGCGCACCTGGTCGCCGCGGCGCTCGTGGCGCTGCTGCTGACGCGGGGCGAGCACGCACTGTGGGCCCTGCTGGCCTGGCTGCTGCCTCGGCTGCCGGGAGCGGCGCACCCTCGGGAGGCGGTCGGGGGCGCGTCCGTCCCGGCGGACGCTCCGCTCCACCCGTCACGGCGAGCGCGCCGCCGTCGCTCACGCGCTCCGCCGGTCGCCCCGGCAGCAGTGCTCGCCCGCCCGTCGCACGGTCCGGCCGGACCGTCCGCGGCCATCGCGTAGGTCCCTCGCCGGGGGACGGACGTCGAGCCACGCTGCACCTGCGCCCGCTCGACCCCTTCCCCGCTCGTCAGGAGACCCTCCATGCCCGTATCCACCGCAGCCACGGCGTCGCTGCCCTCGTCCTCCCCGGCTCCGACCGGTCGTCACGCCGACCCGCGCAGAGCCACGTCGCGCCGGCCGTCCCTCCCCGCCGCGCTCCTCACCCTCGTCGGCGCCGCCCTGCTCGCGGTGGGCGGCCTCGTCCTCGGAGCCGGCCCCGCCCAGGCGCACGACGCGTTCACGGGGTCGAACCCGGCCGACAAGGCGACCGTGGCGACCACCCCCGACGCCGTGACCCTGGACTTCGAGGAGCCGCCGACGACCATCGGGCTCACCGTCAAGGTGACCGGTCCGTCGGGTGACGTGCAGGACGGCGCCCCGCGGATCGACGGCAGCACGGTCGTGCAGCCGCTGCTGCCCGCCGCGCCCGCCGGTTCGTACCGGATCGCCTGGCGGGTGACGTCGGACGACGGCCACCCCGTCTCGGGCGAGCTCACCTTCACGAGCAGCGCCGCGAACGCCCGGCAGTCGACCGCGACGCCGCTGAGCCCGACCACGCCCTCGTCGGCGACGTCCTCCGGCTCCCCGACGACCGCGCCTGCGGCCAGCCCGCCGGCGACCCCGGTCGCCGCCTCCCCCGCCTCGGCCACCGACAGCGGCGACAGCCCCGTGCTGCCGATCGTGCTGGTGGCGGTCGTCGTCCTGCTCGGCGGCGCCGTCGCTGTCGTGCTACGCCGCCGCCGCCCCTGACCGGCCCGGTGCCACCGCCGACGGCGGTCGGCCACCCCGCCTGACAGTGATGATGGGTGCGGGCCCCCGCGCCGGGTCGGTCCTGACTCGCCGCCTGACTGACTTGAGGTCTTCAACGGGATCTGTCGGTCGGTCCCGGCGCGGGGTCTCACGGCACTCATCGTCCGAGGGTTGTGACCTCATAGGAGCCTGTGCCAGCAGGCACCCATCACTGTCTTGTCCACTCGTTCGGATGGTGCATGCCGCCCACCCACCGTTCGAGAGTGAGAGAGGACGGCGATGACCACCATCGCACGCGGCACCACGACAAACCATCGGCGAGACCAGCAGGCGGATCCGGATCCGCAGCTGGACCAGCAGCGCGAGCCCGGTCAGGTGGTTGGTGGGGTGGACACCCACCTTGACACCCACACGGCGGCCGCGCTCGACCCGGTCGGGCGGCTGCTCGGGCATGCCACGTTCCCGGCCGACCCGGGCGGGTACGCGGCGCTGCTGGCGTGGCTGCGGTCGTTCGGGACGGTGGTGGTGGTTGGGGTCGAGGGCACCGGCGCGTACGGCGCCGGCCTAACCCGCCACCTGCGGGCCGAACAGGTGCAGCTGCTCGAGATCGACCGTCCCGACCGGCGGGCGCGCCGCAGCGCCGGCAAGTCCGACCCGCTCGACGCCGAAGCCGCGGCCCTGACCGCGTTAGCGCGCACCCGCACCGGGGTCCCGAAAGTGCGCGACGGGCGGGTCGAGGCGCTGCGGAACCTGCGCGTGGCCCGGCGCAGCGCGATCGACCAGCGCGCGGACTGCCAGCGACGGATCAAGACCCTCATCGTGACCGCGGCCGAGCCGCTACGCGCGCGACTGCGGGGCCTGCCGACGCGGCAGCTGCTGGCAGCGTGCGCCGGGCTGCGCCCGGACCTGACCCGGGTCGGTGACCCCGAGCAGGCCACCAAGACCGCGCTGCGGGCCTTGGCCCGCCGCCACCACGCCCTCAGTGAGGAGATCACCGACCTCGACGCGGTCATCGACCCCCTCGTGGCCGCGATCAACCCCCAGCTCGTCGCGTTGAACGGCGTCGGCGCCGACGTGGCCGGTCAGCTGCTGGTCACCGCCGGAGAGAACAGCGACCGGGTCCACTCCGAAGCCGCGTTCGCGATGCTGTGCGGCGTCGCGCCGATCCCCGCCTCGTCCGGGCGGACCCACCGCCACCGCCTGAACCGGGGAGGGGACCGTCAGGCCAACGCCGCCCTGTACCGGGTCGTGCTGTGCCGGCTGAGATGGGACCCACGCACCCAGGCCTACATGCACCGCCGAACCGAGCAAGGCCTGAGCAAGAAGGACATCATCCGCTGCCTCAAGCGCCTCATCGCCCGGGAGATCTACTACGTCCTCAACCCACGACTTCAGCCGTCGCCGGCCCTACAGACCATTTGACATCCATAGGAGCATCCCGCGCTATGCCGTGCCCCACCCGGTGGGGCACGGCATAGCGCGCCTCGGAGGTGGGGTGGGTGGTGCGGTCGTCCACAACCCCCACCTGTTCCGGAGTCGTCCACAGGGGTGGACCCGCGCGGAGCGGGGGTGGGGGCCGGCGGGGCACGGTCGTCGGCATGATCGAGGTCGCGGGGAGCTTGGGGGCGCAGCTGGGGGCAGCGCTGCGCACCGAGCGCTTCCTGCGGTCCACGAGCCAGCGGGCACTGGCGCGCGAGCTGGGGGTCAGCAAGTCGTTCATCGGGCGGCTGGAGAGCGGCGACCTGACCGGGAGCGCGGCCGCCGTGGCCCGGCTCGTCGAGCGGCTCGGCCTCGCCTTCGCCATCGTCGTGCCCGACGAGGACCTGGGCGCCGCCATGGTCGACGACTCCCCGCAGGCGCGCGAGCTCGCCGAACGGTGGCGACGCTCGGCCTCGGCGCGTCACGACGGCGGGTCCTGCCAGGGCGATGACCCCGTCCCCGACGAGGACGGCGCGCAGGTCGGCGGCCAGGGTGGCGGCGCGGGTGGCGGCGCGGGTGGCGGCCAGGGTGGCGGCGCGGGTGGCGGCGCGGGTGACCCTGCAGGAGCCGAGCACGACCGGCCGGCCCCGGGCCCGCACCCACCGCGCCGTGACGACCCGGGGATCGAGCGGGCCCCCGAGGGGCCGCCGGGCTGGCTGCTGTCCTCCCGGCACCCGGAGGAGCTGACCGTGCCCGGGCAGCCGCCGCCGACCCGGGCGGGGCGGCGGGTCGTGGTCGGCACCCCCGCCGCGTGGCGGTCGCTGCGCCTCGACCGGTTCTACGACGACCCCGTGGCCCAGGTCGTCGCCGAGTCCTGGCAGCGCCGCGCCGAGGCCGAGCGCGTACGGGACGCGGCCGGACGGCGGATGCCGGCCCACGTCGTCTGCTTCCCCCTCCAGCTTCCGCGGATGTGGTGGCCGTGTCGGCACATCGGCTGGGACTGGCGCCGACGACCGATCTGGAGCTGGCGCCGCCACCCGTTGTGGGTCGTCGAGGTCCTCGTCACCGGCCCGAACCCGCCGCCGGTCGGGGCGCACCCGTTCGGCGGGTGCCCGCTGCAGGGGCACCCCTCCGAGGACACCCGCGGCGACTGGCCACCCGACCCCTCGCGGCGCGCGGACCCGCAGCGGCGACGCCGACGCCCCGGCACGCCGAGCGGGGAGGGTGGGGCACACTGGCCCGCATGACGACGACCGACGCGGCCCGCCGCGAGCTCACGGTCGGCGTCGGGGCCGGGGGCCTCGCCACCGCCGAGATGGTGCTCAACATCGGCCCCCAGCACCCCGCCACCCACGGCGTCCTCCGGCTCAAGGTCGTCCTCGACGGCGAGCGCCTCGTCTCCGCCGAGCCGGTCGTCGGCTACATGCACCGCGGCGCCGAGAAGCTGTTCGAGGTCCGCGACTACCGCCAGGTCGTCGTCCTCGCCAACCGGCACGACTGGCTCTCCGCCTTCGCCAACGAGCTCGGCGTCGTCCTCGGCGTCGAGCGGATGCTCGGCATGGAGGTCCCCGAGCGGGCCGTCTGGGCCCGCACCCTGCTGGCCGAGCTCAACCGGGTCCTCAACCACCTGATGTTCCTCGGCTCCTACCCCCTCGAGCTCGGCGCGATCACCCCGATGTTCTACGGGTTCCGCGAGCGCGAGGAGCTCCAGGCCGTCATGGAGGAGGCGTCCGGCGGCCGGATGCACTACATGTTCAACCGCGTCGGCGGCCTCAAGGAGGACCTGCCCGCCGGCTGGCTCGGCCGCACCCAGGCCGCTGTCGACGCCGTCACCCGCCGCCTGCCCGACCTCGAGAGCATGCTCGTCGGCAACGAGATCCTCGCCGGACGCACCCGCGGCGTCGGGGTCCTCAGCCCCGAGACCGTCCACGCCTACGGCGTCTCCGGCCCCATCGCCCGCGCCAGCGGCGTCGACCTCGACCTGCGCCGCGACGCGCCGTACCTCGCGTACGGCGAGCTGTTCGGCCCCGGGGGGCCCGGCCGGGTCGTCACCCGCACCGCCGGCGACTGCCTCGCCCGCCTCGAGGTGCTCCTCGAGCAGACCCGGGTCTCGCTCGCCCTCGCGACCGCCTGCGTCGACCGCCTGCGCTCGCTGCCCGCCGGCCCGGTCAACGTCAAGCTGCCCAAGGTGCTCAAGGTCCCCGAGGGCCACCTCTACACGGCCACCGAGAACCCGCTCGGCCTCAACGGCTACTACCTCGTCTCGCGCGGCGAGAAGACCCCGTGGCGGCTGAAGCTGCGCTCGGCGTCCTTCAACAACGTCGCCGTCCTCGCCGAGATGCTCCCGGGCACGCTGGTCGCCGACATGGTCGCGATCCTCGGGTCGATGTTCTTCGTCGTCGGGGACATCGACAAGTGACCCGGGGCCGCGTCGCCACCGCGCTCACGGGGCTCGGGCTGGTCGCCGTCCCCGTCCTCGTCGGCTGCGCCTCGCACGACGGCAGCACCCCGCCGCCGTCGACGACCAGCACCGCCTCCCCCACGACGTCCGGCGGCTCGCCGGTCGACGGGACGCGGATCACCTCGCTCGGCGACCTCGCCGCCGCCTTCGGCTGCCCGACGAGCGTCACCCCCATCACCATCCCGCCGACGACCACCCCGGCGCCGCTGCCCCCGCCGGTGACGAGCGGCACGGCCACGGTGCAGCCCCCGGCGACCGGCACCCCCACCGTCAGCCCGGCCGCGGTCGTCTGCGCCAGCCGGTACGCGGGCGGCGAGGCGCTCTACCTCTGGTACGCCCCCACACCGGCCGACCGCGACGTCGCGGTCCGGGCCGCGCTGGCCCGAGCCAAGTACGTCCACGCCGGACCGAACTGGGTCGCCGGTGGCGACGTCGACCCGAAGATGGGCTCCGTCGGCGGCGAGGTCTACCGCTGACGCTCGCGGTGGTCGTCGTCGCGGGACCCGCCGCGCCGGTCCCGCTCGTCCCGCTCGTCCCGGTCGTCGTCGACGCGGCACCAGTGCTGCACGAGCAGCCCGGCGGCGGACACGAGCACCGCCCCGAGGCCGAGCACGGCGAGGACGAGCACGTCCTGCTGCTGCGAGGGCACGTCGACGTCGGGCAGCAGCCGCACGACCTGGGCGGCGTACCACCCGAGCACCGCCGCCCCGGTCAGCGCCGCCGCCTGGGCCAGCGACAGCACCCGCGCGGCGTACAGCGGGTGCACCGGCTTGGTCGCCGTCCCCTGCACGAGCCGCCGCACCGGCCGGCCCGCGAGGACCAGCCCGACCGCGACGGCGAGCAGGATCGGCGCGGCCGCCCACGACGCGGACGGCACCTGCCGCCCGCTCTGCCCCCACAGCGTCAGCCCCACCCACGACACCAGCCCGGCCACGAGCGCCACAGCGAGCAGCAGCCGCACCCGCACCCCGTGCGGCGTGCTCACCACCACGCACCCCCGTCGGACCCCTCGGACCCGTCGGCCGCGCCCGGCCACGCCGGCCCCGGCCGCACGCCCTCGTCCCCGACGTCGGCCAGCAGCTCCCGGACCGGACGCACCGCCCCGGCCCCGTCCCGCGCGACCGCGTCCGTGTCGGCGGCGAGCCACGGCACGAGGACGAAGCCCCGCTCGTGCGCCCGCGGGTGCGGCAGGGTGAGGTCCGGGTCGTCCGAGCGCACCTCGCCCGGCGTCCCCGCCCGACCGACCTGCAGCAGGTCGAGGTCGAGCGTCCGCGCGCCCCAGCGCACCTCGCGGGTGCGACCGTGCGCCACCTCGACCCCGTGCAGCGCGGCCAGCAGCGCCGCCGGATCGAGGGTGCTGTCGGCCAGCAGCACCGCGTTGAGGTAGACCGGCTGCTCCGGCCCGCCGACCGGGTCGGTCTCGACCAGCGGCGACACCGCGCGCACCCGCACCCCGCGCAGCGCCGCGACCTCGCGGACGGCCGCGGCCAGCGTCTCCCCCGCGTCACCGAGGTTGGCGCCCAGCGCGACGACGACCGGCCGGCCCCGCTCGCGCCGGACGTGCACGGCGACGTCCGAGAACGGCTGCCCGACCGGCGCCTGCGGCTTGTGCACCGTCACCTCGACCGCGTCGACGAGCGGTCGCGCGAGGCAGTCGTCGGCGACGACCTCGGCCAGCCGCTCGATGAGGTCGTACGACGGCCCGGTGACCCGCGCGACGACGTCGGTCGCCACCTCGGCGTACGACACCGTGTGCGCGAGGTCGTCGCTGCGCCCGGCCCGGCCGAGGTCGAGCTCGAGCACGACGTCGACGACGAACGTCTGGCCCTGCTCCTTCTCGAAGGCCAGCACGCCGTGGTACCCGAAGGCCTCCACACCGGCGAGCAGGATCCGGTCGGTGCCGGACACCGCTCGGAACGAGGACGTCATCTCGGGTCTCCTGACCGTCGGTGGCTGGCGGTGCTGGCGAGGACGGCGAAGGCGTCACGGGTGCCGGGCACGTCGTGCACCCGCACCCCCCACACCCCCGCCTGGGCGGCGAGGACGCTCGTCGCCGCGGTGGCGGCGTCGCGGTCGGTCGGCGCCCGGGACGGGCCGCCGGGCAGGACGGCGACGCGGCCGAGGAAGGTCTTGCGCGAGGCCCCGAGCAGCAGCGGCTGGCCGAGGGCGACGAGCTCGTCGAGGTGGGCCAGCAGGGTCCAGTTGTGGTCGGCGTCCTTGGCGAAGCCCAGCCCCGGGTCGAGGACGAGCCGGTCGGCCCGCACCCCGGCGGCCAGCAGCGCGTCCCGCCGCTCCCCCAGCTCGCGCACGACGTCGGCGACGACGTCGTCGTACACCGCCCGGGACTGCATGTCCGTGCTGTGCCCGCGCCAGTGCATGGCGACGTACGGGCACCGGAGCTCGGCGACGAGCGGCACCATGGCCGGGTCGGCGAGGCCGCCGCTCACGTCGTTGACCATGGCCGCCCCCGCGAGGAGCGCCTGCTCGGCGACCTCGGCGCGCATCGTGTCGATCGACACGACGGCCCCCTCGGAGGCGAGGGTGCGCACGACCGGCACGACCCGGCGCAGCTCCTCCTCCACGCTGGGGCGCTCGGCCCCGGGGCGGGTCGACTCGCCGCCGACGTCGACGACGTCGGCGCCGGCGGCCCGCACCTCGCGCCCGTGCCGCACGGCCGCCTCGGTCTCGAACCACTCGCCGCCGTCGCTGAACGAGTCCGGGGTGACGTTGACGACGCCCATGACGACCGGGCGCCCCGCCGCGACGGGCAGGGGCTGCAGCCGGAAGGCGCTCACGCCTGACCCTCCCGCAGCCGGCGCCACGTCGGCCAGACGAGGAAGGCCTCAGCCTCGAGGGCGGCGAGCGAGACCCGCGGCAGGTCCCCCGGCCCCGGGTAGAGCAGGAACCGGCTCTGCCACTCGGGCTGGAACTTGGCGTTGAAGCGGTAGAGGCTCTCGATCTGGAACCAGCGCGAGGCGACGATGAGCACCGAGCGGCGCAGCCGCAGCAGCGGCCCGGCCCCCAGCCGCTCGCCGCGCTCGAAGACCGCGCGGAACGCGGCGAAGTTGAGGGACACCCGCGTCACCCCGAGCCGCGGGGCCGCCTCCATGACGGCGGCGACGAGCAGCTCGTTGACGCCGGGTGCGGCGTCGACGTCGCGCCGCATGAGGTCGAGCGAGAGCCCGTCCGCACCCCACGGGACCAGCTGCACCATGGCGCGCACGGTGCCCTCGTGCCACGCGGTGACGAGGACCGCGTCGGGGTCGCGCGGGTCGGCGACCCGGCCCAGCGCCATGCTGAAGCCGCGCTCGGTCTCCGAGCCCCGCCAGGCGGCGGCGTCGGCGAGGACGGTCGCCCGCAGCCCGTCCTCGAGCTCGCCGACCCGGTCGACCCGGGTCTCGTAGCCGTGCCGGCGCACCCGGGAGACCATCTGGCGCACGTTGCGCATCGGCCGGCCCTCGAGGGTGAAGTCCTCGGTCGTCAGCACCGCCTCGTCGCCGAGCTCGAGCGCGTCGAGCCCGGCGTGCTCGGCCCACGCCTCGCCGGCCTGCTCGGAGCAGCCGAGGACGGCGACGGTCCACGCGTGCGCCGCGGCCTGCTCCTGGAAGGCGAGGATCGCCTCGGGCCAGGCGTCGCTCGGCCCGACCGGGTCGCCGCTGGCCAGCATGACGCCGCCCACGACGCGGTACCCGACGGCGGCCCGGCCGGACGGGGACCACAGCACGGCCTTGTCGGTGCGCAGGGCGAAGTAGCCCAGCGAGTCCTCGCCCCGGCGCAGCAGCGGCCGCAGCCGCTGGGCGTCGTCGTCGGAGAGGACGGCGCGCGGCTCGGGGCTGCGCAGGACGACGTACGCCGTCGCGGCGAGGGTGAGCAGGCCGAGCCCCGCGAGCACCGTCCCGACGAGGTCGGCGGCGCGGTGGGTGGCGAAGCCGACCGGGCCGTCGAGGCCGACGAGCCCCGCGGCGACCTCGCTGAGCGCGGCCGCGAGCGACGGGGCCCCGCCGACCTCGAACCGCTCGGCGGCGTAGACAACGGCGGTCCCGACGACGAGGTCGGCGAGCAGCAGCCCGAGGAACACCCGCACCGCGCGCCAGCGGCTCTGCGGGTCGCCCTGGGCGCGGAAGTCGCCGCGGCGCACGACGAGGACGACGAGCAGCGCCACCGAGACGACCGCGTGGACGGGGCTGAGGTGCACCGCCCCCGCGGCCGCGCTGACCGCGAGCAGGACGACGACGGCCCGCCAGGCGCGCCGTTTGCGCCGGCGCAGACCGTGCCCGAGGACGAGCAGCGCCAGCCCGGTGAGGATCGAGGCCGACACCGAGATGGTGACGACGCCGGGCAGGAGCGCGCCGACCTCGTGCAGCCGGGGTCGCCACAGCCGCACGAGGGTGCCGACGAGGTCGACGAGCCCGACCAGCGAGGTGAGCAGGCCGAGGACCCGCGGGGTGCGGGCCCGCAGGTCCGCCGCCCGCGGACCGGCGGACGCCCCCTCGGGCGCGTCCGTCCGGGGGGACGGGCGGCCCGGCGGGGGCGCCGGGGCGGAGGCCGACGCCGAGGGCGACGGTCGGGTGCTCAGGACCGGCCGCCTCGCAGCAGCGACATGGCCTCGGCGCGGGTGGCGGCGTCGCGCAGCTGCCCGCGCACGGCCGACGTGATGGTGCGCGAGCCGGGCTTGTGCACCCCGCGCATCGACATGCACAGGTGCTCGCACTCGACGACGACGATGACGCCCCGCACGCCGAGGTGGTCGACCAGCGCGTCGGCGACCTGCGTCGTCAGCCGCTCCTGCACCTGCGGGCGTCGGGCGAAGACGTCGACGAGCCGGCCGATCTTCGACAGCCCCGTGACCTTGCCGTCCTTGGCCGGGATGTACCCGACGTGGGCGAGCCCGTGGAACGGGACGAGGTGGTGCTCGCAGGTGCTGTAGACCTCGATGTCGCGCACGATGACGAGCTCGTCGTGGTTGATCGCGAAGGTCTTGTCGAGCACCATCGACGGCGTCATGTCGAGACCGGCGAAGATCTCGGCGTAGGCCCGGGCCACGCGCCCGGGCGTCTCACGCAGCCCCTCGCGGTCGGGGTCCTCCCCGACCGCGAGCAGCAGCTCGCGGACCGCGGCCTCGGCCCGCTCCTGGTCGACGGCCACCGGTCAGTGCCCTCCCTGCTCGTACGGGCTCTGGGGGGTCTGCGGACCGGGCTGCTGGTGCGGGTCGACGTACGGCGCCGTCTCGCCCTCGGCGGCCGGGTGGGCCCCCGCCTGCGCGGCGTCGTCGATGCGCCGGCCGAGCTCCGGGTCGCCGGAGGCGTCCTGGGGGGCGTGGCCGTTGGCGTAGCCGTGCGAGCCGTTCGAGCCGTTGGCGCCCGGGGCGCCGACGGAGGCGAGCGCCGCCTGCTCGGCGGGCGTGAGGACCGGCGGGCGGTCGCTCAGCAGCCGGGACTCGCTGGAGAGCCAGGTCGGGCGCAGCGGCCGCTTGACGACGTTGCTGAAGATCTCGGCGAGCTCCTTGGCGTTGAGCGTCTCCTTCTCCAGCAGCTCGAGGACGAGCCGGTCGAGGACGTCGCGGTTGTCGTTGACGACGTGCCAGGCCTCGTCGTGGGCGTTCTCGACGAGCTTGCGCACCTCCTCGTCGACGATGCCGGCGATCTCCTCGGAGTAGTCGCGCTGGTGGCCCATGTCGCGGCCGAGGAAGACCTCGGAGTTGGACTGGCCGAGCTTGATCGCGCCGACCCGCTCGGACATGCCGTACTCGGTGACCATCTTGCGGGCCATCGCGGTGGCCTTCTCGATGTCGTTCGACGCGCCGGTGGTCGGGTCGTGGAAGACCATCTCCTCGGCGACGCGGCCGCCGAGCGCGTAGGCGAGCTGGTCGAGGATCTCGTTGCGCGTGGTCGAGTACTTGTCGTCCTGCGGCATGACCATCGTGTAGCCGAGGGCGCGGCCGCGCGGCAGGATCGTCACCTTGGTCACCGGGTCGGTGTGGTTGAGCGACGCGGCGACGAGGGCGTGGCCGCCCTCGTGGTAGGCCGTGATCTTGCGCTCCTTGGCCGACATGATCCGGGTGCGCTTCTGCGGGCCGGCGATGACGCGGTCGATGGCCTCGTCGAGCGCCTTGTCGTCGATGACCTTGCGGCTGCTGCGCGCGGTGAGCAGCGCGGCCTCGTTGAGGACGTTGGCCAGGTCGGCGCCGGTGAAGCCGGGGGTGCGGCGGGCGACGGCGAGCAGGTCCACGTCGCCGGCCATCGGCTTGCCCTGCGCGTGCACCTCGAGGATGCGGTGGCGACCGAGCATGTCGGGGGCCTCGACGGCGATCTGGCGGTCGAAGCGGCCCGGGCGCAGCAGCGCCGGGTCGAGGATGTCGGGGCGGTTGGTCGCCGCGATGAGGATGACGTTGGTCTTGACGTCGAAGCCGTCCATCTCGACGAGCAGCTGGTTGAGCGTCTGCTCGCGCTCGTCGTGACCGCCGCCGAGCCCGGCGCCGCGGTGCCGGCCGACGGCGTCGATCTCGTCGACGAAGACGATGGCCGGCGCGTTGGCCTTGGCCTGCTCGAACAGGTCGCGGACGCGGGAGGCGCCGACCCCGACGAACATCTCGACGAAGTCCGAGCCGGAGATCGAGTAGAACGGCACCCCGGCCTCGCCGGCGACCGCACGGGCCAGCAGCGTCTTGCCGGTGCCGGGCTGGCCGTAGAGCAGCACGCCCTTGGGGATCTTGGCGCCCACGGCGAGGAACTTCGCGGGCTCCTGGAGGAACTCCTTGATCTCCTGCAGCTCCTCGACGGCCTCGTCGCACCCGGCGACGTCGGCGAAGGTCACCTTGGGGGTGTCCTTGGTCGCGAGCTTGGCGCGGGACTTGCCGAACTGCATGACCCGGCTCCCGCCGCCCTGCATCTGGCCCATGAAGAACCAGAACAGACCGAGGATGAGGATGATCGGCAGGATGCTGAACAGCAGCGAGCCGAACCAGCTGGGCTCGTCGATCTGGTCGGTGTAGCCGTCGGCCGGCGCGGCCTTGTCGAGCGCCGCGACGACGTCCGCCCCGCGCGCGTCCGAGTAGAACGCGAAGACCTTGGTGGCGTCCTTGACGTCGTTGTCGCTGTACGGCGACGTCAGCGTCAGCTCCATCCGCTCGTTGTTGAGCAGGACGGCCGACTTGACCTTGCCCTCCTGGACGAGGGTGAGCGCCTTGCTCGTGTCGATCCGCTGGTACCCGTCGCCCCCGGAGAGGTTGAGGGCCACGATGATCGCCACGACGGCGACGAGGATCCACACCAGGGGGGTGCGGACGATGCGCTTGATGTCCATATCAGTGCAGGGCTACGCCCCGACCTTCCGCTCGGATCTGCTGGGATGACGATTCACGCTCAGGGGACGATTCTCGCAGGTCAACGAGCGTCGGTCTCGCCGTGTTCCGGTCCCGGCTGTGGGGGTGCTGTGCGCCGCGCCGCCCCTCAGGCGTAGACCGCGGGCGCCAGCGTGCCGACGCAGCGCAGGTTGCGGTACCGCTCGTCGTAGTCGAGGCCGTAGCCGACGACGAACTCGTTGGGGATGTCGAAGCCGACGTACCGCACGTCGATGTCGACCTTGGCCACCTCCGGCTTGCGCAGCAGGGTGCAGATCTCCACCGACGCCGGGTGCCGCGACTCGAGGTTGGCGCGGATCCACGACAGGGTCAGGCCCGAGTCGATGATGTCCTCGACGATGAGCACGTGCCGGCCGCCGATGTCGGTGTCGAGGTCCTTGAGGATCCGCACGACCCCGGAGGACTTGGTCCCCGAGCCGTACGACGACACCGCCATCCAGTCCATCGGCACGCTGCCGGGCAGCGCGCGCATGAGGTCGGCCATGACCATGACCGCGCCCTTGAGGACGCCGACGAGCAGCACGTCCTTGCCCGCGTAGTCGGCCCAGATCTGCTCGGCCAGCTCCTGGAGCCGCCCGAGGATCTGCTCCTCGGTGAGGAGCACCTCCTTCAGGTCGGCCCCCATGTCGGCGGCGTCCACGGTGCTCCTTCGGTCCAGCGTCGGTTCGGGGTGGGGAGGGCGCGGCTATTCAACCGGAACGAGGGCCTCGACGGACACGCAGTCCCCCGACCGCGACGCCCGCACGTGCCCGGGCAGCTGCAGCGGGCCCTGGCCGTGCCACGAGGTGAGCAGCGCGTCGAGCGACTCGACGTGCGCCATCGACAGCTGGCCGGGGGGCGAGCCGGCCTCGACGGCGAGCAGCCGCCACAGCCGGGTCCGCAGCGCCCGCGGGACGGCGGCCAGCTGCGCGACGAGCCAGGGGCCCCGGCCGAGCCCGGCGCGCAGCGCGGCCGCCTCGTCGTCGAGGTGGTCGGCGTCCTCGCGGATCATCTCGGCGCTGCGCGCCAGCGCCGCCTTCACCCCGGGCCCCAGCTCGCGCTCGAGCTCGCCGAGCAGGGCGCGCGCCCGCACCCGGGTGAAGGAGGTGTCCTCGTTGTGCGGGTCCTGCCAGGGCACGACGCCGTACGCCGCGCAGGCGGCCTCGGTCTCGGCGCGGGTCACCCCGATGAAGGGCCGCACCAGCCGGCCGCGGCGGCGCGGCATCCCCGACAGCGAGCGCGAGCCGGAGCCGCGGGCGAGGCCGAGCAGCACCTGCTCGGCCTGGTCGTCGCGGGTGTGCCCGACGAGGATCGCGCAGGCGGCGTGCCGCTCGGCCGCGTCCTCGAGGGCGGCGTACCGCGCCATCCGGGCCGCCTCCTCGAGACCGCCGGCGGCGCGCTCGACGGTGACCCGGACGACCTCGACGTGGGCGAGCCCGAGGGCCCGGCAGTCCGCGGCCGCCCGCTCGGCGACCTGCGCCGACCCGGGCTGCAGGCCGTGGTCGACGACGACGCCGACGGCCGGCCGCTGCGCCTTGCCCGCCTCGAAAGCGACGGCGGCGGCGAGGGCCAGCGAGTCCGGGCCGCCGGAGCAGCCGACGACGACGGTGCCGCCGACCGGCAGCAGCCCGAGCTCCCCCCGGACGGCGACCCGGGTCGCCGCGACCGCGGGCGCGGGGCCGCTCACGGACCCGCCACCGGGGCCGGGCCCGCCGAGGAGCCGATGGGGGCCCGTCCGTGGACGCGCTCGACCCAGGCGCGCGGGGTGAGCACCTCGTCGGGGGTCGGCAGGGTCTGCGGGGAGGTCCACACGGCGTTGAACCCCTCGAGCCCGACGTCGGCCACCACCCCGCGCACGAAGCGGGCGCCGTCGCGGTACTGGCGCAGCTTGGCCTCCATGCCGAGCAGGCGGCGCAGCACCTTCTCCAGCCCGGAGACGCCGTTGCGCCGGCCCTGGAAGCGGCGGCGGATGTCCTCGACGGTGGGGATGACCTGGGGGCCGACCTCGTCCATCATCACGTCGGCGTGGCCCTCGAGCAGGCTCATGACGGCGGTCAGCCGCCCGACCTCCTCGCGCTGCCGGGCGGTGAGGAACACCTCGCCGAGACCCTGGCTGCCCGAGCGGAAGGCCTCCGGCAGCCGGCGGCCGAGGTCCTGCAGCCGGGCGCTCAGCTCCTCCGGCGTCGGCGCGAGGTCGGTGGTGAGCGAGCGCGAGCGCTCGAGCAGGTGCTCGCGCAGCCACGGCACCGCGGTGAACTGCACGCGGTGCGTCTCCTCGTGCATCGCGACCCAGCGGCGGAAGTCCTCCGGGTCGACGCCGAGGTCGCGCTCGACCTGGACGATGTTGGGGGCGACGAGCAGCAGCCGGGGCGTGCCCTCGGGCGCGAGGTCGTACTGGCCGAGGACCTTGCTGGACAGGAAGGCCAGCAGCGCCCCCGCCTCGCCGCCGGCGACCTTCCCGCCGACCGCGGTGACGACGCCGGGCGAGCCCGAGCGCCCGCCCTCGGTGACCTTCTCGATGACCGCGGCCATGAGCGAGCGCATCGAGTCGACGTTGGCGTCGACCCACCCACCGCGGTCGACGACGAGGGCCGGCGGCGCGTCACCCGGGCTGCTCAGGCCCGTGGTCCGCGCGATCGGCTCGTGGGCGGCGACGGCGGCCGCCCGCAGCGACGCGACGACCGAGGCCGCCTCGTCCCGGCTGACCCGCGGCCCGGGGGCCGCCAGCCGCCGGCCCGTGGCCTTGGCGAAGTCCCAGTCGACGTACGCGTCGCTCCCGCTCATCCGCGGATCCCCTCTCGTGTCGCGCTCCCTGCACCTGCGGCCACCCTGTCACGGCCTCAGCGGCAGCCACACCCGGCGAGGGTGGTCACGACCTCGTCCAACGCCTCCTGCGCACCCGGGGTTCCGGTCGCCGACGGGACGTCGTTCGCGAGCAGCGCGAAGGTCAGCACCCGCCCGTCGGCGGTGCTCACCGTCCCGGCGAGCCCGCTCACGCCGGTGAGGGTGCCGGTCTTGCCGTGCACCACCCCCGCGCCGGCGCGGGTCGCGGGGTCGTCGTACCGGCCGGCGAGGGTGCCCGACAGGCCGCCGACGGCGAGGTCGGCGACGGTGCCGCGCAGCGACGGCAGCCGACCGGATCCGGTCGCGGCGAGGCCGAGGACGTCGCCGACGACCCGGGCCGGCACGCGGTCCTCGCGCGAGAGCCCGCTGGCGTCGACCGTGCTCACCCCGGTGGTGTCGACGCCGAGCCGGCCGAGGGTCGCCCGGACGAAGGCCGCCACCTGCGGGAAGCCCGTGCCGCCGCCCGATCGCGCGGACGCCTGCCGCGCCAGCGACTCGGTGAGGGCGTTGTCCGAGTCCCGCAGGGCCAGGGCCAGCTGGTCAGCGACCGGAGCCGAGATGACCGCGCCGAGCGCGGCGGCCCCGGCCCCGGCCCGGGCCGGCGCCGGGTCGACGGCGACGGTGAGCCCCGCCCCCCGCAGGGCGGCGGCGAAGGCCTGCAACGACGCCGCCCCCGGGTCGGCCGGTCCCGGGCGGCCCGGCACCGCGCGCTGCGTCGACAGGCCGATCGCGGCGACCGCGCCGGTGATCCCGCTGGGCCGGTAGTCCGGCGCCCAGGTCGGCGCCGTCGTCGCCCCGGCGGCGTACGACGCGTCGAGGGCGACGGTGACGCGCGCGGTGCCGCCTGCCCGCAGCGCCGCCGCGACCTGGCGGGCGAGGTCGCCGAGACCGGCCCGGCCGGCGACCGCCGACGGGTCCCCGCGGCCCGGCGCGAGGAGCGTGTCGCCGCCGGCGACGAGGACGACCCGGTCGGGGGCGCCGCCGGCGACGGCGCGGGTGGTCAGCCGCGCCCCGGCGGGGAAGGTCGCGTCGACCGCGGCCGCCGCGAGCAGCTTGACCGTGGAGGCGGGGATGCGGGGGGTGGTCGCGTCCAGGTCGAGCAGGTGCTCCCCCGTCGCCGCGTCGCGGACGGTCGCGCCGAGCGACCCGAGCCGCGGGTCGGCCAGCCGGGCGGCGAGCGCCGCGCGCAGCCCGGCCGGGGTCGGGACGGGGGCGGTGGACGCGGCCGCCAGTGGTCCGGCGGCGTCGACCGCCCGCGGCTGGGTCACCGTCGGCGCCGGGCTGGGGCGCGGCGCGGCCACCGGGAGCGGGGCGCGGGTGAGCGGTCCGGGCACGCGGTCGGCGACGTCGAGGGCGCCGTACCCGAGCAGGACGACGGCGAGCCCGGCGGCCACCGCGGCGACGGTCCGGCCCCTCACCGCCCCCTCCTCGCCACGTGCCCGCCCTCCCCGCTTTGTGACCGACCCCCCGGGTGCGGGAGGATCGACCCGCTCGTCCGGGCCCGTCGGCCGCCCGAGCCTAGGTCATCGTCCGGCGCGCCATCCGGGGCGCGCGCCACCACCCGCCAAGGGGAGCCATGGAGTTCTACATCACCGTCGAGATCCCGAAGGGCGCTCGCAACAAGTACGAGGTCGACCACGTCACCGGGCGGATCCGCCTCGACCGGCTGCTCTTCACCTCGATGACCTACCCGGCCGACTACGGCTACATCGAGGACAGCCTGGGCGAGGACTCCGACCCGCTCGACGCCCTCGTCCTGCTCGACGAGCCGACCTTCCCGGGCTGCCAGGTGCTCGTGCGGCCGATCGGCATGTTCCACATGCGCGACGAGGCCGGCGGCGACGACAAGATCATCTGCGTCCCGGCCGCGGACCCGCGCCAGCAGCACATCAGCGAGCTGGACCACATCAGCGAGTTCGACCGGCTCGAGATCCAGCACTTCTTCGAGACCTACAAGGACCTCGAGCCCGGCAAGTCCGTCGAGGGCGCGCACTGGGCGGGCCGCGAGGGCGCCGAGCAGTGCGTCCAGGAGGCCTTCGCCCGCGCCCGCGAGACCGGCTTCACCACCAACCGCTGGCCCGGGCCGACGCCGAGCCACTGACGTCGGGCGGGCGAGCGCCCGCACCCCCGCGACGGCGGGCGAGACGACGCCGTACGGCGTCCTCGCCCGCCGTTATCGTCCCCCCATGACCGTGCGCCGCCCCACCCGCCCGACCCGCCCGGCCGCCCTGCGCGCCGTGCTCGCCCTCGCCCTCGCCGCCGGCCTCGCGGCCTGCGGCGCCCCCCGCGACAGCTCGTCCGGCACCGCGGGCGGCGCGTCGGCGGGGGCCACCGGGTCCGCCGCCTGCGACAAGGCCTCGCTGCGGACCGTCACCGCGGGCACGCTGACCGTGGCCACCGACAAGCCGGTCTACGAGCCGTGGTTCTCCGGCGACGACCCGACCAACGGCAAGGGCTTCGAGTCCGCGGTCGCCTACGCCGTCGCGGCGAAGCTGGGCTACGACAAGGCCGAGGTGACGTGGACCCGGGTGCCCTTCGACTCGGTCGTCACCCCGGGCACCAAGGCCTTCGACCTCGACTTCAACGAGTTCTCGATCACCGACGAGCGCAAGAAGGCCGTCGACTTCTCCAGCGGTTACTACGACGTGAGGCAGGCCGTCGTCACCTACCAGGGCAGCCCGATCGCCGGCGCGACGAGCGTCGCGGCGCTGGCGTCGTCCCGGCTCGGGGCGCAGGTCGGCACGACGTCCCTGACGGCGATCACCGACCAGGTGAAGCCGAGCAGCGCGCCGATGGTCTACAACACGAACGACCTCGCCGTGCAGGCGCTGAAGAACAAGCAGATCGACGGGCTGGTCGTCGACCTGCCGACGGCGTTCTACGTCGTCTCCGCCCAGCTCGACGGCGGCGTCATCGTCGGCCAGCTGCCCGCGGCGGGCGGCACCCCCGAGCAGTTCGGCGCGGTCCTGGCCAAGGGCTCGCCGCTCACGGCCTGCGTCTCCTCCGCCGTGGACGCGCTGCGCGCCGACGGCACGCTGGGCAGGCTCGAGACGCAGTGGCTCGCCGGCCAGGGCGCGCCCGAGCTGAAGTGACCCCGGCGTGAGCACGAGCACCTCCACCGACCGCTCCGCCGCTCCCCCGCCCGGAGCGGGCTGGACCCCGTCGCCGGTGGAGCGGGAGCGGGCGGCGTACCGGTCCGCGCGGGCCCGGCGCTCCCTCCTCGCCTCGACGGGCAGCACGGTCGTCGTGCTCGTCGTCGCCGCCGTGCTGCTCGTCACCTCCCCCGGGTGGCCCCGGGTGCGCGACACGTGGTTCTCCTGGGACAAGGCCGTGGAGTCCTTCCCCGCCGTCCTCGACGGGCTGTGGCTCAACATCCGGCTCATGGTCGTCTGCGCGGTCGCCATCGTCGTCCTCGGCCTGACCCTCGCCGTCCTGCGGACCCTGCGCGGCGCGGTCTTCGCCCCGCTGCGGATCTTCGCGACGGTGTACGTCGACCTGTTCCGCGGCCTGCCCCTGCTGCTCGTCCTGCTCCTGCTCGGCTTCGGCGCCCCGGCGCTCGACCTCACCGGCCTGCCGACCTCCGTCCTCTTCTGGGGCGCGACCTCGCTCGTGCTGTCCTACTCCGCCTACGTCGCCGAGGTCTTCCGGGCCGGTATCGAGACCGTCCACCCCTCGCAGCGGGCGGCGGCGCGCGCCCTCGGCCTGACCTACGCCCAGTCGCTGCGCTTCGTCGTCCTGCCGCAGGCCGTGCGGCGGGTCGTCCCGGCCCTGATGAACGACCTGGTCTCCCTGCAGAAGGACTCGGGTCTCGTCTCGGTGCTCGGCATCACCGACGCGATCCGCGCGGCCCAGATCTCGACGGCCGAGGACTTCAACTACACCCCGTACGTCGTCGCCGGCGTCGTCTTCGTCGCCCTCACCATCCCCATGGCCCGGGTCGCCGACCGCGTCTCCCGGCGCCGGGGCCAGGGACCGGTCGGGGGGCACCTGTGACCGCCGTCCCGGTGCCGGTGGATCCGGAGCCGCTCGCCCCGCCGGTCCTCGCCGTCGAGCACCTGCGCAAGGCGTACGGCGACCTCGTGGTCCTCGCCGACGTCGACCTCGAGGTCCGGCGCGGCGAGTGCGTCGTGCTCATCGGCGCCTCGGGGTCGGGCAAGTCGACCCTGCTGCGCTGCGTCGACCTGCTCGAGCAGGTCGACGACGGGGTGGTGCGGCTGGAGGGCCAGGACGTCACCGACCCGCGGGTCGACGCGGACGCGGTGCGGGCCCGGCTGGGGATCGTCTTCCAGGGCTACAACCTCTTCCCGCACCTCAGCGTCCTGGACAACCTCACCCTCGCCCCGGTGCGGGTGCACAAGGTGGCGCGCGACGAAGCCCGGGACCGGGCGCTCGAGGCGCTCGACCGGGTCGGTCTGCGCGAGAAGGCCGGGGCCCGTCCCGACGACCTGTCCGGGGGCCAGCAGCAGCGGGTGGCCATCGCGCGCGCCCTGGTCACCGACCCCGTCGTCCTGCTCCTCGACGAGGTCACCTCGGCGCTCGACCCCGAGCTGGTGGGGGAGGTCCTCGACCTGCTGCGCGAGCTCCAGGCCGACGGGACGACGATGCTCGTCAACACGCACGAGATGGGGTTCGCCCGTCAGGTCGCCGACCGGGTGTGCTTCCTCGGCGCCGGCCGGATCCTCGAGCAGGGCCCGGCCGCGCAGGTCATCGACGACCCGCAGGAGGAGCCGACCCGCCGCTTCCTCGCCCGGCTGCACGGCTGACGTCCGGACGCGTCCGCGCGGCCCTCCCCGGGTGGGGGAGCAGAGAGGGCCGCGCAGAACAGGATCACCGCTCGTCCGCGGGGGGAGGGGGACGACGGTGCCGGCGGTCGGGGGGAGAGCCGACCCGGGGGGCGAGGCCTCCAGCGCCTCGCTCGCAAGATGATTGTGCCCTAGGTAAGTGCGGGAGGGCAAGTACCTTCCGCAACGACATTGTCGGCGAACGGACGACCGACGACGGATCGCCGTCCGTGGTCCGGGAGGAGGGGGCCAGGCCCCCCGCCCCCACCGCGGGATCACGGGGTCAGGGACGACCGCCGTACGGCACGAGGTCGGACATCGAGTAGATCGAGGCGATCTTCACGACCGTGCTGGGGTTCGGCGCGTGGATCATCATCCCGCCCCCGATGTAGAGCCCCACGTGGTGGCTGTCGAGGCCGCTCGTGCCGTAGAAGACGAGGTCGCCCGGCTGGAGCTGGCCGATCGGCACGCGCGCCGTCTCCGCGTACTGCGCGCCGGTGTAGTGGGTGAGGCTGACGCCCGCCTGGGCCCAGGCCATCATCGTCAGCCCGGAGCAGTCGAACGAGCCCGGACCCGAAGCCCCCCACACGTAGGGCTTGCCGAGCTGCGCCCGCGCGTAGGCGAGGACGGCCGAGACCCCGCCGCTGGACGGCGGCGGCGGCGGGGGCGGCGTGGGGGCCGGCGTGGGCGTCGGGGTGGGGGCCGAGCCGCCCGAGGAGCCGCCCGAGCCGCCCGAGGACCCGCCCGAGCCGCTGGTCGAGCCGCCGTTCGAGCCGCCGTTCGAGCCGCCGCCCTGGGCCTGCTGCTGCTGGCGCGCGGTCGTCGCGGCCTGCGCGGCGGCGCGCTGGGCGGCGGCCCGCTGCGCGGCCTGCGCGGCGGCCTGCCGAGCGGCCGCGGCGGCGGCGGCGGCCGCGGCGCGCCGGTTGGCCTCCTCGCGGGCGCGCTCGGCCGCGGCGGCGAGCCCGGCCTGACGCTGCTGCTCCAGCGCCACCGACGTCTTCTGCAGGGCGGCGAGCCGGGCCGTCACCTGGGTCTGCTGGGCCTGCAGGCGGGCGGTCTGCGTCTGCGCGGTGGCGACGGCCTGCTGGGCCCGGTCGGCGGCGGCCTGGGCGGCCGCGGCCGCGGTGGCCTGCCGACCCCGGGCCTCGGCGGCGGCCTGCTGAGCGGCGGCGGCGAGGTGGTCGGCCTCTCCCGCCCGGTCGACGAGGTCGGCCTGCTCGGCCCCCACGGCCTCCACGCCGGCGGCGCGGTCGAGGACGCTCTGCGGGCCGCCGTCGCCGAAGAAGACGTCGAGCTGGCCCGTGCCGCCGCCGCCGGAGGCGTAGACGTCCGCGGCGAGCCGGGACAGGTCGAGACCGGCCTGGTCGGCCTGCGCCTTGGCCGTGCGGGCGGCCGCCTCGGCCGACCGCGCCTGGGCGGTCGCCCGGGCGAGGGCGAGCCGGGCCCCGCTCGCCGCCTCCATCGCGTCGGCGGAGCCCTGCGCGAGCTCGGCGACCATCGCGCGGGAGGCCGCGAGCTGCTGGTCGAGCGCGGCGACCTGGCCGGCGGCGGCACCGGCGGCGGCCTTGGCCTGGTCGACCTGGGTCTGCGAGGGGAAGACGGGCGAGGGGTCCGCGTGCGCGGCCGGGGAGACCCCGGCGAGGCCGGTGAGCGCCGTGAGGCCGACCAGGCCCACGCAGACGAGGCGGTGGGGACGCCGCCGCCAGGGTCGGAGCCGGTCGGTCTCCGCAGGGCGCTGGGTGGGGGTCACGTGGCCGCATCCTTCGTCGGGGGCCGGGTGGGGGCCGGCAGGGGTCTCGGGGGTCCCCCGCGCCACGGGCCGGCGGCGTGTCACGGGCTCGGGTGCTCGACACCGGCGCGCAGGACGACCGCAGCCCCTCGGGGAGGGCGTGGTCGAGGTTAGGTCCCATTCGTCACACGCGAAACAGGGCGACCACGAATCCCGTTGCCACCACGCGTGATTCGCCGCCCCATGCGTCGTACGGCGCGAATGACACCGGTGTTTTTCCGCACGTCGGGACCGGGTTCCGTACACCCGTGCGGAACAGGTCACGGTTTGGTGACGATCGCCCGGTCGAGGCGTCCCGGGGGCCCCGTACGGCGTCCTGGACCCCCCGGCCGGCCCGGGCGTCAGCGGGTGGCGAGGGCGCCGTACGTCAGGGCGAGGGCGACGAGGAAGGCGGCCAGGGCCCACAGCGCGACCAGCCGGGCCGGCCACCGCCCCGGTGGGGCCGCGGGGGTGGCGGGTCGCGCCGGGCGGCGCTCCTGCACCGACTCCCCCGCCGCCGCCCGGTCGAGCAGCCGGGCGAAGGCGGCGGCGCTGGCGGGCCGCCGCGCGGGGTCCGGGTCGAGGGCGGAGGCGAGCAGCCCGTCCACCTCCGCCGGCAGCCCGACGGACAGGGCGACCGCCGCCGGGGGGTCGGTCCGCAGCGCGACGTCGCGGACCGACGCGTGCTCGAAGGGGGGTCGCCCGGTCAGCAGCGCGTAGGTCACGGCGGCGACGGCGTAGACGTCCGCTCGGGCGTCGAAGCCGCCGCCGCGCACCTGCTCGGGCGCCATCCACGCGGGCGTCCCGGCGGTGAGGGTGAGCCCGGACGCCTCGGCCAGCGACTTGGCCATCCCGAGGTCGGCGACGACGACGCGCGGCCTCCCGTCCGCCCCGCGGGCGATGAGCAGGTTGGACGGCTTGACGTCGCGGTGCACGACGCCGTGGTCGTGCAGCACCTGGACGGCCCGGGCGACCTCCCCCGCGAGGGCGACGGCCCGCCCGGCGTCGGGACGCGTCGCCGCCTGCTCGACGACGTCGGCCAGGGTGCCCCCGTCGGCGAGGTCCATGACGAAGTAGGGCTGGTCGCCGTCGGGCACCGTGCCGATGTCGTGCACCCGGACCACGCGCGGGTCGTCGATGCGGCGCAGCAGCCGGGCCTCGGCCAGGAAGCGCTCGCGCACGCCGGCGTCACCGGACCAGTTGTCGGCGAGCACCTTGAGCGCGACCGACACCTCGAGGTCGTCGTCGCGGGCCAGCCACACGGTGGCGAAGGCCCCGGTGCCGAGCCGCTCGAGCAGGCGGTAGCGTCCCAGGCGTCTCATCGCCCGTTATTGTGCGGCACCGACGCCACCGCGCGCCGCGCCGGTGCCCGGACGGCGCGGAGGGGACAGCACGGGACAGCACGAGAACGGCACGGGTCCGGCACATCGACGGCACGGCCGCACTGGGGGACACGACATGGACGACCACGACGACCTGCTGCCGCTCGTCGAGCGCGCCCGCGACGGCGACCGGGACGCCCAGCACGAGCTGCTGACCCGGCTGCAGCCGCTCGTCATGCGGCGCTGCGCGCGGATCCTGCCGCACCGGGCCGACGCCGAGGAGGCCGCGCAGGACGCGCTGCTCGCGGTCGCCACCAAGCTGCACACCTGGTCCGGGTCCGGCTCCTTCCTCGGCTGGGTGACCGTCGTCGCCGCCAACAGCGCCCGCTCGACGTACCGGTCGCTGTGCCGCCGCTCCGAGACGACGGTGGAGTACCTGCCCGAGCGCCCCGACCCGCGCACGACGAGCGTCATCGCCGGGTCGCGGCTGGACCTCCTCGACGCCGTCGAGCAGCTCGAGGCGGAGCGCCCGGTCCTGGTCGAGGCCTTCGTGCTGCGCGACCTCGGCACCCTGTCGTACGACGAGATCGCCGAGCAGCTCGGCGTGCCGCTGGGCACGGTCAAGGCGCGGATCCACGACGCCCGGGCCTTCGTGCGAGACCGTCTGCTCGGTGTGGGCTGAGGACCGGGCGGTGCCCGTCCCGAGAACGTCACCGCCGCGGGGCAACCCCCGGCGGTCCGTCGGCGTCCTCACCCGTGTGAGGGCCCCCCACCCGCGCCGACCCGGAGCCGTCCGCTGCCACGTGACGGCGGCCCCCGGTGGCGCTCCCGTGGGGGGAGGACCGTGAGACGGACGGCCGGCGTGGTGGTCGTCGTCGCCGGGGCGGTGCTCGGCGTCGGGTCGGGGGTCCTCGCGTACGGCTGGGCGCAGCGCTCGACCGAGGAGGTCGTCCGGACCACCGACGCTTCCGGCGGCCTGCGCACCGACGGGGACCCCGGCGGTCCGCCGACCGCCCCGGGGACGGGCCCCGCGACGACTCGCACCGGCACCCCGGCCACCTCGACGACGTCCGGGGCGCCCGACCCCGCGGCGGCCGTGACGCCGGCGCGGCTGCTCGGCGTCCGGGACCTGGCCACCGCCGGGTGGGACACCCGCGCGGTCGTGGCCCGCACCCAGACCGGCGAGGGGGCCGCCCCGACCGGGGTGTGCCAGCGCGAGTCGCTCGTGGCCCGCCCCGGGGCGGGCACCCGGGTCCGGGTCGACCTGGTGGGTCGCGTCACCTCGGTGCACGAGGTCGCGTCGACCTTCGCCACCCGGGCGCGCGCCGAGGCGGCGTACGACGTCCTCGTCGGCGACCTCACGGCCTGCCGGGCCGGCGGTGCCGACCCGGGCGGCTCCCGGGTGCAGGTCGGCCCGCCGGTGCGGGTCGGCGTCCCCACGGGCGACGACCGCGGGGTCTGGTCGACCGTCGACCCCGTCGACCCCGTCGACCCCGTCACGCCGGTCGAGACGGTGCCGTCCGGCACCGGCACCGCACCCGCGACCTCGACGACGTCCGCGACGTCCTCGGCCGGTCCACCGGCGGGCGTCATGGGGGTGCTGCTCGTCGGGCAGCGGGTCGCCGTCGTGCAGGTCGACGACGCCTCGCCGCGGCCGGCGACGGTCGGCACGATCCTGTCCCTGGCGGCCCGTCGGCTCGCCGGCTGACCCGGCCCGCCGCCCCCGCGGCGGGCCCGTCCCGTCAGGCCGTCGGGAGCGCGTTCATCCGGCCGGTGGCCGGGTCCTCGGCCTGCGGGCCGGCGATGGCCCGCGCCACCGTCTTGGCGATGTCCGGGTCGAAGACGCTGGGGATGATGTAGTTCGGGTTGAGCTGGTCGTCGCCGACGACCGAGGCGATGGCGTCCGCCGCGCGGATGAGCATCTCCGTCGTCACCTGGGTGGCCCGGGCGTCGAGCAGCCCGCGGAAGACGCCGGGGAAGGCCAGGACGTTGTTGATCTGGTTCGGGTAGTCCGAGCGGCCGGACGCGACGACCGTCGCGCGGCGGCTGGCCTCGGCGATGTCGACCTCGGGGTCGGGGTTGGCCAGGGCGAAGACGATCCGCTTGGGCGCCATGTCCTCGATCCAGGCCGGGGCGAGGACGTCGGGGGCGCTCACCCCGATGAAGACGTCGGCGCCGGTCACGGCGTCGTGCAGGTCGCCGCGCACGCCGCGCGGGTTGGTGCGGCCGGCCAGCTCGCGCTTGGCCGGGGGCAGCGTCTCGTCGTCGCGGTGCAGGATCCCCTCCTTGTCCCACACGACGACGTCACGGGCCCCCGCCGAGAGCAGGAGGGAGACGATCGCCGAGCCGGCGGCGCCCGCCCCCGAGACCGCGATCCGCGCGTCCTCCAGGCGCCGGTCGATGCAGCGCAGGGCGTTGCGCAGCGCGGCCAGGACGACGATGGCGGTGCCGTGCTGGTCGTCGTGGAAGACGGGGATGTCGAGCCGCTCGCGCAGCTTGGCCTCGACCTCGAAGCAGCGCGGGGCGGCGATGTCCTCGAGGTTGATCCCGCCGAAGCCGGGGGCGATGAGCTCGACGGTGCGCACGATCTCGTCGACGTCCTGCGTCGCCAGGCAGATCGGCCAGGCGTCGATCCCGGCGAACCGCTTGAAGAGCGCCGCCTTGCCCTCCATCACCGGCATCGCGGCGGCCGGGCCGATGTTGCCCAGGCCGAGGACGGCGCTGCCGTCGGTGACGACGGCGACGCTGTTGCCCTTGACGGTGAGGCGCCGCACGTCCTCGGGGTGCTCGGCGATGGCCATGCTGATCCGGCCGACGCCGGGCGTGTAGGCCATCGACAGGTCGTCGCGGGTGCGCAGCGCGACGGTCGGCTCGACGCTGATCTTGCCGCCGAGGTGGAGCAGGAAGGTCCGGTCGGAGACCTTGTGCACCGTGACGCCCGAGACGTGCCGCAGCGCCTCGACGACCTCGTTCGCGTGGTCGCCGTTGGAGGCCGAGCAGGTGAGGTCGACGACGAGCCGGTCGTGGCGCGACTCGACGATGTCGAGCGCGGTCGTGATGCCGCCGGCGTCCGACACCGCGGTCGCGAGCTGCCCCACGACCGCCGGGTCGGTGCCGGTGTGCAGGCGCACGGTGATCGAGTAGGACCCGGTCGTCGCCCGAGCCCGCTGGATCGTGTGCGACCGGGTGGTCGCCTCCGCGTCGTGCTGGACGTCGGGCTGGACGTCGGGCTGGCTCTCGTCCGTGCTCACCTCAGGCATGACGGGCATCCTGCCACTGCCGCGCGGGCCCACCCGCCACCCGCGCGGGTCGGGCGACGTGACCTACGACCACTACTCGTCGGTACGGCGCCCGGCGTCCACCACGAGCGGCAGCCGGGTCAGCGCGGCGTGCAGCGTCGGTCCGGTTGGGCCCGCCCACCCCTGCGCGGCCAGGTCGTGCACGGCGAGCCAGGCCGCCCCCCCGGCCCCGCTGCCCCCGCGCAGCACCGGGGCGTCGGGCCACGCCCGCCGCAGCCGGGCGGTCAGCGCGCCGAGCAGCACCTCGGAGGAGAACAGCCCGCCGACGAGCACGACCGGGGTGGTGTCACCGGCGCGTCGTACGGACGCGACCGAGCGCTGCAGCAGCCGGGCGGCGTCGACGAGGACGCGCACCGCGTCCGGGTCGCCGTCCCGGGCCAGGCCGACGACGACCGGCGCGAGCGTGGAGAGCAGGAGCGGCGAGCCGGCGTACACCGTCCGGACGAGGTCCTGCCGGTCCCCGTCGGGGCGACCGAGCAGGGCCCGCCGCACGGCGACGGCGAGCGGGTCCTGCGGCGCCGGGCCGGGCCGGATCGCGTGCCGGACGGCCTCGCGCCCGACCCACTGGCCGGACCCGTCGTCGCCGAGCAGCCACCCCGCGGCGTCGCGCACGAGCCCCTCCCGCAGGTCGCGGACCTCGACGGCGCCCGAACCGGTCCCGCCGAGCACGATGGTGCCGTCGCGGGCGGGGGTGCCGGCGCAGAAGCCGACGAGGGCGTCGCCGACGAGGCGGGGCCGCACCCTCAGGCCGGTCGCGTCCCACACCCGGCCGAAGTCCTCGCCGAGGTCGGCGTGCGCGGCGAAGCCCGCGGCGCCCATCACCGCGGCGGCCACCCGGGCCGGGTCGAGGCCGGAGAGCGCGGCGGTCACCGCGGAGCCGACGTGCGCGAGCGCGGTGGCCATGCCGACCGCGTTGGGGTTGGCGCCGGGCGCGGCCCCGGTCCCCAGCCGCCGGCCGCCGGTCGTGGCGACGAGGCAGCGCACGCTGGTCCCGCCGACGTCGAGGCCGAGGACGAGCGGCTCGTCCCCGGCGCCGGGGGGCGCCTCGTTGCGCTCCGTCACCGGGCCCCGCTCAGAGCAGCCGCCGCAGGCGGCCGGCGTACCGCTCCTCCAGCCCGCGGTTGTGCTCGTCGCCGCCGGGGATGTTCGCCGAGAGGTAGACCGGCGGGGTCACCCCGCGCTCCAGCAGCAGCGCGATGGCGTCGGCGACGACCATCTGGGCGAGCAGCGCCGCCGTGATCGAGGAGATGCCGCAGGCGGCTCCCCCGCCGGGCAGCGGCAGCACCGCGTCGCCGTACGGCGCCCCGTTGTCGAGGACGACGTCGGCGAGCTCCCAGAGCTTGCGCCCGCTGGGGTGGCGCGAGGTGATGCCCTGCGTGTGCTGCATCGAGGTGACGGCGACGAGCGGGTGGCCGCGGTCCTTCACGATCCGCGCGAGCTCGACGATGCTGCCGTTGCCGCCGGAGTTGCTGGCGATGAGGAAGACGTCGCCCGGGCGGGCGCCGACGGCCTGCGCGTAGATGTGCTCGGCGGTGCCGGGGTCGCGCTCGAGGAACTGGTTGGAGACCGCCTTGCCCTCGGGGTCGAGGAGGGCGACGTCGCGCAGGCTGAGCCGGTTGGTCGGGATGAACCCGCCGGCGCGCCCGGCGACCTCCATGGCGAAGGCCTCCGAGTGGCCGGTGCCGAAGGCCTGCAGGACGCCGTCGGCGGCGATGCAGTCGGCCACGAGCGCGGCCGCCCGGGCCACCCCGTCGCGCTGGGCGGCGGCCACGTCGCGGACCGCGGCCGACGCGGCGGCGGCGAAGGCCTCCGCCGACGGGAGCGGTGCGGACGGGGTGCCCGTGGACGGGGCGGGGTCTGTGCTCATGGTCGGCGGGTCCTCCGGGGTCGGCGGGCGGGCCGTGCGCCGCGGGACGACGACGTCGCTGCGTCGGTGCGTCACTGCGTCACGGCCCGGGTCTCGTGGGCGTCATTCTTGCCCACCCGGGAGGACGGGAGGGCCGCGGTCCGGCCTGTGGCGGCTCAGGGGGCCGAGGGGGTCCCGACGCCGAGGGCCGTGTCGATCTCGTGGTCGGGCAGGCGGTGGGCGCTGCCGGACGCCGCCGCGACGAGGGCGCCCACGAGCTCGATCTCCTGCGAGAGCGCGCGGTCGGTGAGCTCACCGAGGCCGAGGTCGTGGTCCATGCCGCCACCGTAGGTGACCGGGCCGTCGCCGCGGACGCCGACCCGTCGGAGGCCGTCCGCTCGGTGCCGGGTCCCGTCCGTTCGGTGGAGCCGTCCCGCCCGTGGGGCGGGCGGGGCGGACGGGCGGTGAACGTCGTTCACCTTGGCTGTGTACGGTCGGCGACCGACGCCTGAACTTCGCCGGAGCGGCAACGGTCCCCACCGCCGCGGTCGCCCCGGCACGCGCACGACCCCGAGGACACCATGGCCAGCGCCGCACCCCCGCTCGACCAGCTCTACAAGCTCTCCCGCGACCGGTTGGAGGTCGCCCTCGACGACGAGGGCCTCACCGGCGTCGACGACCTGGCCGCCTGGGTGGAGGTCTGCGAGCACCTCCACGCGCTCGACCCCGCGCGCAACCCCCGACGGCTGGCCGCCTCGCTCTACCGCATCGCCCAGCAGCTGCTGCTCGGCGCGGACGCGGTGCCGCGCGAGGACGTCGCCGGGCTGGCCCGGGCGACCGGCGCCGCGCACCGGGCGCACGACCTGCTCCGGCGGCTGGGCGACTGAGGGGCGCCGTACGGGCCCTGGCGGGGTCAGCGGCGGATGACGAGGGTCTGCAGCGGGTCGGTCTGCTGCAGGTCGTGCAGCTCGACGGTGAAGTCGCCGGACTGCGGGAGCAGGACGGTCACCTGCTCCGACGAGCCGGGGGCGACGGCGACGAGCGGGTAGCTGACCTCGGCGCCGTTGCCGACGAGCGTGCGCACCTCGAGGCGACCGGTCGCCACCGGCGACCCGATGACGATGGTGACCTGGGTGCCCGACACCGAGGCGACGCTCATCCACGGCCCGTCCCCCGGCGCGACGCTCGGGGAGCTGCGCACGACGAGCGGTCGCGGCCCCCCTCCCGGCAAGGTCGAGGGCGAGGAGGCGGTGGACGGGGCCGCCGACGGGGTGACGGACGGGGCGGCCGACGCGGTGAGGGACGGAGCGCTGGACGGGGTGGGCGCCGGGGTGACCGCCGGGGTGGCGGGGGTGCTGACGGTGGGTCCGGCCCCGTCCGCCACCGCGGGGACCGGGCGCGCCCCGACGACGACGGCGTCCGCGACGACGACGAGCGCGAGGACGACCCAGGGCACGGCGCGCAGCACCCGCAGGTGCGTGGGGCGGGTGTAGCGGGGGGCATGGGGGCGCGGCAGCAGGGCGGCGAGGCCCGTGGCCGCCAGGGCGAGCGCGGCCAGCCCCACGCGCCAGCCCGTGACCCCGTCCTCCCCGTCGGTGACGACGGAGGCCCGGACCACGCCGGTGACGACGACGGCGACGAGCGCGCTCCCGACGCAGCGGACGAGGACCTCGAGCGGGCTGGCCGACCGCCACCGACCGAGCCGCTCGCCGGCCAGGAGCAGACCGGCGACGGCGAGCACGGCCGCGGCGACGCCCACGCGCGGGGCGACCTCCGGACGGCTCGAGGCGGCGGCGAGGAGCAGGGCGAGGGCCGAGGCCCCGGCGGGCGCGGCCAGGTCGCCGCGTCCGCGCAGGGACGTGGGCGGCCGGGGCGTCGGCCCGTCGCCGCGGACCCCGGTGCCGGAGGCGGCGAGACCGGCGAGCAGACCGAGCACCAGCGCGGCGACGGCGACGAACGGCAGCGCCGAGCCGGGCGGCCACGGCAGCAGCGCGACGGCGACCGAGGCCGCCCAGGCGAGCGCGAGCGCCGGGAGGGTCCGGCCGGAGAGCTCGCGCACGAGCAGGCCGAGGGTGAGGGCGAGCACGACGGTGGTCGCCACCCAGCTCAGCACGGCGGACCACGGGGCGGGGACCCCGAGCAGCTGGCCGGCGGCCGCGGCTCCCGAGGGGTCCACGAGACCCCGTACGGCGGCCAGCCCCGCCGCCCCGGCGGCGACGAGGAGCAGGCGGGACGCGGAGCGGACGCGGGTGAGGAGCACCCCCGCGAGGCCGACGGCCGACGGGACCAGGAGCGCGAGGACACCGGCGAGCGAGGCGCCTGTGGGGCCGCCCGACCCGACGAGGGGGATCCCGTCGCCGCCGGCGTCCGCGCCGCGCAGCGCGACGGCGGCGAGGGCCGGTCCGGCGGCGGCGAGCACGAGCGCGGGCCCGGGCCCGATCCCGCGCAGGCTCGGCGCGGGCTCCGTGGTCGCCGTCGACGACAGGTCCGGCGCGGCCGCCGTGGTCGTCGGCGGGGCGGGCGGGACCGGTGGCGCGGCGGGCGGTGCGGCCTCGCCGACGGGTTCCGCGACCCGCTCGGTGACCGGCTCGGCGACCCGGTGGGCGACCGGCTCCGCGACCGGCTCCGCTTCCCGCGGGCGGACCGTTGGGGCGACGGGCTCGGCGACGGGCTCGGCGACGGGCTCGGCCACGGGCTCGGCGATCGGCGCCGGGGTGGGGGCGGCGTCAGGGGCGGCCACGCCCATGAAGGTCCGACGGGCGGCGCCGTCGCCGCGCCGGCGCGGGGGCTCGTCCGGCGGGTGCCGGCGCGCGCCCGTGCCCCGGGAGACGGTGCTCACGGCCGTCCCGTCGCCAGGACGCTCACCGTCGCGCGCGGACGCGGACGCGGACGGGCCGCCGACGGGCGGCGGACGCGGCGAGCGCCAGGGCCGCCCCGGCGCCGGCGAGCGCCAGGGCCACGCCCGCCCGGTTCACGGCGGGGGCGGCGGGGGCGGGGTCGACCAGTCCGCCCTCGCCGGTGCGGGCCCCGCCGACCGGGAGGGCGGAGGAGCCGACGGCGTCGGTGACGAGCTTGACCGCGACGGAGGTCGAGCCGGTGTCGAGGACGACCGCCGTGTAGACGGTGCCTGCGGCGAGGGAGACCGTCTGGCTGGCCGAGGCGGACGCCCCGGAGAGGGCGAGCGGCCACGCTCCCCGCGGGACGGTGGTGTACGACGTCACCTGGCCGAGGACCGCCCCGGAGGCCAGCGTCGGTCCGTTCTGCGCCTGGACGGTGAGGGTGGGCGTGCGCGAGGCGGCGGCGAGCACGCGGACGCGGGCGTCTCCGGCCGGCGGCGGGGTGAGGTCGTCGGTGAGCACGCTGAGCCGGGGGGCCGACAGGGTGCCGATCGCGGCGACGGTGCTGGCGGAGCCGGCGGTGAGGGTGAAGGTGCGCTCGAGCAGCGGGGCGGTGTCGGTCCCCTGCCCGGCCAGCCGGAGGGTGACGGTGTACGGGCCGGGGGCGACCTTCTGGTAGCCGGTGACGTCGCCGTACGTCGCGTCCGGCGACATGACGATGCCGGTCGAGGCGCCGGAGCCGGGCGTCAGGTCGATGCGTCCCGCCCCGAAGCCGGGGACGAAGTGCCCCGCCCGGATCCACGCGGCCCCGGGGGCCTGGACGGCGGGCGCGGTCGGTGCGCCCGCGCGGCCACCCGCGACGGCCGGCACGGTGGCCAGGGCGAGCAGGGCCACGGCCAGCGACGCCGCGGCCAGCAGCCGTCGGGGGCGGCGGAGCCGCGGGTCGGCCGGGCGGCTCCGGTGGGTCCGGTCGGCACGGCGGCGCGAGTGGGTGGCGGGGTGCGGGTCGGTCACGGTGGCGTCCTCGGCGGGCTCGGGTGAGGGCCGGGAGAGCGACGGAGCCCCTGCCGCCGACGGTCCCCCCGGACCTCGGTGTGCTGCCCTTGATACCCCGCCGGGAGGGGGCTGGGACACCTTCGCGGCCCAATTGGTGGGCGCAACCGGGCCGTACCCGGACGAATGCCCTCCCTGTTGCGGGAGCCGGTCCCCGCCGCAGCAGGGGCCGGGGGTCAGCTCGCGAGGGCGGTGACGGCTTCGCGCATGGACCCGACGACCTCGACGTGCAGGCGCGCCGGCAGCACCGGGATCGAGGTCCAGCCGGGACCCCCGAGGACGACGTGGACCGGGGCCTCGAGGCCGATGAGGCGGTCCCACAGGACGTCCTGAGGCCGGCGCGAGATCGAGGCCCACAGGAACACGCTCGTGGCGTGGGTGCGGGTGATGGCGCGGGCGAGGGCCGACGACGGCAGCCGGGGACCGAGGTACATGGTCGCCTGGCCGTGGCCGGCCAGCGCCGCCTCGAGCGCCAGCAGCGGCAGGTGGTGCTGCTCCTCGTCGGCCGCGCCGAGCAGGATCGGGGTCGCGGCGACGCGCAGACCCCCCGTGCGGGCGACGGCCCGCAGCTCGCTGCCGAGCAGCTCGCTCACCAGGTGCTCGGCGTCGACGCCGAGCTCACCGAGCTCCCACATCCGCCCGATGGCGCGCAGGGTCGGGGCCAGGACGTCGTCCCAGGCGGCCCCCACCTCGTGACGGCGCAGCACCTGACGGGTCAGGTGGGCGATGGTCGGTGCGTCCAGGGCGCGCGTCGCCGCGAGGAGGGCTCGGACGGTGGGGTGGTCGACCAGGTCGGACCCGTCCAGTCGGACAGGTGTCTCGCGGGCCTCGCGCTCCTCGGCCGCCGCCGCCACCTCGTCGTCGACGTCGGCCACATGCAGGCGTCGGGGAGCGCCGTCGCCGGCAGCCGGGTCGGCGGTCGTGACGGTGGAGCGGGCCGTTCCCCTCGCTGCGGAGGACGAGGCGGACCTGGCCACCCCGGCGCCGGCCGCCGAGCGGTCGCGAGGGCCCGCCGAGGCGATGAGCGGGGCGTCGCGGTTCTCCTCGAGGAGGTCGTCGTCGGTGAGCGACAGGACCGAGGTCGCTGCCGCCTGCGCCGGCACGCCCTGCCCGATGAGCCGACCCATCGTGAGCACGCGGAGCACGTCGAGGTGGGTGTATCGGCGGTGGTTGCCGTTGGTGCGGTCGCTGGGCCCGACGCCGTACCGGCGGTCCCACGAGCGCAGCGTCGACGGGGTCGTCCCCGCCCGCTCGGCCACGACGCCGACCGGCCAGCTGAGCTCGGGAGGGGGGGCGGCGGCGACCCGGGGTCGGGGTCCGCCGGTGGTGGAGGAGGGGTCGCGAGGGTCGCGCGACGTCTGGTCTGAGGCCGGCGACGGAGTCATCCCCGATGCCGCGGACCTCCTGCTGTCGCCTTGAGTCGTCATGTGTGCACCTGTCCCTGTCGGTGCCGGACCCGCTGTCTTCGGCCCTGTGCGCATCGACCACTCCACGATAGGACGGGGCCGCCACTTGTGCAATGCACAAGTCTTGCGCAAGTTTGAACCCGGCATTCCGGACGGCGACGGTGTGCGTCGACGACCGGACGGGTAGTCCGGCGACGTGACGACTTTCGGATACACACTCATGACCGAGCAGAGCGGACCGCGCGAGCTGGTGCGGTACGCCACCGCCGCCGAGCGGGCGGGCTTCTCCTTCGCGGTCTCGAGCGACCACTACTCCCCCTGGCTCTCGGCCCAGGGGCACGCGCCGTACGCCTGGACCGTGCTCGGCGCCGTCGCCCAGGCGACGACCGACCTCGAGCTGATGACCTACGTCACCTGCCCGACCATCCGCTACCACCCGGCGGTCGTGGCGCAGAAGGCGGCGACGCTCGGCGTCCTCAGCGACGGGCGCTTCACGCTCGGTCTCGGGGCCGGCGAGAACCTCAACGAGCACGTCGCCGGGCAGGGGTGGCCGTCGGTCGACGCCCGCCAGGAGATGCTCGTCGAGGCCATCCGGATCATCCGCGAGCTGCACGCGGGCGAGCTGGTGACCTTCCACGGCGACTACTTCGACGTCGAGTCGGCCCGGATCTGGGACCTGCCCGAGGGCGGCGTCCCGATCGGGGTCGCCACGAGCGGGGAGAAGTCCATCGCGCGGTTCGGCCCGCTCGCCGACCACCTCATCGCCGTCGAGCCCGACGCCTCGCTCGTCGAGGGCTGGAACGCGCTCGAGGGCAAGCCGCGGATCGGCGCGGGCGCGCGCGCCATCGGGCAGATCCCCATCTCCTGGGGTCCGGACCGGGACGAGGCGGTGCAGCGGGCGCACGAGCAGTTCCGCTGGTTCGCCGGTGGGTGGGCCGTCAACGCCGACCTGCCGACCACCGCGGGGTTCGCCGCGGCGACCCAGTTCGTGCGGCCCGAGGACGTCGCCGAGAGCATCCCCTGTGGGCCCGACCTCGACGCGGTCGTCGAGGCGGTCAAGCCCTACTGGGAGGCCGGGTTCACCGACATCGCCCTCGTCCAGGTCGGCGACGAGCTGCAGGAGCGGTTCCTCGCCGAGGCGGCGCAGCCGCTGCTGGAGAAGCTGCGGGCGGCGGCCCCGTCGGCCTGAACGACCCTCCCCGCCGCCCCCTCGTGAGCGGTCGCGTGCGCGCTGTGCCGTGCCCCACCCCGTGGGGCACGGCATAGTCGTCGCAGGTCAGGGGCCCGGGCCGACCGCCCGACCGCTCCGTCGACCGGGCTCAGCCGCGGCGCACGACCTCGCGCCGGGTCCCGTCGAGACGGCGGGTCCAGCCGCGCCGGTCGAGGTGCTCCAGCAGCGGGATGGCGACCCGGCGGGTGGTCGCGAGCGCCTGGCGCGCCTCGCTCGTCGTGAACGGCTGCTCCAGCCCGGCGAGGACGCGCATGGCCCGCGCCGGGCCGGTGGGCAGGAGGACGACGTCGTCGCCGAGCCGGACCAGCCGGCCCACCCGCTCGGCGGCGGCCAGCTCGCGCGGGCCGAGCCCCCACTCGTGCAGCTGCGGGCGCTCGGGCGCCGCGAAGGGGTCCGCCGTCAGCACGGCCTCCAGGGCGGCCATCCCGGCCTCGGCGGCGCCGAGGTCGGCGACGACCCCGGGTCGGCGGACGCGGCCGTGGTCGAGCAGGAGGCCGGCGGCGTCGGCGACGGGGCGCAGCAGCGCGGCGTCGGGGAGGCCGGCGGCGTGCCGCGCCTCCTCGGCGGGGACCACCGGGTCGAGCGGGCGCGACGCCGCCCG
Source organism: Lapillicoccus jejuensis (assembly GCF_006715055.1). NCBI lineage: Bacteria > Bacillati > Actinomycetota > Actinomycetes > Micrococcales > Intrasporangiaceae > Lapillicoccus > Lapillicoccus jejuensis. The sequence goes on from NZ_VFMN01000001.1 coordinate 883,032, forward strand.
CGCGTCGGCGGTGGCGGTGAGGTCGCGCACCCACCCGGACCAGCGCTCGTCGCTCACCCACCAGCCGGCGACCCGCCGCAGCCCGGCGGGGGCCGTCGTCGGAGGCTCGACGCCGAGCGCCCGCAGCCGCACCTCCGGTACGGCGCCGCGCCGCTCCACCTCCCGGCGCAGGTCCGGCGCCCCCTGGACCCCGGCCAGCTCCCCCGCCCACCGGGCGGCGGCCCCGCGGCGCCGCAGCGGCGGCGGGTCCGCGTCGAGGACGACGACCCCGGCGGCGACGGCGTGCCGGCCCGGGTCGCGCAGGACGGCGCGGTCCCCCGCACGCAGCGGCAGGGCCGAGGCCAGCCGCAGCCGGGCGAGCGGCTCCCCCGGCACGAGCGGACGCACCCGGACGGGGACGGACGCCGTCCCGACGTGCAGGACCAGCTGGGCGGGCAGCGACGCCGCGTCGACGCCGGGGCCGTCCGCGTCGTCGGCGGCGGCGTCCAGGGGCGCCCGCAGCCGGACGTCGACCTCGCCCGTGGTCGGCCACGCCCCCGGGGTGAGCAGCACGTCGCCGCGCGCGACCGCCTCGCGCGCGACCCCGCGCAGGTTGAGCGCGGCCCGCGCGACCCCGGTGACCGACGTCACCGGGGCCCCGAGGGCCTGCACCCCGCGCACGACCACCCGTTCCCCGCGCAGCTCGAGCTCGTCCCCGGCGGTGACCGTGCCGGCCCCCAGGGTGCCGGTGACGACGGTGCCGCTGCCGCGCACGGTGAACGCCCGGTCGACCCAGAGCCGGACCGGGTCGTCCGCGGCGGGCTCCGGCAGCCGGGCGACCAGCCGGTCGAGCGCCGCGCGCAGCTCGTCCAGTCCCTGACCGGTGGCCCCGGAGACGGCGACCGCCTCGACGTCGCCGAGGCTGCTGCGCGCGATGGCCGCCCGCGCCTGCGCCGTCGCGGGGCCGGGGTCGGCGAGGTCGCTGCGGGTGACGGCGAGCAGCCCCCGGTCCAGGCCGAGGGCGTCGACGGCGGCCAGGTGCTCGGCGGACTGGCGCCGCCAGCCCTCGTCGGCGGCGACGACGACGAGCACCGCGGTGACCGGACCCACGCCGGCGAGCATGTTGCCGATGAACCGCTCGTGCCCCGGGACGTCGACGACGGCCAGCGTCCGCCCCGACGGCAGGGTCGTCCACGCGTAGCCGAGGTCGATGGTCATCCCCCGCCGGCGCTCCTCGGCCCACCGGTCCGGTTCCTGCCCGGTCAGGGCGCGCACGAGCGTCGACTTGCCGTGGTCGACGTGCCCGGCGGTGGCGAGGACGTGCACTCAGCCCTCCGCGCCGGTACGGGCCAGGGCGGCGACGACGGCGGCGACGAGCCGCTCGTCGTCCGCGTCGGGCACGCACCGCAGGTCCAGCAGCGTCCGGCCGCGCTCGACGCGGGCGACGACGACGGGGTCGCCCGTGCGCAGCGCCGGGGCCAGCTCCTCGGGCAGCGCGACGGCCCAGCCGGGCAGCACGAGCCCGGGCGCTCCCCCGCCGCCGACGGCGCCGGCGCAGGGGACGACCTCGACCTCCGGGTGGGCGGGGGCGAGCCGGCGGGCCAGGGACTCCGTACGGCGACGCAGCGTCCCACCGTCGGCGTGCAGCGCGAGGTGCGCCGGGGTGGCCGGGCCACGCAGGGTGGCCTCCATCGCGGCGAGGGTGAGCTTGTCGACGCGCAGGGCCCGGGCGAGCGGGTGGCGGCGCAGCCGCTCGACGACCTCGGCGGTGCCGAGCAGGAGGCCGGCCTGCGGACCGCCGAGCAGCTTGTCGCCGCTGCCGGTGACGACCGAGGCGCCGTCGGTGAGCGCCGTGGTCGCGTCCGGCTCGTCGGGCAGCAGCGGCTCGGGGTGCAGCAGGCCGGACCCGACGTCGACGACGACCGGCACGCCGAGCATCGACAGCTCGCGCACCCCGACGGCGGAGGTGAAGCCCTCGACGCGGAAGTTGCTCGGGTGCACCTTGAGGACGCAGCCGGTGTCGGGACCGAGCGCGGCGGCGTAGTCGGCGAGCGACGTGCGGTTGGTCGTGCCGACCTCGCGCAGCCGCGCCCCGGTGGAGGCGATGAGGTCCGGCAGCCGGAAGCCGTCGCCGATCTCGACCATCTCGCCGCGGCTGACGACGACCTCGCGCCCGGCGGCGAGCGCGGTGGTGGCGAGCACGAGCGCGGCGGCGCCGTTGTTGACGACGAGCACGTCACCCGCGGCGGGGACGGCGGCCCGCAGCGCGGCGAGGGCGCCCCGGCCGCGACGGGCGCGGCGGCCGGTGGCGACGTCGTACTCGACGTCGACGTAGCCGGCGGCCGCGGTGACGGCCTCGACGGCGGCGGGCGACAGCGGGGCGCGCCCGAGGTTGGTGTGCAGGACGACCCCGGTGGCGTTGAGGACGGGGCGCATCGAGGCCGGCCGGGTGGGCAGCGCGGCGAACGCGGCGTCGGCGACGTCCTCCGGGGGCAGGGCGCCGGCGCGGGCCCGCTGCTGGGCGGCGGTCACCGCCTCCTTGACCGGACCCGGACCGAGCCGCCGCACCGCCTCGACGAGCCGCGGGTCGGCGAGCAGGACGTCGGTGCGCGGGACGCGTCGGCGCGGGTCGTCGTCGGGCACCCGCCGATCGTACGAGCGGGTCGCGGGGGCCGAGCGGGCGGGAGCGGAGGCGGACGGGAATCGAACCCGCCTGACCCGGATCCCGGGTCACACCGGTGTTGAAGACCGGGGGGGCCACCAGGCACCCGTACGCCTCCCCGGCGCCGGGCCGGCCGGGGCCGGCGGACGTCGCCGCGCGCCCATCCTCGCAGAACGGCGCGACCCGGTCCCGGGGGGTCGGGCCCGGGGTCGACTGGTTACCGTGCGGGTCAGTGTCAGGGTGACTGTCGCCGCTCACGCGGTGGTTGGATCCTGAGCACCTGGTGTCTGGCTCGTAGCGTGCCTGTCGCCTTCGGTCCCCGAGGGCTGATGTCCATGCGTTGTGCCGGCACCGGGTGTGAAGGAGCCGGCCGGCGTGACTTGATAGGAGCGTGGCGTCGCCCCCACTGAGATGTGTCCGCCGACCGGCCCAACCGTCCAGTCACTGAGCAGATGCACCTATCGGATCAGGTGCATCGGGTGAGAGGAGGCAACCTCCATGGTTGTTGTTGGCGCGGATGTGCACAAGCGCACGCACACGTTCGTCGCAGTCGACGAGGTCGGCCGCCAGGCCGGGCAGCGCACGGTCGAGGCCACCACCGCCGGGCACGCGCAGGCGTTGCGGTGGGCGCGGGAACGGTTCCCCGGTCAGGACCTGACCTGGGCGGTCGAGGACTGCCGGCACCTGTCGGCTCGGTTGGAGCGGGACCTGCTCAGCGCTGGTCAGAAGGTGGTGCGGGTGCCACCGAAGATGATGGCCGAGCAGCGTCGGGTGGCGCGGACCCGGGGCAAGTCCGACCCGATCGACGCGTTGGCCGTGGCGCGGGCGTTCCTGCGTGAGCCGTCGCTGCCGGTGGCCTCGCACGACGAGATCTCCCGCGAGGCCAAGCTGCTGGTCGACCGACGAGAGGCGTTGGTGGGTACCCGGACCCGCACGATCAACAGCCTGCTGTGGCGGGTGCACGAGCTGGACCCGGCCCACGCCCCGAAGGAGCGGTCGTTGGACAAGGCCAAGCACCAGCAGACGCTGCGGGCGTGGCTGCTCACGGTGCGCGGGATCGTGGCCGAGCTGGCGTTGGACGAGCTGGACGACGTCATCGCGCTGACCGTGCGGATCAAGGAGCTGCAGCGCCGGATCGGGGCCCTGGCCCGCCGGCACGCCCCGAGCCTGCTGGCGATGCCCGGGTGCGGGGAGCTGTCCGCGGCCAAGCTGCTGGGCGAGTCCGCCGGGGTCACCCGGTTCAAGAGCGAGGCCGCGTTCGCCCGCCACGCCGGTATCGCGCCCATCCCGGTGTGGTCCGGCAGCACCGCCGGCCGAGTGCGGATGACCCGCTCGGGCAACCGCCAGCTCAACGCCGCCATCCACCGCATCGCGATCACCCAGGCCCGCATGCCCGGCACACTCGGCCGGGCTTACTACGAGAAGAAGCTCGCCGAGGGCAAGTCGAAGACCGAGGCCCTGCGCTGCCTCAAACGCCGCCTGGCCCGCGTCGCCTTCCACCACCTGACCACCGACCACCACAACCGTCACCACGCTGCCCTCCCGGCAGCGGCTTGACATAGGAGCAACGCATGACGACCACGACCGGCCCCGGCGTCCCGGCCCCCACCACCCGGCGGTTGACCCAGTACGCCGCCGGCGGGGGCTGCGCGTGCAAGATCCCCCCGGGCGAGCTGGAGGGCATCGTCGCCGGGTTGGCGGGCCCGGCCGACCCGGGCCTGCCCACGCTGCTCGTCGGCCTCGACGACGGCGACGACGCGGCGGTCGTGCGGCTCGACGAGCGCACCGCGGTCGTCACGACGGCCGACTTCTTCACCCCCGTCGTCGACGACGCCTACGACTTCGGCCGGATCGCCGCGACCAACGCCCTCTCCGACGTCTACGCGATGGGCGGGCGGCCGCTCGTCGCGGTCAACCTCGTCGCGTGGCCGCGGGAGCGGCTGCCCGTCGAGGTGCTCGGCGAGGTGCTGCGCGGCGGCCTCGACGTGGGCCGCGCCGCCGGCTGCCACGTCGCCGGCGGGCACAGCATCGACGGACCCGAGCCGACCTACGGGATGGCCGTGACCGGGACCGTGGACCCCGCGCACCTGCTGCGCAACGACGCCGCCGAACCGGGGCTGCCGATCAGCCTCACCAAGCCGCTCGGCGTGGGCGTCCTCAACAACCGGCACAAGAGCACGGGCGAGGTCTTCGCCCAGGCGATCGCGTCGATGACGACGCTCAACGCCGCGGCCTCGCTCGCCGCCGTCGCCACCGGGGCCCGCGCCGCCACCGACGTCACCGGGTTCGGCCTGCTCGGCCACCTGCACAAGATGATGCGCGCCTCGGGGACGACGGCCGTCCTGGACGCGGCCGCCGTGCCCTACCTCGACGGCGCCCGGGAGGCGCTGCGCGACGGCTACGTCAGCGGCGGCACGCGACGCAACCTCGACTGGGTCCGGCCCCACCTCGAGGCCGGGGTCGGGGAGGACGAGCTGCTCCTGCTCGCCGACGCCCAGACCTCGGGCGGGCTGCTGGTGGTCGGTGAGGTGCCCGGCTCGCCGGTGGTGGGCGAGACCGTCGCCGCCCGCGACGGCGTCACCGTGGTCGTGCGCTGAGCACCCGCTTTCCCGGCACCTGTCGTCCGGGAAGCGGGATCCCGGTCAGGGGGTCGTGGAGCGGGTGCGGGCGTCCATTCGCTCGCGCTGCGGCACGACCGTGTAGCGCGGGTCCTTGGCCGACTCCTGTCCGGCCTCGAAGATCCCGAACCGCAGGCAGGCCGACCCCGCCACGAGGGCGGCGCCCGACAGGGCTGCGGCGACGCGGCTGCGCCGGCCCAGCGTCGCCGCCCCGAGCGCCCCGGCGGCGGTGAGCAGCTGGCTCGCCCGCACGAGCGTGCCGGGCCGTCCCTGGTGCAGGGGCTCGGCCGTGATCCCCATCGAGGACTCCATGACCCGGGACGCGGCGAGGTCGAGCGCGGCCCCGCCGACGGCGAGGCGCCGGGCGGGCCCGGCCTGGTCGACGGGGCTGCAGATCATCGCCATCCCGCCCGACGCCGCGGCGGCGGACCCGACGAAGACGAACGGCAGCTCGCGGTGGGCCTCGTGCCAGGTCGGGGTCGCGGTGTCCGAGAGCAGCACGGCGGTGTACGACGCCACGGCCGGCGCGACGAGCGCGGCCGCGAGCCCGGCGGGTCGACCGGCCCGCTCGGCCAGCCCGAGCAGCCCGTCGTGCCGGGTCACGGTGCGACCGCCCGCGGCAGCGGCGGCGCGCATCAGCGCGGGACGTCCCCCCGGCAGCAGCCCGGCGACCTCGGCGGCGGCGGCCAGCCCGGCCGCGGGCCCGTAGGCGCTGAGGATCCACGTGCCGACCGACATGGGCGAGGTCGGTTTGGCCACCCGGAGCATGTTGGTGAACCGCGACGGTTTCCCGAGGTCGTGCACGAGAGCGGCGAACGACAGCCCGATGGCCCCGAGGGCCGTGACCCGGCCCGCCCGACGCAGGGTCGGGCGGTCGGTGAGGTCGGCGCCCGCCCCGAGCAGCGAGGACCCGGCGGCGAGCCCGCCGAGGAAGAGGTAGGCCGGGATGTCGGCCTCCCACGGCGACGGCTTGACGACGGGCCGCCCGTAGTACGAGGTGAACTCGGCGTCGGGCACCATCCGGCGCTCGCCCCCGCGACCGCCTCCGCGACCCCGACGCCGTCCCGCGCCCGCCCCGCGGCGCTCGGCGTCGCGACGACCCGCTCGGGTCTCCTCGACCGCGCTCATCGCCGCCGGCCCAGGAACGACGCGGCGGCCCCGGCGAGCAGCGCGAGCGCGGCCAGCCCGGCCCGCCCGGCCATCGCCGGCAGGTCGCGGGTCGTGACGACCGGGTCCGGCGGCAGGCCGTAGACCTCGGGGTCGTCGAGCAGCAGGAAGAACGCGCCGGCGCCGCCGACCCCGTCCTGCGGGTCGGCGCCGTACAGCCGCGCGTCCGTGACGCCCTGCTCGTGCAGCGTCGCCACCCGCGCGGCGGCCCGCTCGCGCAGCTCGTCGACGTCGCCGAACTGGATCGACTGGGTCGGGCACGCCTGCGCGCAGGCCGGCGTCGCCCCCGCGCCGATCCGGTCGTAGCACAGGGTGCACTTCTGGGCGATCCCGACGTTCTTCAGGCCCTTCGGTCCGGTCCGGCGCTCGATGACGCCGTACGGGCAGGCGGGGACGCAGTAGCCGCAGCCGTTGCAGATGTCGTCCTGGACGACGACGGTGCCGAACTCGGTGCGGAAGAGCGACCCGGTCGGGCAGACGTCGAGGCAGGCCGCGTGGGTGCAGTGCTTGCAGACGTCGGAGGACATCAGCCAGCGGAAGTCCTCGCGCTCCGTGGTCGGCGCGGCCGCGTCGTCGGCGCCGGCGTCGCGCAGCGTCGGCATCCCCAGCGCGACGGGCTCGCGGACGAGCCCGGCCTCCTGCTTCCCGGCGCTGCGGGCCGGCTGCTCGACGAAGGCGACGTGCCGCCAGGTGCTCGCGCCGAGCCCACCGGTGTTGTCGTAGGACTGACCGAGCAGCGACAACCCGTCCTCGGGGACGCCGTTCCACTCCTTGCACGCGACCTCGCAGGCCTTGCAGCCGATGCAGATCGTCGTGTCGGTGAAGAACCCCTTGCGCGGCTGGGCCTGCCAGCCCGCGTCCGGTCCGGGGTCGCTCGGTCCCGACAGCTGGTCGGCCAGGCTCGTCATGCGGGTCCTCCACCCTCGTGCACCCCGTGCTGGACGTCGGGACGGGCCGGCGTGCGTTGCTCGTTGCCCGTCTCGACGGTGATGCCCGCCCGCCGCTGGTAGGCGGCGACGTAGTCCAGCAGGGCCGGACCCGTGGGCCGGCGACCGGGCTGGATGTCGCACGAGGCGACCTTCGACTCCTGGATGTGGACGTTGGCGTCCAGCGTCACCCCGAAGAGGTCGTTGGCCGAGTCGCCCGAGACGAGGGCGCCCTCGCCGCCGACGCCCCAGTGGTAGGGCAGCCCGACCTGGTGCACCGTGCGCCCGCCGACGGTCAGCGCGCTCATCCGGTCGGTGACGAGCACGCGCGCCTCGATGGCCGTGCGGGCCGAGACGATGGTCGCCCACCCGAGGTGCTCCAACCCGCGCTCGCGCGCCAGCTCCGGGGAGACCTCGCAGAAGAACTCCGGCTGGAGCTCGGACAGGTAGGGCAGCCACCGGCTCATCCCGCCCGCCGTGTGGTGCTCGGTGAGCCGGTACGTCGTGAAGACGTAGGGGAAGACGTCGGCGTGCGGCTCGGTGCCGGACGGGTTCTGCAGGTTGTCCGTCCGCTTGAAGACCTGCCGCGTCGGGTTCGACTGCTGGGAGTACAGCGGGTTGGCGACCGGGGACTCCTGCGGCTCGTAGTGCGCCGGCAGCGGCCCGTCGAGCAGCCCGCTCGGGGCGAAGAGCCACGCCTTGCCGTCGGCCTGCATGATGAACGGGTCGTCGCCGGCCAACCCCTCGGGGCCGCCCTGCCCCTCCCGCGGCCGGTACGACGGCGCCTTGTCGAGGACGAAGTCGGGCACGTCGTGGCCGGTCCAGGTCCCCTTCTCCTCGTCCCACCACACGTAGGCCTTGCGCTCGCTCCACGGCCGGCCCTGCGGGTCGGCGGAGGCGCGGTTGTACAGGATGCGCCGGTTGGCCGGCCAGGCCCAGCCCCACTCGGGGGCGACCCACGACTGCTCGCTGCCGGGCTTGCGACGGGCCGCCTGGTTGACCTCGTCCGCGTAGACGCCGGTGTAGATCCAGCAGCCGCCGGCGGTGCTCCCGTCGGCCTTCATGTCGGTGTACGACGCCAGCGCCCGCCCGGCCTTCTCGCCGGTCAGGTGCGTGCCGTTGACCTCGCGCAGGACGGCGTCGGCGGACGGGTCTCCGTGCTCGTCGACGGGGTAGTCCCAGGTGAGGTCGAGGACGGCGCGGTCGCGCTCCAGCTCGGAGCCGGCCAGCCGCTCACGGATCTTCCGCCCCAGCGTGTAGAAGAAGTGCAGCTCGCTGCGGGCGTCGTCCGGCGGCTCGATCGCCTTGTGGTGCCACTGAAGCATCCGCTGGGTCTGGGTGAACGAGCCGTCCTTCTCGACGTGCGAGGCGGCCGGCATGAAGAAGACCTCGGTGCCGATGTCCTCGGTGACCATCTCCCCGGTGGCGATCTCGGGACCGTCCTTCCAGAAGGTCGCCGACTCGATGAGCGCGAGGTCGCGCACGACGAGCCACTTCAGCTGCGCCATCGCCAGGCGCTGCATGCGCCCGTGGGCCGAGCCGACGGCCGGGTTCTGGCCGAAGATCATGTAGCCCTCGACCTTCCCGGCGAGCATGTCCATGACGGTCTGGTAGGTGCCGTGGTCACCGGTCAGCCGCGGGAGGTAGCCGAAGCCCCACTCGTTGTCGGCGGTGGCGTGATCGCCGTACCAGGACTTGAGCAGGCTGACCGTGTAGGCGTCGGCGGAGGTCCAGAAGCCCTTCTGGTACGGGCTGCTGATCGTCTCCAGGTAGGCGTCGAGGTCGTCGTGCTCCCCCGCCTTGGGCATCGGCAGGTAGCCCGGGAGCAGGTTGAACAGCGTCGGGATGTCGGTCGAGCCCTGGATGCTCGCGTGGCCGCGCAGCGCGAGGATCCCGCCGCCCGGGCGGCCCATGTTGCCCAGGAGCAGCTGGATGATCGCCGAGCCGCGGATGTACTGCACGCCGACCGAGTGGTGGGTCCAGCCGACCGAGTAGACCCACGCGGTCGTGCGGTCGCGCCCGCTGTTGGCCGTCACGGCCTCGCAGACCTCGAGGAAGAGGTCCTCGGGGACGCCGCAGATGTCGGCGACGACCTCGGGCGTGTAGCGGGCGTAGTGCCGCTTGAGCACCTGGAAGACGCAGTGCGGGTCCTGCAGCGTGTCGTCGCGCTTGGTGCGGCCGTGCTCGAGGCTCGTGCCGTGCCCGCCGAGCTCGTGGCCCGCCGCCCGGTCGGACTGCGACCCCTCGTGCTCGTCGCCGGACTGCTGGCCGCCCCCGCCGCCCTTCTTCGCCTCGTCCGGCTCGCGGCTGGACCCGGCCGCGGCGAACTCCGCGTCGTCGGCGCCGTCGTACCCCCACGTCGTCGTGTCGTAGGTGCCCGTCTGCGGGTCGTAGCCGGAGAAGACGCCGTCGAGGTCGTCGGTGTCCTGGAAGTCCTCGCGCAGGATCGAGGCCGCGTTGGTGTAGGCGACGACGTACTCCCGGAAGTACTTCTCGTTCTGGAGGATGTAGTTGACGATGCCGCCGAGGAAGGCGATGTCACTGCCCGCGCGCAGCGGCACGTGCGTGTCCGCCACGGCCGAGGTGCGGGTGAAGCGCGGGTCGATGTGGATGACCTTGGCGCCGCGCGCCTTGGCCTCCATGACCCACTGGAACCCCACCGGGTGGCACTCGGCCATGTTGGAGCCCTGGATGACGATGCAGTCGGACTTCTCCAGGTCCTGCACGAAACCGGTGGCGCCGCCCCGGCCGAACGAGGCCCCCAGACTGGGGACCGTGGCGCTGTGTCAAATACGCGCCTGGTTCTCGATCTGGATGGCGCCGAGCGCGGTGTAGAGCTTCTTGATGAGGTAGTTCTCCTCGTTGTCGAGGGTCGCTCCTCCCAGCCCGGCGAAGCCGCGGGTACGGCGCAGCGGTCGCCCGTGCTCGTCGCGGTCCTCCCAGGTGCGCGCGCGGGTCTCGACGACGCGGTCGGCGATCATGTCGGTCGCCGTCTCCAGGTCGAGGCTCTCCCAGCGGGTGCCGTGCGGCCGCCGGTAGAGCACGGTCGTCTGGCGGCCCGCGCTGTTGACCAGCTGCTCGCTCGCCGACCCCTTGGGGCACAGACGACCTCGCGAGATCGGCGAGTCGGGGTCCCCCTCGATGTGGGTGACCCGCCCGTCCTGCACGTAGACCTTCTGGCCGCAGCCGACGGCGCAGTAGGGGCAGACGCTCTTGACCACGGAGTCGGCGTCCTGCGTGCGCGGGCGCTCGGCGCTCGTCGTGGCGGAGCGGACGGCGGCGCCGCGCCCGAGGGGGTCGCCGCCGGTCAGCTGGCGCACCACCGGCCAGGAGAGGAAGGTCCTGCCTGCCACGCGTCCTCCTTGCTCCGGCCGGCCGCCCCGGGACGGGGCGGCGGCGGTCCGTCCGTTGCCGCGGCCAACCTACCCCGCACCTCGCGGGGTCACACCTGCGCCGCCCGGCTCCCAGGCGGTTCCCAGGTCCGGTGCGCGCCCGGTCAGGACGTCGCCGGTGGTGCGGGACGCACCCAGGTCGCCCGGATCCGCGCCCGGGCGGAGCCGGACAGCTCGCCGTACCGCTGGAGACCGGTCGTGGCCGGCGGGACCTGGGCGAGCGCCTCGACGAGGACGGTGCGACCGGCGGCGTCGAGGTGCGGCAGCAGGGCGGGCAGCTCGACGTCGCTCTGCGCCCGGAAGTGCGACTCGGCCGTCTCGGCGACCAGACCCGCCTGGACGAGGTCGACGCCGTCCGTGGGGCTGACCGTCTGCAGCTGCTCGGTCTGCTGCTGCAGCAGCGCGCACTCGGTCAGGCTCGCCTCGACGGCGCGGCGGGCGGCCTCGTCGCCGGTGACGAGCGGGAACAGCTCGTGGTGCAGCGCGTCGTGGACGGCGAGCAGCCACAGCGCGGGCCCGAGCGGGTCGGTGGGCGCCGGGTCGCGCTGCAGCCGGTCGAGGGCGTCGAGGACGCGACGGTGGTCGAGCGCCACCGCGTCGAGGACGGCCGCGTCGTCGGGTGCTCCTCCGCGCCGCGGGTCGGGGTGCCGGTCCACGTGCGGGTCCGTGCGGTGGTCGTGACGGGGGTCGGGCTGCGGGGGCGGCACGGTCTCCTCCGGGAGGGTCGTGGCGGCGACGCCGGTCGGCGCCACCGTGTCGAACTGGGGGTCCAGCTGGGGGTCGGGGTCGGCGGCGGTCTCCCGCAGCGGTCGGCGCACCCGCAGCCGGGGGCCGTTGCGCGGGCGGGTGGGCATGGTCCGCAGCCCGTAGCCGGCGGGGCCGTCGAGGTCGGCCTCCAGGTCGGCCAGCGTGCGGAGCGCGTCGGCGAGCAGCAGCACGGTGACCGGCTCCCCGGGGCAGCGGTGCCCGTGGGCCGGGTCGCCGCCCCCCTGGGGCACGAGGTCGAAGGGACCGGGCGCCTGCTCGCGGAAGCGGTCGGGGTCGAGCACGCCGGGGCGCGGGTAGCGACCGGGCAGGTGGTCGGTCCCGTATACGTCGAGCACCAGCCGCTCCCCCCGGTGCAGCGTCGGGCCGTCGGGGCCGAGCCGTACGTCGCGCCGGGCGATCGCGGCGAGCGCCGGGACGAAGGGGCAGAGCCGGCGCAGCTCGTGGGCGAGGGCGACCCGGTCGGCGTCGGTGCCCGTGGCGGTCGCCAGCCGGGGCCGCAGGTCCCGGTGCTCGGCCAGGGCCTGTGCCGCGAACGCGACGAACCAGGCGACGGCCACGGTCGGGCGCACGAGGTTGAGCAGCTCGACGCCGGCCGTGCGCACGTCGAGCCGCCGGCCCCGCTCGTCGCGCGCGACGGCCAGCCGGCGCACCGGCGTCAGCGGGGCGTCGTCGGGCAGGGTGCGCGCCGCGAGGATGCTGCGGCGCGCCCACACCTCGCTGCGCCGACGGGCGAGGCGGCGGCGCAGGGCCTGCCGCGGCCCGAGCGAGCCGAACCCGTCGACGATGCCGGCCAGGTCGCGCGACCAGGCGTCGACGTCGTCGGGGCGCACGCTCGACCCGCACCACTCCAGTGCCCCGCGCCCCAACGCGGTGACCGCCTCCGTGAACACGTCGTGCCGGGAACCGGCTTCCCAGGACGAGACCGTGCGGCGCCACGCGTCGGCGGTCCGCTGCGCGAGCGCCGCGACGGAGGAGTGGTCGAGCACCTCGAGGAACACCGCCTTGCGGAAGCGGTGCGGGTCGCCGTCGAGGCCGTGCACGGCCCCGCGTCCGAAGAGCGGGTGCGCGACGACGGCCGGTACGGCGCCCGTGCGGGCGAAGCGCTCGGTGTCGTAGAAGGTCCGGGCGCCGTCCGCGCCACGGACGACCGCGGCCGGCCTGCCGAGGAACCGCACCGGCAGCGCCGTCGCGTCCGGCTCGTGCCGCCACGCCGACGCCATCCCCTCGTAGCCACGGAGGGCGAGGAGGAGGGCGAGGTCGGTGCGCAGGGCGCGGTCGGTCGCGCGGGCGGCACGGGTCGTCAGCGACATCGCCGCCCGCTACCCGGGGGCCGCGGCGGCAAACGCCGCCGGCGCTCCCCTCAGGTGCCGAGCAGCCGCTTCGGGTGACGGGGCAGGCGCCGGCGCGCGACGTCGTACGCCGCCACGGCGTCCCGGGCGGCGACGCGCTGCTCGCCGTCGAGCCGACCGAGGAGGAAGCCGGCCCGGGCCGCCGCGCCGGGGGCCGCGAGCCTCGGGGAGCGCGGTACGGCGGCCAGCAGGTCGCGCACGGCGGCCCGCGCGACGACGGCGTCCTGGTGCTCGCCCAGGGCCTCCTGCACCGCACGCGCCCGACGGGACAGCCGCGCCGCCCGGCCGCCGAGGACGGGGCGGGCCGCGTCGGCGGCGTAGCGCAGCCGCTTGGCCTTCTTGCGCGCCTCGTGCAGGGCGGTGTCGCGCCCCGCACCCGGCGCCGTCGCCCCGGCCGCGTCGACGGCCCGGCCCAGCCGCCGCACGTCGCGCCGGACGAGCCGGGCGACCTCGTGGCGGACCGCCGCCGCGTCGTCGTCCTCGGGACGGGGCGGCACGGCGAGCTCGTCGAGGGCTGCGAGCAGAGCGCGGTAGCGGGCGGAGGCCAGGGCGCGGTCGACCCGGCGCGCCGCGACGGCGCGTCGCTCGCCCAGGACGTCGTCGACGAGCCCGGTGACGGCGAGGACGACCGGCCTCGGGTCGCCACCCTCGTCGGTCCCCGCCCGCAGGTCGGCGTGCAGCCGGGTCCGCAGCACCTCGGCGTCGCGGAGCGCCCCGAGCTCGGCGCCGAGCCAGCGCAGCTCGGCGCCGACGTGGGCGAGGGGGCCGTGCGGGTCGTCGTGGCGGCCGGGATCGAGGGCGGCGCCGTACGTGCGCAGGAGCGAGCGCAGCCGGCGCACCGTCGTGCGGAACCGGTGGACCGAGGGACCGTCGGGCCGCTCACGGACGGCGGGGTCGGCCGTCCGCCAGCGCAGGTCCTCGGCCCGCAGCCGCTCGACGAGGTCGCCGACCCGCAGCGCGGCCAGCTCGTGCGCGGAGCGCGGACGGCCCGTCCACGGCTGCGGCAGCGGCAGGTCGCCGACGGCCCGCCGCAGCTTCGACGTCGTCGGCGAGTCCGTGGCGCCGGCCCCGCGGAGCGCGGCGACGAGCGCGTCGAGACGCGCGCCGTCCTCGTCGGCCGCACCCTCCCCGGGCCCGCCCTCCGCGAGCTCGACCTCCCACTCGCGCCAGGTGACGACCTCGGGGTCGTCGCCGTGCCGGGCCCGCTCGCGGTGCGCCGTCACCGTGTCGTCGGTGAGGGTGGCCCACCGGCGACCGGTCTCGTCGAGCAGCGGCACCGCGACCCGGTGCGTGTCGAGCACGGCGACCGGGCCGAGCGGCTCGTCGAGCACGAGCGCGGTGACGAGCCGCCGCAGCCCGCGCGGGACGGCCTGCGAGCGCGCCGCGACGGGTTCGTGGTGCTCGTCGCGGCTCACCAGGCCGTGCGCGCCCCCGCCCCCACCCGCACCGCCGGGCCGGGCGCCGGAGGAGGGGACCTTGAGGTGCCAGCCGGCGTCGTCGCCGCCGGTGCGGCGGCGCAGCGTCAGGCCGCGCCGCAGCAGCGCCCAGGTCGGCGAGTCGACGTACGTCGCGTGCAGGTCGTGGACGCGGACGCCCCCGCGCCGGGTCCCCCGGACGGCGTCGAGGTCCGGCAGTACCACCCCGTCGGGCACGGCCAGGGTCAGCTCGCGCTCCAGGATCGCGGTCGGTCGGGCGGCACGGCTCACGGGTCCTCCTCCTCGCCGGCGCCGCGCGTCGCGGCGCCGTGCAGGACGTCGTACCCCCGGCGGCGACCCCGCCACCCCCCGTCCGCTCCCCGCGCCGCCGGACGGGGTGTGCGGGCGGCCGGACCGGGTAGAAGATCGGGGCTGTGCCGGCTGAACCCGTGGTGCCCCGAGACCGACCGGGCCCCAGCGCGCCCGAGGGCGGCCCCCGCGGCGTCGTCGGGTGGTACGCCCACCACGCGGGGTCGGGTCACGTCACCCGGGCCCTCGCCGTCGCCGCCCACACCCGGCACGAGGTCGTCGTCCTCGGCAGCGCCCGTCGCCCGAGCAGCTGGCCGGCTGAGCGGTGGGTCGCGCTGCCGGACGACGCCGCCCCGCTGGGCGCCGACCCCACGGCCGGGGGCGCGCTGCACTGGGCGCCCACGGGCCACCCCGGCTTCACGGCCCGGATGCGCCGCTTCGCCGACTGGGTGGTGCGCGTCCGCCCGGTCGCGCTCGTCGTCGACGTGTCCGTCGAGGTCGCCCTGCTCGGGCGGCTGCTCGGGGTCCCCGTCGTCGTCACGGTCATGGCCGGCGACCGCTCCGACCGCGCCCACCGGCTGGGGTACGACGCCGCCACCGCCCTCGTCGCCGCCTGGCCGGCGGCCGTCGGGCCCGCACCGGTGCGCGGCTGGCGGCCGGAGTGGACACCGCGCACGCACTTCACCGGGGCCCTGTCCCGGCTCGACGACGTCCGGCCCGGTCCGCCGCCTCGCGCGGCGCACGGCGGCGCGCGCACCGCGCTGCGGCTCGGTGGCGCCGGTGCGGGGGGCTGGTGGGCCCACGAGCCCGCCCCGGTCGACGGCTGGCGGTGGACCCGGCCCGCCGGCGACGACCCGCGCTCCGTCGCCGACGCGCTCGCCGCCGCCGACGTCGTCGTCCTGCACGGCGGGCAGAACGCGCTCGCCGAGGTCGCCGCGACCCGGCGCCCGGCCGTCGTCGTGCCCGACGCGCGCCCGCACGACGAGCAGCGCGCGCTCGCCGACGCCGTCGCCGGGCTCGGGGCGGCCACGGTGCTCGACGACCCGTGGGCGGCCGGGCCGGCGGGCTGGGCGGCCGCTCTCGACGACGCCCACCGGCGCGGCGGCGAGGGCTGGGCGGCCTGGTCCGACCGGCGGGGCGCGCGGCGCTACGCCGCCGTCGTCGACGCGGTCGCCGACCAGGGCGCCGACGAGGGCGCGACCTCGGCGTCGCCGACCCTGCTCGAGGAGCCCGAGGCCTCGTGACCGTCGCCGTCCTCGTGCCGGTCCACGGCCGGCACGCCCACCTGCGCGGGGTGCTCGCGCGGTTGCCCGACCAGGTCCGCACTCCCGACCTCGTCGTCGTCGCGGCCATGGGCGACCCCGAGGTCGCGGGCGTCGTCGCCGAGGTGGCGGCGGGGCCGGCCTGGCGGGCGGCCATGCCGACCGTCGTCCCCGAGGTCCTCGACGTCCCCGTCGACGCCCGCGGCCTGCCGCTGGCCCGGGCCCGCAACACCCTCGCCGCGCACGCGATCGGGCGCGGCGCCGACGTGCTCGTGCTGCTCGACGTCGACTGCCTGCCCTCCCCCGCCCTCGTGGCGTCGTACGCCGACGCGGTGGCCGGGCTGCGCGCCGAGCGCGGCGACCGGCCGGTCGTCGCCGCCGGCCCCGTGCACTACCTGCCCCCCGCCCCGCCCGGTGGGTACGCCGACGCGGACCTCGCCGCGTCGTCGCCCCACCCCGCGCGCCCGGTGCCGTCCGGCACCCGGGCGCAGGCGGACGACCTCATGCTGCTGTGGTCGCTGTCGCTCGCCGTCGACGCGAGCTCCTGGCGCGCCGTCGGCGGGTTCGACGAGGCCTACGTCGGCTACGGCGGCGAGGACACCGACTGGGCCATGCGACTCGACCGCGCCGGAGGCGAGCTGTGGTGGGTCCGCGACGCCGTCGCCTTCCACCAGCACCACCCGGTCGAGTCACCGCCGGTGCGGCACGTCGACGCGATCGTGCGCAACGCCAACGTGTTCCACGACCGCTGGGGCTTCTTCCCGATGGGCGGCTGGCTCGAGGCCTTCGCCGAGGCGGGGCTCGCCGAGCTCGACGAGCCCGTCACGCCGTCAGGTGGTCCTCCGCGGTGGCGCCGGCGAGGATCCGGCGGTACAGGTCGACGTACGCCATGACGGTCCGCTCGATCGACAGGTGCCGGACGGCGTGCCGACGCACCGTGTGCCGGTCCAGCCGCACGACCCGCGGGACCGCCGCCGCCATCGCCGCGACGTCGTCGGGCGCGACGAGCTCGCCGACGTCCGGGTCGTGCAGCGCCTCGGCGATCCCGCCGCGGCGGAAGGCGATGACCGGCGTGCCGCAGGCCATCGCCTCGGCGACGACGAGCCCGTACGGCTCGTCCCACTGCGGCGTGACCAGCGCCGCCGCGGACCGGCCGACGACCCGCGCCAGCTGCGCCCGGGTGAGGTGACCCAGGTGCAGGACGTCGGGACCCAGGTGCGGCGCGATCGTCGCGGCGAAGTAGTCGCGGTCGTGGACGGGGCCGGCGAGGACGAGCGGCAGCCCGGCGCGGCGGGCCGCCTCGATGGCCAGGTGCGGCGCCTTCTCCGGCACGATCCGCCCCGACCAGACCAGCTGCCGTCCGCCGGGGCCGGGCTGCCAGGTGTGCGTGTCGACGCCGTTGGGCACGACGTGCAGGACCTCCGGGGGCAGGGGCCACTCGGCGGCGATGAAGCCGCTGACCGCGGCGAAGGCGCCGACCCGCCCGGGGGCGGCGTGCACGGCCGACTCCAGCCACGGGGTCGGCGGCGTGTGCAGGGTGGTGAGCATCGGCACCGGCAGCGTCGGGGCCATGGCGAGGGGCAGGTAGTGCAGGGAGTGGTTGTGCACGAGGTCGAACGAGCGTCCCATCGGGCCGCCGAGGGCGAGCAGGAGACGCAGGTGACGGTGGTGCTCGGTGAGGAACCCGGCCTCGGGCATGGAGACGTCCCGGCTGGCCGCGGCGCTCGGCGTCCAGTCCTCGCCCGCGAAGCCGTAGTCCGGGTGCGCCCCGTCGGAGCCGTCGGCGGCGAAGAGGGTCACGTCGTGCCCGTCGTCGCGCAGCCCGCGCACGAGGTGCCAGACCAGCGACTCCAGGCCACCGGCGAACGGCTCCCGCAGCGGGTGTCTCGAGGGTCCGATGACCGCCAGGCGCAACGGGGACCGGCCCCATCGCCGCCCGGGCACGGTCTCGGCCGGGGTGACGCGACTCATGGGCGCCCCCCTACCCTCTCTCGGCCCGGACATGCAGGGACCTCCTGCCCCAGCGGCGGGAGGTCCTCGTGAGCACGTTACCGGCAGGAGGGGCCGCCGGTCCGGTGCGGTTGCTCAGCATCCCCGCGCGGCACCCGTACGTCGACGCGGTGCGCCCCGTCGACGCGCTCGCCGTCCGTCCGCGCCGCACGACGGGGTGGGAGCCGGACCCGGCGCTCGAGCCGGACGGTGTCGGGGGCGAGGACGGGTGGGGCGCCTTGACCGACGTCGTGCACCTGCACTTCGGCTACGACCACTGCGACGCCGCCACCCTGCGGGCGTGGACGGACGCCGTCCACCGCGCCGGCGTCGCGCTCGTGGTCACCGTCCACGACCTGCGCAACCCGCACCACGACGAACCGGCCGCGCACGACGCGGCGCTCGGTGTGCTCGTGCCCGCCGCGGACGCCGTGCTCACCCTCACCCCGGGGGCGGCCGCCGAGATCCGGGCCCGGTTCGGCCGCGAGGCGACCGTGGTGCCGCACCCGGCGCTGGCCGACCCGCGCCGCACCGAGCACGTGCTCACCGAGGTGGGACTGGTCCTCGTCCCGCTGAAGTCGTTGCGGCGCAACGTCGCCGACCCGGTCGAGGTGCTCGAGGCGGTCGCCGCGGGGGCGGCCCGCAGCGGGGGGCGGGTGCGCGCCGACCTCCACCCGGGCGTCGAGCGCGACCCCCGGCTGCAGGGGCTGGCCGACCTCGTCCGCCGCGCCCCGGTGGACGTCGTGCGCCACGAGCGCTACGACGACGACCGGCTCGAGGCGGTGGTGCGCCGGGCCCACGCGACGGTGCTGCCCTACCGCTGGGGCACCCACTCCGGGTGGCTCGAGCTGGCCCGGGACCTCGGGACCCGCGTCGTCGCTCCGAGCGGCGGCCACCACCGGGACCAGTCCCCCGACGTCCTCACCTACCGCTACGACGAGGCGCACGGCCTCGACGCGGGCTCGCTCGCCGACGCGGTCGCGCTGGCCTGCGCGCAGCCGCCGCCCCCACCGCTGGACCCGGCGTGGCGCGACGAGCAGCGCGAGTGGCTGCGCGACCAGCACGCCCGCCTCTACACGAGGGCGCGGGCCGCGGCCCGGGGCGCCCGGTGACGGGCACCGGCGGGCCGCGCGTCGTCCACCTCGTCGTGGGCCCCGAGCGGCACGGCGTGGTCCGGCACGGCCTGCTCGTCGCGCGCACCCTCGGTCACGAGGTCGTCCGGGCCGAGCCCGGTGAGGACCTCCCGGTCCGCGCCGGCACCGACGTCCTGCACGTGCCGGTCACCGACCGGCTCTTCGCCCCCACCGCCGAGGCCAGCGCCGACGAGCTCGAGCGGCTCGTCGCCCCGTGGCTCGCGGCCGGGGCGGCGCTCTCGGTGACGCTGCACGACCTGCCCGACGTCGGCGCCTCGCCCCTGGACGACCGGCGGGCCGCGGCGTACCGGCGGGTGCTGCGCGGGGCCCGCGGCGTCGTCGTCAACAGCCTGCGCGAGCTCGAGCTCGTGGCCCCGCTCCTGCCCGAGGACGGGGTGGCGAGCCTGCGCGGCCTCCCCCTGCCCCTCGTCCCGACCGAGGCGGACCACGACGACGGCCCGTCCGATCTCCCGCAACCTTCATCGCAGGAATGGTCTCGCAGCGTCGTCGTCCTCGGCTTCGTGTTCCCCGACCGCGGCTACGAGCACGCGCTGCGTGAGCTCCCGCCCGACACCGGTCTCGTCGCCGCCGGCGGTGCGGCGGCCGGGCACGAGGACCTGCCGGGGCGGCTCGCCGCCGAGGCGTCCGCCGCCGGGCGCCGGTTCTCGACCACCGGCTACCTGCCGGGGGCCGCTCTGCCCGGCGTCCTCGACGCCGCCGGGGTCCCGCTCGCCCCGAACCGGCGGGTCGGCGCGTCGGCCTCGGTGCTCAGCTGGGTGGCGCGCGGTCGCCGCCCACTGGTGCCGGCGTCGCCGTACGGGCTCGAGCTGGCGGCCCGGATGCCCGGCGCCGTGCGGCTCTACGACCCCGACGAGCCCGGCGCGCTGCGGCGGGCGGTGGCGCAGGCCCTCGAGGACCCGTCGCTCACCCGGGTCGCCTCGCTCGAGGGGGTCCCGACGCTGGACGAGGTGCGGACCGGGTACGACGAGCACCTGCGCACCGTCGCGCCGTCCCGCCCGCACCCCGTCGGCGGGGGCCGGTGGTGGGTCCCCGGCAACCGGTGGGACCTGCTGCACGACGTCCGACCGGTGCGGCCGCCGTCGGTGAGCGTCGTCGTGCCGCACTACGGCCCGGACGGGCCGGGGGGCACCGCGCAGCGACGGCTCGACCTCGTCCTCGGCGCGCTCGCCGGGCAGGACCACGACGGCCCGCTCGAGGTCGTCGTCGCCGACGACGGCTCGCCCGTCGCCCCGGGCACCGGTGCCGCCGGCGACCTGCCGGTCACCGTCGTGCGCCAGGAGCGGGACGGCTTCCGGGCCGCGGCCGCGCGCAACCTCGGCGTCGCGGCGAGCAGCGGCGAGGTGCTGCTCCTGCTCGACGGCGACACCGTCCCCGAGCCGGGGTACGTCGCCGCGCTGTCCCGGCTGCCGGCGCTGCTGCCCGACGCGCTCGTCGTCGGCCGGCGCCGGCACGCGGACCTCACGGGGTGGACACCGGACGCGGTGGCGGCGTGGTTCGCCGGCGCCGGCTCGCCTCCTGAGGAGCTCGAGGAGCCGGGCTGGCTGCGCGACGCCTACGCCGACTCCGGCGACCTGCTCCGCGTCGACGCCCGCAGCTACCGGCACGTCATCTCCGCCGTCCTCGGGCTCCCCCGGTCGCTGTGGGACGAGCTCGGCGGGTTCGACCCGACGTTCCGCGCCTACGGCGGCGAGGACTGGGAGCTCGCGCACCGCGCCGCCTGCGCGGGGGCCGTCCTCGCGCACGTGCGCGACGCGGTCGCCTGGCACGACGGCCCCGACTGGGGCGTGCGCGAGGAGGGGGACGAGGCCCTCGCGACGAAGAACGCCGAGGTCCTCGCGCTCAGCGCCCGGCTGCCCGACCCCGTCTCGCGCGGGGGCGGGTCGTGGGACCGGCCGTGGGCGGTCGTGGTGCTGCGCTTCGCCGACCCGGTCGCCGTGCAGGCCACCGCCCGCGCCCTGCTCATGACCGGCGTCGACGCCGGCGTGTGGGTGCAGCACCCCGACGCGTCGCAGGTCGTGCCGTCCCTGGGCGACCGCCGGGTCCTTGCCGGGGCACCGCCCGCGGACGTCCTGGCGAGCGCCGTCGCGGTGCTCGAGCTCGACCGACCGGCCGTGCTGGGTGACCTGGTGACGATCGAGGACCTGGTCGGCGAGGCCGTCCGGCTCGGGGTGGTCGGGCTACCCGCCGGGCGGGTGGTCGCGTCCTGGGCCCGCGCGCGTGCCGAGCGGCTGCGCCGGTCCGACGCCGTCGGGGGGACGTCCGCGGGCGTCGCCCTGGCCGGGGTGTCCCGGCGGGCCGACCGGGCCCGGCCGCTGCCGCTGCGCGACCTCGACCTGGCCCGGGTGCTCGCTCAGGCCGGGCGGTCGGTCCGGCGCTCGTAGACCCCGACCTCGGTGCCGAGCCACCACTCGCCGATGCCGTCGAAGGCCGCGAGGACCCCGTCGTGGTCCCAGTCGTCGACGACGTGGTGCTCGTGCGGGTTGCCCTCGATCGAGCCCTGCGGGTAGTGCACGACGGGGATCGACAGGTAGACGGCGTGGGCCGCCGCGGCCGCCGCCCGGGCCCACAGGTCGAGGGCCTCCTCGCGGGTCATGTGCTCGGCGACGTCGCCGAGGACGACGACGTCGGCGGCCGGCAGGTCGACCTCACGGGCGTCGCCGACGACCACCTCGTCGTAGTACTCGTGCAGCCGGTACGTCGCGACGTACGGCTCCCAGATCTCGAGGCCGGTCAGCCGCGACACCTGCGGGCCGGCCAGCAGCTTCGCGTAGGTGCCGACCCCGGGACCGATGTCGAGGACCGAGAGCGGGGCACCGACCTCGGCGGCCAGCGCGTGGACCCGGTCACGGGTCCAGTCCTTGCCCTCGGCGGACGACATCGGCACGGGCGGCTCCGTTCAGGAGGACGGACGGGAATGGGGTTGTGGTGGGAGGCCCGGGCCGCGGCCCGTCGGCCGGTGGTGCGGTGGGGGCCTCCCACCCCGCGAGGAGCGCTCCGGACTCGAACCGGCACGCCTTGCCGCCGTACTCCTCGCGCGGGATCCCTGCGGCTTCGCGACGCTCGTACCCGCAGGGTGGCCGTCCCATTCCCGCCACCCCGCGCGCTCCGCGTGACCCCCGTCACCCTCTTCGGGACCACTTCTTGCTGCCGATGTGCCCGTCCGCGACCCCGGGACGGCCGATCCGGGCACATCCGGAGCAAGAAGTCGTCCTGTCGTGCCGGAGCGGGGTGGGGGGAGGGCGCTCGGGGTAAGCGCGGGAGGTGCCCGAGCGCCCGAGCCCCCGCCCCGAGCCCGTCCGCGACGAGGACGGGTACGCCGACCTCGCGTCGTACGCCGCCATCGGCGACGGGCGCACCGTGGCCCTCGTCGCCCGCGACGGCCGCGTCGACTGGCTGCCCGTCCCGGAGCTGGACTCCCCACCGCTGTTCGCGGCGCTGCTCGACGCGCCGCACGGCGGGGTGGTCGAGCTGGCGCCGGACGAGCCGTTCACGGTGGAGCGGGAGTACGTGCTGGGCACCAACGTCCTCGCGACGACCTTCACGACCGCCTCGGGCTCGGTGCGGGTGACCGACTCGCTCGACACCGGGGTCGCCGGCCGTCTGCCGTGGCTCGAGCTGTCGCGCCGGATCGACGGGCTGACCGGGTCGGTGCGGCTGACCGGCCGCATCGCCCCCGGCACGTGCTTCGCCACCCTCTCGCCGTGGGCGCACGGCACCGTCCACGGCACGGTGCTGCGGGCGGGCGACGTCACCCTCGCCCCGCGCACCCTCGGCGACGCGGGCGTCGAGCTCGGGCCGGCCGACGTCACCGTCGCCTACACCACGCGCCCGGGCTCCCGTCACCTGCTCGGCCTCGTCGCCACCCGCGACGAGCCGCTCCTGCTCCCCCGCCCCGAGGACATGGACGCGTCCGTGGACCGCACCGTCGCCGCGTGGCGGCAGTGGACCGACGCGGTGGCGTACGACGGCCCGTGGCGCGAGCAGGTGACCCGCAGCGCCCTGCTGCTCAAGCTGCTCATCTACGCGCCGTCAGGAGCGGTGGCCGCCGCGGCGACGACGTCGCTCCCGGAGACGACGGACGGCGAGGGGGCCTGGGACTACCGCTACGCCTGGGTCCGCGACGTCGCCTACAGCCTCACCGCGCTCTTCCGGTTCGGGGTCCGCGAGGAGACGCACGCGGCGATCACGTGGATGCTGCGCACCATCGGCGTCGACGGCGACCCGGCCGTCGTCTACCGGCTCGACGGGCGGCCGACCGACCGCACCGAGCACGTCCTGCACGCGCCGGGGTGGCGCGGCGCCCGGGTCGTCGCCGGCAACCGGGCGGCCTCGCAGCTGCAGCTCGGCGTCTTCGGAGACGTCTTCAGCATCGTCCAGCTCTACGTCGACCACGGCAACGTCCTCGACGACCGCACAGGCCGGGCGCTCACGGGGATCGCCGACCGCGCGGCGGACCTGTGGCGGCAGCCGGACAGCGGCATGTGGGAGCTGACCGAGCTGCGGCACTACACGACGTCCAAGCTCGGCTGCTGGCAGGCGCTCACGCAGGCCGCCCACCTCGCCGACCAGGGGCAGCTGACCGGGGACGCGCGGCGGTGGCGCCACGAGGCCGACGCGATCCGCGCCTGGGTCGACGAGCACTGCTGGGACGAGGAGCAGGGCGCCTACACCTGGTACCCCGGAACGGACGGTCTCGACGCGTCCATCGTCCTGCACGCCATCAGCGGCTTCGACCGCGGCCCGCGGATGTCCTCGACCCTCGACGCCCTTCGGAGCCGCCTCGGCGCCGGCCCGCACCTCTACCGCACCAGCGACCACGTCGGCGTCGAGGGCGCGTTCGTCGCCTGCGGCTTCTGGACCGTGTCGGCCCTCGCCCTGTGCGGGCGGCTGGACGAGGCCGAGGCCCTCATGGAGGACCTGCTGGCGGTCTGCCCCAACGACGTGGGAGTGCTCGCCGAGATGGTCGACCCCGACACGGGTGCCTTCCTGGGCAACCTCCCGCAGGGCCTGAGCCACCTCGCCCTCGTCCAGGCCGCGCTGACCGTCGACGACGCCCGGCGCGGCTGAGTCAGCCGCCGCTCCCGCCGGCGAGGCCGCCGACCGCTCGCGCGACGACGACCAGCGACGTGAGCAGGGCCGCGGAGGCCTCGGTGCCCATGAGCACCTTGGCCCGGGACGTGAGGGGCATCGTGTCGGTGGGGCTGAAGGCGCTGGAGTTCGTCAGCGAGACGTAGAGGTAGTCGACGAACACCGGCACCCAGCCCGCGTGGCGGCTCGACCCGCGCGAGACCTCGTCGACCGTGTCGTCGTCCTCGTCCTGGGAGAAGCGGAAGTCGGCGGCGGGCAACTGGGAGCGGGGCCGCTCGCGGCGGGACACCGGTCCGCCCCGGTCGAGCTCCCAGTATAGCAGCGCGAACCCGACGACGTTCGTCGCCCACACCTGCAGAGCGGCGACGAGCAGTGACGAACCGGGCGTGCTCTCCCGCGAGGCCTCACCGACGAGGAGCCCGAGGGACACGAGGTTGGTGACGACCATGACCACGGCCAGCGCCATCGCGGCCCACCGGGACCACCGGGTCTCGCGGACCAGCCGCACCGGGTTGGTGACGACGAGGGCGACGAGGAGCGCGGCCTCGACCGCCGGGACGACGTACCGGGGGCCGACGACCAGGCTGCTCGGCAGCAGGGCGTAGAGCAGGCCCGCGGCGCCGACCGCCACCGCCGGGGGAAGGCGGTGCTCGCCCTCCCCCGTACGCCGTCCCTGCGTCCCTCCCACGGATCGGCGGCGACGGTGGCCCGTCAGCCGGTGACCTTCCGGATCGCGTCACGGGTCCGGTCGACGAGCGAGGCGACCGGTCCGACCGCCCACTGCGCGACGGGCGAGCCGGCGACCGAGGGGTGCGGGCGCGTGGGCGCGATGGCCTCGGCCGCCGTGAGGCGCTGCCCCAGTCGGCGCCGCTCCTCGGGGTCGTGGTGCGCGAGGACGATCGGCAGCTCGTCGCGCTCCTCGGCGGCCGCGTGCGCGAGGACCATCGCCGTGAAGCCGACCAGCTGCCGCTCGAAGTCCACGGAGTCCAGGTCGAGGTGCTGCAGCTGCGCGAGGACGACGTTCGACTCCTTCTCCTCGGCGTTGCGCGCCGCGGCGACCTCGCGGCCACCGGCCAGCTCGGTCACCGGCCGCAGCACCATCTCCTCCGCCGTCTCGTGGACGGCGAGGAAGGCGCGCAGCTCGTCGAACGCGTGACGCCGTGCCTGGCCGTGGGCCGCCGCCACCACGCCGAGCAGGTCGGTGACCCGGTCGTGCTGCGCCAGCAACAGGGTCACGACGTCGTCGTGAGCGAGGTCGGTGCGGTCCCGCACCGGGGCGGGGACGGCGGCCGGGTCGAGCGTCATGTGGTCTCCTGGGAAGGTTCTCGGTCGTGCGGTCGGGTTCAGCGGGAGGCGGTTCCGAGCTCGGCGTCGGAGCCGCGGGTCCACGTCCTCAGCCCCCAGCCGGCGGCGAGCATGACGATGCCGAGTGCCGCGTGCAGCCAGTTGTCGGCGCCGTTGACGGGCACGACGTCCCCGCTGTGGCCGCCGAGCACGAGCCCGTAGACGAGCAGCAGCAGGTAGATCGCGCCGCCCGCCAGCAGGTAGGTCCGTGACGCCCGCGCCCTCGCGGAGACGGCGATGCCGACCACCCCGAACAGCAGGTGGACGACGTTGTGCAGCACGGACACCTGGAACAGCCCGAGCAGCAGGGCATCGGAGTCGGTGCCGGCCATCTTCAGGTCGCTCGGGGAGAGCAGGCCGGGGACGAAGCCGGCGATGCCGACGAGCAGGAAGACGATGCCGAACACCAGGGCGACGATCGACACCGGGGACCGCGCTGGCCCGCGGACGTCGGTGCCGGTGGTCGGGGGGAGGGCGGGGTCACGGCGCGACATGGTCGGGCCTCTCGGTCGGTGCGCCGCGGGTTCGAGCGCGTCCCCCCGTTGCCCGGTGGGACCGGGACGAAACGGGGGGCCGACCGGGAGGGCGTCGTGACCCCGGTCAGGACGCCGTACGGCGCAGCTGCGGCAGCACCTCGCGCCCGTAGGCCCGGATCATGTCCGCGTAGTGCGGCCCCATGTTCGCGACGTACACCTCGTCGAACCCGGCCTCGAGGAACGGCTGGAAGGCCTCGACGTGGTCGGCCGCGTCGGGCCCCGCGGCGATCGACCCGGCCGTCGCCTCCCGGGTGACGAGCGTCGAGGCCTGCTCGAAGTGCTCGACCGTCGGCAGCACCTGGGCCAGCTCGCCGGGCAGGCCGGCGTTGGGCCAGATCCGGTGCGCCGCGTCGATCCCCTCGTCCCGCGTCGGCGCCCACGCGACCTTGTAGCCCGCCTGGGTCCGCGCCCCGTGCCGGGCCTGCGAGCGGAAACGGTCGAGGAGCTCGCGGTCGGGGGACGTCGTGACGTAGCCGTCGCCGATCCGGGCCGCGAGGTCCACGGCCTTGGGACCGAACCCGGACACGAGGATGTCCGGCGGGGTCTCGGGACGGGTGTAGATCCGCGCGTTCTCGACGGTGTAGTGCCGGCCCCGGTGGCTGACGACCTCGCCGGTCCACAGCGCGCGGATGACCTCGACCGCCTCCTCGAGCATCTCCAGGCGCACCGACGCCTCGGGCCACGGGTCGCCGTGCACGTGCTCGTTGAGCGCCTCGCCGGAGCCGACGCCGAGGGTGAACCGCCCCTCGCCGAGCAGGACCGCGCTGGTCGCCGCCGCCTGGGCGACGATCGCCGGGTGGACCCGGATCGTCGGGCAGGTGACCGCGGTCGACACCGGCAGGTCGCACACCTGGGAGACGGCGCCGATCATCGACCACACGAGGGGGCTCTGGCCCTGGGCCTTGGTCCACGGGTGGAAGTGGTCGCTGATCCACAGCCGGTCGAACCCCGCCTCCTCGGCGAGGCGGGCCTGCTCGAGCAGCTGGTCGGGTGCGTACTCCTCGCACGAGAGGAAGTAGCCGATGTCGGGGACCTGGGGCACGGGGACCTCCGGTGGGTTCGGGCGCCGGGGACGGCGCGGGCGGGGCTCACCGCCGTACCCGGACGCGGGGCCGGCAACCCTTCACGGTTGCCACCTGTCGGCGCCGTGTGCTTGTGTGGCAGGGCGTCACCCACCTGCAACACCTCGGGTGGTCCAGCGATTGGGGATCTCCCATGAGCACTGCGTGCCGTATCGACGACGAGGACCGCGAGGCCCGGACGACCGAGCTCCTCCACCAGGCCCTGCACTGCGAGGACGACGACACCGTCCGCGACCTCCACCACCGGGCGGTGGTCCTCAACCGGGACCTGGCCCTCACCCTGTCGCGTCATTTCCGGGGCCGCGGCATCGAGGTGGACGACCTCGAGCAGGTCGCCTACGTCGGCCTGTGCAAGGCGGTCGCGGGATACCGCGAGCCGTGCGTCGGCTTCACGCCGTACGCCGTCCCCACCATCCGCGGCGAGCTGCGCCGCCACTTCCGCGACCACGGCTGGCTCGTGCGGCCACCCCGCTCCGCACAGGAGGCCGACCTGGCCGTGCGGACGGCGACGCCGCACCTGACCCAGACGCTGGGGCGGGAGCCCAACGACACCGACCTGGCCGCGCACCTGGGTCTGACCCGCGAGGAGGTCACCCGCTCGCGGATCGCCGACCGCGCGTTCCACGGAGTGGCCATCGACGCGCCGCTCGGCGGGTCGACGCTGACCCTCGGCGACCTGCTCGGCAGCGACGACGACGACCTCTCGAGTGTCGAGTGGCGCCTCGACCTGCGCCGGGCGCTGACCACCCTGTCGGACCGCCACCTGCTGGCCCTGCGACTGCGCTTCGAGAAGGACTGGAGCCAGCGCGAGATCGGCGAGGTGCTCGGCGTCAGCCAGATGCAGGTGTCACGGATCCTCACGAAGGCGCTGGGGTTGCTCCGGGCCCAGCTCGAGGACCCGACCGACGCTCCCCGACCGGTCCCCGCCGCACGCGAGCTCGTGGACCTGCCCGCCCTGCCGGCGGCGTAGGTCCGGGACGGGCGGGGCCCGCGTCGCCGGACGACACGCCGCGAGACCTTCCCGCGACGGTGCGGACCCCCTAACCTGGGAGCTGCCCGAGGGGCCTCCGACCCGGACGCCCTCGGAACACGACCCTGAGGACCACCCACATGGTCGACAGCCGCCCCACCACGATCACGCCACCGCGTCACGCCCATCCGGTCGTGCGGCCGGCTCCTGACGCCTGCGAGGTGCTCGAGCAGCGGGTCGACAACCTGCAGCGAGCGCTGCACCACAGCCGCCGGATCGGCGCCGCCACCGGCATCCTCATGGCCCTCCAGGGCTGGCGCTACGAGGAGGCCTTCGAGTGGCTGCGCCGCACCAGCCAGTCGAGCAACCGCAAGGTCAGCGACCTGGCGGACGAGATCGTCCTCACCGGCACGGTGGAGGTGGAGCGGGGCGCCGGCAACTCGTCGGGAGCCTCACGCCCCCGCCCCGCCTGAGCCGGTCGCCAAGCGCTCCAGCAGGGCGGGCAGGCCCGCGAGGAGCGCCGCAGGGTCGGCGTACGTCGCGACGGCACCGGCGTCCTGCAGCTCGGCGGCGCTCGTGCCCCCGCACTCGAGGCCGACGCACGGCATGCCGAGCCGACCGGCGGCCTCGACGTCCCACACCGCGTCCCCGACGAAGAGCGCCTCCCCCGGGCCTCGGCCGATCCGGTCCAACGCGACCTCGAGGATGTCGGTGTCCGGTTTGCTGCGCTCGGCGTCCTCGCTGCTCGTCACCTCGTCGACCGCGTCCTCGACGTCGAGCACCCGGCGGAGCGCGGCGAGGTCGCGCTCGCCCGCGGAGGTGCACAGGACCGTGACGAGCCCGGCGTCGTGGCACCAGCGCACGAGCTCGCGAGCCCCCGGCAGGGGCACGAGCCGCTCGTGCCAGGTCGACACTAGGGCGTCGTGCGCGGCCGCGACCGCGTCGACGTCGACCTCGTCGGCCGGAGCGGTCACCCCCGGGACGTCCTCGTCGTCCGGCGCCTCCCGCAGCAGGTGCTCGACGATCTTGTCCGAGCCCAGCCCGATGGCCCGGTGGACGGTCGCCATGGGGACCAGGCGGCCGTGCTGCCGCAGCGCCTGCCACCAGCAGAGCGTCTGCACGTAGGTCGTGTCGACGAGCGTGCCGTCGACGTCCAGCAGGACCGCCGCGACGCCCTGGGGGGCGCTATCACCGTCCCGGGTCATACCGGGTTCTCCCGCAGCGCGCGCACGTCGTCGGCCCGCACCTGCACGCGGCCCTGGTGCTCCCGCACCTGCAGCACCGGCGCGGGGCGCGTCGCCGGCCCTCTCTCGACCCGGCCGCCGGCGGCCGGGTCGAGCGCGAACAGCGAGGCGTGCCAGGGGCACTCGATGCAGCCGTCGACCAGCCGTCCCTCGTGCAGCGGCGCGCCACGGTG
This sequence comes from Lapillicoccus jejuensis, assembly GCF_006715055.1. Lineage (NCBI taxonomy): Bacteria > Bacillati > Actinomycetota > Actinomycetes > Micrococcales > Intrasporangiaceae > Lapillicoccus > Lapillicoccus jejuensis. Next base: position 912,459 of record NZ_VFMN01000001.1, read on the forward strand.
GGTGCAGCGGTCGAGCACCGCCGTCAGCCGACCGGCGTGCCGCAGCAGCATGACCGGCAGCCCGCCGGCGTCGCGCCCCTGCGGCTCACCATCGGTGAGCGTCGCCAGGGGGCCGGCGTCGGTCCAGTCGTCGGGCAGCGCCGTGAACGCCGTGGTGTCGACGCCGACCCCGAGCGCGTAGGCGAGGTGCCCGCCCAACCAGCCGCCGACGCCGAGGACCCCGACCGTGGCGGTGAGCCAGGTGCGGCGCCCGGTGTCCGAGCGCGCCGCCCAGGCGGCGGTGGCCGCCCCGACGGCGAGCACGTTGACGCCGGCGTGGACCAGGCCGACCCGCCGCTCGGCCCCCTCGGTGTCGTTCCAGTCGCTCCAGCCCGTGATCGCCGTCGGCGCCACGGAGAGCACCCCGAGCCCCGTGAGCCACCGGGCCGCCGGGGCGGCCCAGGGGGCTCGGACGAAGGACAACGCGGCCGCCCCCACGAGGGTGCCGATGGGCACGGTGACGAGGACGGGGTGCAGGGGGTGCCCGGCGACCCGGCCGGAGAGGACGTCGGCGACGGGCGCGGCCCGCAGCGCCCCCGTCACGCGGCGGACCCCGTCGGCCGGCTCGTCCAGCCAGGTCGCCCGCTCGAGGGCGTCGGTGACCCGGTCGGGGAGGGCGGGGACGGACGATCCGGCACGGGATCCGTTAAGGGGCAGGCGCATCACCGCGTCCTACCCGCGCCGTCGCCGCGCATTCCGTGTCGATGCGGTGTCCCCCGGGTGCCCACGGTCCGCGACGCGCATGGGCCCCCCGGACGCCGGGTAGCGCCGGGGCTCCGGCCGGACGCCCACGGCGTCGGCCCAGCGCGTTCGCGCTCCACGCCCCTGGACGAGAGGTCCCGATGAGCACCGACACCCCCGACGCCCCCGTCCCCGGAGCCCCGTCGAGCGAGACGCCGTCGTACGGCGAGCCGACGAGCCCCCGGTCGCCGCTGCCCCCGACCCCCGACCAGGCCGCCCCGGCGCCGGTCTCGGCGACGGGCGCGTCGGCGACGGCCCCGGACGGCGTCCGTGCGCAGCAGGGCGAGTGGTTGACGACCGCGGGAGGCACGCCGCTCGCGCAGACCGACCACTCGCTGCGCGCCGGCCGGCGCGGACCGGTGCTCCTGCAGGACCACCACCTGCGCGAGAAGACGATGCACTTCGACCACGAGCGGATCCCGGAGCGGGTGGTCCACGCCCGGGGGGCCGCCGCCCACGGCACCTTCCGCTCGTACGGCGCCGCCGACGGGCTCACGTCCGCCGCGTTCCTCGCCGAGGGCGTCGAGACCCCGGTGTTCGTCCGGTTCTCCACCGTGCTGGGCTCGCGGGGGTCCGCCGACACCGTCCGCGACACCCGCGGTTTCGCCACGAAGTTCTACACCTCCGAGGGGGTGTTCGACCTCGTGGGCAACAACATCCCGGTCTTCTTCATCCAGGACGCCATCAAGTTCGCCGACGTCATCCACGCCGGCAAGCCGCACCCGGACCGCGAGATCCCGCAGGCGCAGAGCGCCCACGACACCTTCTGGGACTTCGTGTCGCTGCACACCGAGGCCCAGCACCACGCGATCTGGAACATGTCCGACCGCGGCATCCCGCGGTCCTACCGGACGATGGAGGGCTTCGGCGTCCACACCTTCCGGCTCGTGGCCGACGACGGCTCGACGCGCCTGGTGAAGTTCCACTGGAAGCCCCGCGCGGGGGTGCACTCGCTGGTCTGGGAGGAGGCGCAGCTGCTGGCCGGGCTCGACCCCGACTTCCACCGCCGCGACCTCGCCGACGCCATCGAGTCCGGCGCGTTCCCCTCCTGGCAGCTCGGCGTCCAGGTCATGCCGGACACGCCGGACCAGACGTTCGAGGGCATCGACCTGCTCGACCCCACCAAGCTCGTCCCCGAGGAGCTCGCCCCGGTGCACCTGCTGGGCGAGATGACGCTGGAGCGCAACCCGACGAACTACTTCGCCGAGACCGAGCAGGTCGCCTTCCACGTCGGGCACCTCGTGCGTGGCATCGACGTCACCGACGACCCGCTCATGGCCGGGCGGATGTTCTCCTACCTCGACACCCAGCTGACCCGGCTCGGTGGCCCGAACTTCGAGCAGATCCCGATCAACCGGCCCCGGTGCCCGGTCAACGACCTCCTGCGCGACGGCCACCACCAGGACGCCGTGCACACGGGCGTCGCGCCGTACCACCCGAACTCGCTCGACGGCGGCAACCCGTTCCCCACCCCGGCGGAGCGGGCCTTCGTCGAGACCCCCGCCCCGGTCGCGGCCGGGGAGAAGGTCCGCGGACCGCACACGAGCGTCGACGACCACTTCAGCCAGACGCGGATGTTCTGGCTCAGCCTCACCCCGGTGGAGCGACGGCACGTCGTCGACGCCTACGCGTTCGAGCTCGGCAAGTGCTACGAGCAGGTGGTCAAGGAGCGACAGCTGGCCTGCCTCGCCCGGGTCGACGAGGAGCTGTGCCGGGCGGTCGCCGTGCGGCTCGGCCTCGGCCGCCCGGACGGCGAGGTCGCGGCGGACGTGGCGCCCAGCCCGTCGCTCAGCCAGCTCGGGCTGCGCTGGCCGGTGGCCGGCCGGGTCGTCGGGGTCGTCGTCGACGTCACGATCCCGCTGGCCCCGGTGCTCGCCCTGCGGGCGGCGCTGCAGGCGCAGGGGGTGCGCACCCTCGTCATCGGCCCTCGCGGCGGGGTGCTCGTCGGCACCGACGGGACCGAGCTGATGACGCAGCGCTCGCTCGACACGACGCGGTCGGTGGAGCTCGACGCCGTCGTCGTCGGAGCGGCGCCACCGCCGCGCCCTGACCTCGTCCCCGTCGAGGGCGCAGGCCTCGACCCCCGCCTGGACCTGCTGCTGGAGGAGGCGTGGCGGCACGGGAAGGCGATCGTCGGCTGGGGCGCCGGGGCCGCCGTGCTCGAGCCGTACGACGCCCAGCCCGGCGTGCTCGTCACGGACTCGGCCTCGGACGTCGCCGGCCCCCTGCTCGAGCGGCTCGAGCAGCACCGGGTCTGGGAACGGCTCCACCCGACCGGGTGAGCGACCCACGGGCCGAACGTATCCGACAGGGCGCGAGGGCGCAGGACGAGGAGGCGGCGGACGTGGTCGAGCGGTCCGAGGTGCTGCTGCCGCTCCTGCGCGTCCTGGCGGCGGACACCGGGGGCGGGTCCGCGTCCGAACGCCTGTGCCGCGCGGCCGTGCGGCTGCTCGGGGCCCGCGGCGGAGCCCTGTCCCTGGGGGCCACCGAGGACCGGGTGGTGGTGGCGGCGACCTCGACGACGGCCCGACGGATGGAGGACCTGCAGGACCTGCTCGGGGAGGGTCCGTCGTTCGA